>CALRTF020000133.1:0-10539 GCA_943370985.1 Paenacidovorax caeni
ATGGGTGGGTACTTCGATGACGCGCAGGCCCAGCCGCTGCAGCGCCTGCAGCGCCACGTAGAAGGTGGGGGATTCGACCACCACCGCGTCGCCGGGCCGCGCAACCGCGTTGAGGCACAGGTTCAGGGCCTCCATCGCGCCGTGGGTGAGCACGATCTCGTTCGTGGCCACGGCGAAGCCCTGACGCAGGTAACGTTTTGCAATTTCGCGCTTGAGAGGCAGGTTGCCCGGAGGCAGGTCTTCAGCCATGCGGCAGGGGTCGAGCCGCCGCATGCTGGAGATGAGCGCGCGGCGCAATCGGTCAAGCGGAAACAGGGTCGGGCTCAGGAAGGCAGAACCAAAAGGCACGATGTTGTGCGCGCGCGCCGAGCCGAGGCATGCGTAGATCAGGTCGTTGATCTCGACAGGCTGAGATCCGGATTGCGGCTGTGACGTTCCCGGTTCCGGCAACAACGCGCCGCTGGCGCGAGCGGCGACAAAGTAGCCCGACCGTGGTACCGCGCGAACCACGCCGCGGGATTCGAGCAGGTAGTAGGCCTGAAACACCGTACTCGGACTTACGCCCCGGCTGGAACAGGTCTGGCGCACGGAGGGCAGGCGATCCCCGGGACGCAGCACCCCGGCAGCGATCTGCTGCTCGAGCTCGCGGGCCAGCAACTCGTACTTCGTGGAGGCGGCGTCCGGTCGATGCGGCATGGTGTTGACACCGCGCCTCGGTCGATTGCCGGCTGGGGAGGGGTGGGGTTCGGACAGTCTAATGCTTGCGTGCTGCGATGCAAGCCCCGGCAACCCGCACGCAGACCCGCATGACCTTCTGGAACCCGGCTGTCACGCGAGGTTTGGGCTGCCTGTTGATGGAATGTAGTAAGGTCCAGCTGTGGATCTTTTTGGATTTGAACCGCCGCCGCCCAAGTTGAAAAGGACGCCGGTGCTGCGCGAAGGTAATGACCGGCTGTTTTTCGCCCTGTTTCCGGATGCGGATGCCACGGACCGAATGCTCGCGCTGGGCGCCGACATCAAAAGTCGGCATCGCTTGACCGCACAGCTGCATCTGCAGGATCGTCTGCACCTGACGCTGGATCACCTGGGTGACTTTAAAGGCAAGCCGCAGGATGTCGTCGAGCGGGCGAGCAGGGCGGCCAGTGAGGTCGCGGCCGGACAGGCCGGCTTTGTTGTCAGCCTGGACCGGATCGTGCGTTTCGGCCGCGGCGACGGGTCCCGGCCGCTGGTTCTCACGGATGCGGGCACGGGCAATCCCGGACTTGCAGAATTCCGGGGTCGGCTCTGGGACGCACTGGCAGCGGAAAAGCTGCGGGGTGCATCACGAAGCTCGTTTTCTCCGCATGTCACCCTGCTGTACGACGCGCATGTCTTGGCGGATGAGACGGTCAACGCGGTCACATGGCGGGCGCAGGAGTTCGTGCTGATACACAGCTTCATGCGGCAAACGCGTTATGAAATACTGGGGCGCTGGTCGCTCCCAACCTGAGGCGGCTCATTCACCGCGCTGCTGCAGCCACATGGCTGGCCTGCGGGCTCGCCAGTCGTGGCGCACACCGTCCGTCTTTGCGATACTCAGGCCATGTACCAGCCTCCCCAGTTCAAAGGCCAGACCGCGCAGGCCGTCCAGCTGATTCAGGACCACCCCTTCGCCAGCCTGATCAGCGTTGACGACGCGGGCCTGCCGTTTGTCACGCACCTGCCGCTGCACCTGGAGATGCGCGGCGAGCAAATGGTCTTGCTCGGCCACGTCGCCAAACCCAATGCGCACTGGCGTTACCTGCAGGCCAGGCCTCAGGCGGTCGTGACCTTTCTCGGCCCGCACGCCTACCTGTCGCCCAAGGTCTACCCGGACCTGGCGCGTGTGCCGACCTGGAACTACCTGGCCGTGCATTGCACGGTGCAGGCCACACTGATCGAGGACCCGGCCGGCAAGGATGCGCTGCTGAAAAAACTGATCGGTGACCACGAGCCGCCGTATGCCGAACAGTGGCGCGGGCTGGGCGAGGAATTCGCCCACAGGATGCTGGCCGGCATTGTGGCTTTCGAATTGCAGGTGACGGAACTGCAATGCAAGATCAAGCTCAACCAGCACCGCCGCGAAGCCCATGCCGCCATGAAAGCCGTCTACGCCGCGGGCTCGCCCGATGAACAGGCACTCGGGCAATGGATGGACCGCCTCGGCATGGCTCCCGCGGAGCCCGAAAAATGAATCAAATCGGGCTCCAGCCCTTGCCTGGAAAGCGCAAGCAGCTATCAAAACATGAGCACCATGGGTGACGAGGACTTCATGCGGCTGGCGCTGGCGCAGGCCGGTGACGCGGCGGCTGCCGGCGAAGTGCCGGTCGGCGCGGTGCTGGTGCACCAGGGCCAGGTCATCGCCACCGGCCGCAACGCGCCTATCGTCGGCCAGGACCCGACGGCGCATGCCGAAATGTTGGCCTTGCGCGCCGGCGCGCTGGCGCTGGGCAATTACCGGCTGGAAGACTGCGAACTGTTCGTGACGCTGGAGCCCTGCGCCATGTGCGCCGGCGCCATGCTGCACGCCCGCCTCAAACGCGTGGTGTTCGGCGCGGCCGAGCCAAAGACCGGTGCCGCCGGGTCCGTGCTCAACCTGTTCGCGCAAACGCAGCTCAACCACCAGACGCGGCTGGAGGGCGGTGTGCTCGCGCAGGAATGCGGCGCCGCGCTGCAGGATTTTTTCAGGCAGCGGCGCAGCGCGCAGCGCGAGGACACCCGCGCCGCCCACCCTTTGCGTGACGACGCCCTGCGCACGCCCGACGCGGCGTTTGAGCGCTTGCCGGCTTACCCGTGGCCGCCGAACTACCTGAGCGACCTGCCGTCGCTGGCCGGCCTGCGTTTGCATTACCTCGACGAAGGGCAGGCCCTTCGACAGGCTCAGGATGAACGGCAGTTGACGTATCTGTGCCTGCACGGCAACCCGGCCTGGAGTTACCTGTACCGCAAGATGATCCCGGTGTTCCTCGAAGCGGGGCACCGCGTCGTGGCGCCCGACCTGATCGGTTTCGGCAAAAGCGACAAGCCCAAAAAAGACGGCTTCCACCGTTTTGACGGGCACCGGCAGAACCTGCTGGAATTTGTCGAGCGGCTGGACCTCTCCAACATCGTGCTGGTGGTGCAGGACTGGGGCGGCCTGCTGGGCCTGACCCTGCCGATGGCAGCCCCGCAGCGTTACCGCGGCCTGCTGGTCATGAACACCACGCTGGCGACCGGCGAGCAGCCGCTGTCGGCCGGCTTTCTGGCCTGGCGCGAGATGTGTGCCAAAAATCCGGACTTCGATGTGGCCCGGCTGTTTGCGCGCGGCAATCCGCAGATGAGTGCCGAAGAATGTGCGGCCTACAACGCGCCCTTCCCGGACCGGGGTCACCGCGCCGCCTTGCGCGCCTTCCCGCCCATGGTGCCGGAGTTTGCCGATTCAGCGGGCGCGGAGGTCTCGCGGCAGGCGCGCGACTTCTGGCGCCAGCGCTGGCAGGGGCAGACCTTGATGGTGGTGGGCGCGCAGGACCCGGTGCTGGGCCTGCCGGTGATGCGTGAGCTGCAGCAGCTGATCCGCGGCTGCCCCGACCCGCTGGTGCTCGAGAACGCCGGGCACTTTGTGCAGGAGCAGGGCGAGCCGATTGCGCGGCGCGCGGTGGGCTTTTTCAGCAGGCCCTAATACGGCAGCCGGAACACCGGCAAATGCCAGCCGAGGAAAATCGAACTCAGGCGCAGTGCCATCACCACCCCCATGCCGGTCCAGAAGGCCAGCGACGGCTTGAGGCCCAGCGCCTTCAGCGCCAGGTAAAGCGCGATGCCGGCAATCGCCGCTGTGGCGTAAATGTCCTGGCGCAGCAGCAGCGGGATCTGGTTACTGAAGATGTCGCGCATCACCCCGCCGGCGACACCGGTCATGGTGCCCATCAGCACCACGATCAGCGGGTGCAGCCGCGCCGCCTCGGCCAGTTGCGCACCGCTCAGCGCAAACACGGCCAGGCCCAGCGCATCGGCGACCAGCAGTGCCTGCGCCGGAATCGGCAACAACTGCACATACAGCACCGTGCCCAGCGCCGCCGCGCAGATCAGCAGCAGGTAGGTCGGGTTGGCCATCCAGAACACCGGGTGGCGGTTCATCAGCACATCGCGCAGGGTGCCGCCGCCGATCGCGGTCAGCGAGGCCAGCACGACGACGCCGAGCAGGTCCAGCTCGAGCCGGCCTGCAGCCAGCGCGCCGCTGACGGAGAACACGGCGACGCCGAAGAGGTCGAGAACATAAAGCAGCATGGTGCGGCGTTTATACCCGCTGTGGTGGGTGCGTCCCGCCAATGGGATACTCGGAGCCGTGAAAAAACATATCTACATCTATTCCCCGTCGAGCGCGGTGCGCGACAAGGCCGCTTTCAAACGCGGTGTGGCGCGCCTGAAGGCGCTCGGTTACGAGGTCGAACTCGACGAAGCCGCGCTGGCCGGCCATCAGCGTTTTGCCGGCGACGACGAGACGCGGCTGGCCGCCATCCACCGCGCTGCGGCCAGCGGCGCCGATGTGGCGCTGATCTCGCGCGGCGGCTACGGCCTGACGCGCATCCTGCCGGCCATCAACTACAAGGCCATCAGCAAGGCGGTGGACAAGGGCACGCAGTTTGTCGGCCTCAGCGATTTCACCGCCCTGCAAAGCGCCTTGCTGGCCAAAACCGGTGCGGTGTCCTGGGCCGGCCCGGCGCTGGGCGAGGACTTCGGCGTGGAGGGTGAGCCCGACGACATCATGGAAGCCTGTTTCGACGACCTGGTCAGCGGTCAGGGCGAAGGCGCCGGCTGGCGTCTGCCGCCATCCGCTATCAAAGAAGGAGCGTTCGGGTCAGTACCGGCAAGGGCTGGCGGCGTATTCAGTGTCAAGAATGCAACCCTGTGGGGCGGCAACCTGGCGGTGTTGAGTTCGCTGGTCGGCTCCCCGTATTTTCCGGCGGTCAAGGGCGGCATCCTGTTCCTCGAGGATGTGCACGAACATCCCTACCGCATCGAGCGCATGCTTACTACCTTGCTGCATGCCGGTGTGCTGGCGCAGCAAAAAGCCATCGTCCTGGGGCAATTCACCAACTACAAGCTGGTGCCGCACGACAAGGGCTTCAAACTGGCGACGGTGGTGGCCTGGCTGCAACAGCAGATCAAGGCGCCGGTGCTGACGGGACTGCCGTTCGGCCATGTGCCGACCAAGGTGCTGCTGCCGGTGGGTGCAAAAGTGACCTTGGCCGTGGAGGGCCGGGATGCGTTTTTATTGTGGGGCCACAGCCACCACGATCATCACGGGCATTGAGCCGGTGCGGGGCCGCTCCCTCAGTTCAGGGAGCTGCGGCGAGAGCCGAGGCTGCCAGGCAGCAAACCTTCGAACATCTTGGTGATGATGCTGACTTTCTGGCGGGCGATGGTTTCGCCCTGCATGGCCGACAACACGGCCATCACGTCGCCACGGGCGTACCACAGGCCCTGGGCATCCTGGGCATAACGTACCCGCAGCGCAATCTTCGGGTAATGCCTCTCACCAAACTCGCCCAACTCGTTGAGCATGATCTGCCGGATGGTCTCGGTGCGATTTTCCTTCACAGCCGGTGTCGCGTCGCCACCACTCAGCAAGCCGAGCAAACTGCTTTTTAAATGAGGTGTAATCCAGCGCATAGGTCTCCAGGCTTTCTTTCAGGTTCGGCGCAGGTCCGCGCGCGATCTGGTAGATTAAGCCCGCAAGGCGACAGATGCAAGATCTATCGCGTGACAGGGTTAACGCAAAACAACAAAGAAATCAACGCGTTAGTAACTAAATGTCAGGTTGATTCTATAACTTGTATCAGAGTAATACTTTCGAATGTGGCGCTGTTTTGCCGCCGCCTTCAAAATCAGCTGCCGTCAATCCTGTGAAATATTCACATACGATGGCCCTTTTTTCCCCCCCAACACTGTGAGCTCCTCCATGACCGCCTACCCTTCGCATTACATCAACGGCCAGTGGGTGGCCGCCCAATCGGCCGAAACCCTGCCCGTCCACGACTCCAGCACCGAGGAGGTCATGGCCAGCGTACCCGCCGGCACGGCGCAGGAAGCGGAGCAGGCGGTCCTGGCAGCCCGCGCGGCCTTCGAAGCCTGGTCCACGCTTCCCGTCGAAACCCGCGCCGCCTACCTCGAAAAAGTCGCTGCCGGCCTGAAGGCGCGCACCGACGAGATGGCGCTGGCGATTGCCCGCGAGGTGGGCATGCCGCTGAAGATGGCCAAAACCGTGCAGGTCGGCGGCCCGACCTGGCACTGGGGCAACTTCGCCAAGGTGGCGCGCAACTTCGAGTGGGAAAAAAAGGTCGGCAATTCGCTGGTGGTGCGTGAAGCCATCGGCGTCGTCGGTTGCATCACGCCCTGGAACGTCCCGCTGAGCCAGATCACGCTGAAGATCGCCCCGGCCCTGGCCGCCGGCTGCACCGTGGTGCTCAAGCCCAGCGAAATCGCCCCCGTCAACGCCATGATCCTGGCCGAAATCATCCATGAAGCCGGCCTGCCGCCGGGCGTCTTCAACCTGGTCAACGGCATGGGGCCGGTGGTCGGCGAGGTGCTGGCCACCCACCCCGAGGTCGACATGGTGAGCTTCACCGGATCGACCCGCGCGGGCAAACGTGTCAGCGAACTGGCCAGCCAGTCGGTCAAGCGCATCGCGCTCGAGCTCGGCGGCAAGTCGGCCAGCGTGATCCTCGAAGACGCGGACTTCGAAGCTGCGGTCAAGGGCACGATCTCGGCCTGCATGCTCAACAGCGGGCAAACCTGCTCGGCCCACACGCGCATGCTGGTGCCGGCCGCCCGTTACGACGAGGTCAAGGCACTGGCCAAAACCGCGATCGCCAAATTCAGCGTCGGCCCCAGCCTGGAAGAAGGCAGCCGCCTCGGCCCGCTGGTCAGCGCAAACCAGCGCGAACGGGTGCTGGGCTTTATCCGCACCGGCATCGAAGAGGGTGCGGACGTGATCGCCGGCGGCGCCGAACCGCCGGCCCTGGACAAAGGTTACTTCGTGCAGCCCACCATCCTCGGCATCAAGGCCAGCGACACGCTGGCACAGGAAGAAATTTTCGGCCCGGTGCTGGTCGTCATCCCCTACAAGGACGAGGAAGAAGCCGTGGCGATTGCCAACAGCACGATTTACGGCCTCGGCGGCGGCGTCTGGAGCGGCAGCGACGACCACGCGATGAAGGTGGCGCGCCGCATGCGCACCGGCCAGGTCGACATCAATGGCGGCCCTTTCAACGGCAACGCGCCGTTTGGTGGCTACAAGCAGTCGGGCAACGGCCGCGAAAACGGCGTTTACGGCTTCGAGGAGTTCCTCGAGTTCAAGTCCCTGCAGCTCAAGCCCGCCGCCGCGGCCTGATTGTCCCGGCCGGGCGCCCCGGCCCCTTCACTTCTTCGGGGAGACACCATCGTGGTCTGGATCAAGCGATTTTTCGGTGGTGTGCTGCTGCTCGTGTTGCTGCTGGTCGCGGCCATCGGTATCTATGTGTACCGCAGCTTTCCGGCGCTCGACGGCGAACTCCGGGTCAGCGGGCTGAGCGCAGCCGTGAACGTGGCCCGCGATGGCGCCGACGTCACCCACATCAGTGCCCAGTCCCCGCGTGACGCCTGGATGGCGCTGGGTTATGTGCATGCGCAGGAGCGCGGCTGGCAGCTCGAGTTCAACCGCCGGGTCATGCATGGCGAGTTGTCCGAGGTGCTGGGCGAAGCCACGCTGGACACCGACAAGCTGATGCGCACGCTGGGCATCATGGAAGCGGCGCAGCGCCAGTGGCAGGTGCTGCCGGCCGAGGCCAAGCAGGCGCTGCAGGCCTACAGCGAGGGCATCAACGCGTTTTATGCCGGCAGCGGGCAGGCGCTGTCGCCGGAATTCCACATCCTCGGCGTCAAGCCGGGCGGCAGCGGCCAGCCCTGGACGCCGCAGGACAGCGTGGGCTGGGCACTGATGATGGCGCTGGACCTGGGCGGCAACTGGGGCACCGAGTTCGCACGGCTGTCGGCGGCCAGGGTGCTGAGCACCGAAGAACTCTGGCAACTCTTCACGCCCTACCCGGGTGAGGCGCCGGCGTCCCGCACCGACTTTGCCAAACTGTATGCGGGCCTCGGCGTGTTCCGCCAGGATGCTATCAAAACAGGAGCTGCTGATCCTTATCCGGAAAGGGCTGGAGGCCTTTTTGGCTTGAAAAAGCCGATGGACGCCGGGCTGCTGGCAGCGGATATCAACGACTGGGCCGCCAACGTCGGCAACGTGGAAGGCAAGGGCTCGAACAACTGGGTGCTGGCCGGCAGCCACACCGCCAGCGGCAAGCCCCTGCTGGCCAACGACCCGCATCTGGGTCTGTCGGCGCCGGCCATCTGGTACTTCGCGCGGCTGCAGGCGCCTGCAGGGCAGGGGGCAGACAGCAAGCCGACGGCGGCGCTGGACGTGATCGGCGCGACATTGCCGGGCCTGCCTTTTGTGGTGCTGGGCCGTACCGCGAGGGTCGCCTGGGGTTTCACCAACACCGGCCCCGATGTGCAGGACCTTTACCTGGAGCAGATCAACCCGGCCAACCCGCAGCAATACCGCGTGCCCGGCAGCGGACCGGCGCAGTGGGCCGAGTTCAGCACCCGCAGCGAAACCATCAAGGTCAAGGGCCAGGCCGACGTCACGCTGCAGGTGCGCAGCAGCCGCCACGGGCCGGTACTGAGCGACGCGCAGAAAACCCATGGCGAACTGCTGGACACCGGCAAATACGTGCTTTCGCTGCGCTGGAGCGCGCTGGAAACCGACAACCGGACGGCGCTGGCCGCCTTGCGCGCCAACCAGGCGCAGTCGGTGGACGAGCTGGTCGCCGCCTATGCCGACCACCACTCGCCGATGCAGAACGTGGTGATGGCCGATGTGGCGGGCAAGCTTGCCTACAAGGCCATTGGCAAGGTGCCGCTGCGCAAGGCCGACAACGACATCCTGGGCGTTGCACCGTCGCCGGGCTGGGACGCCAGGTATGACTGGGCCGGCTGGCTGCCCTACGCGCAGACACCGCAGGCCGATGCGTCCGGCATCGGAAAAAAAGGCTGGTTCTCCAATGCCAACCAGAGCGTGGTGCCGCCGGGCTCGGATCTTTTCCTCGGGCAGGACTGGGTCGTGCCTTACCGTTTCGATCGCATCGAGCAGCTGCTGGCCGCCCGGCCGCGGCATGACGTCGCCTCCATGCAGGCCATCCAGGCTGACCAGTTGTCACCCGCCACCACGCGATTGCTGCCGTTTTTGCAGAAGACGGCCTCGCAGCACCCGCTGGCGGCCGAGGCACAGGCCCTGCTGGCCGGCTTCGACGGCGTGATGCGCGCCGACAGCGCAGCGCCGCTGATTTTTTCAGTCTGGGTCGATGAACTGACGCGCGGCGTTCTGGGCGGCAAGCTCGGCGAGGCACGTCTGAAAAGCATGTATGGCAAGCGCCATTTCCGCAGCGCCATCGAGGAGATCATGGAGCGCGACGACAAGGCCTGGTGCGGCGCCGGCGGTTGCGCCGCGCAGTCCACGGCGGCGCTGGACCGCGCGCTCACGGTGCTGCAGGCCACGCGGGGCGGCCAGCCTGCCGCGTGGACCTGGGGCGGGGCGCATCCCGCGTTGTCGGCGCACCGGCCTTTCAGCAACGTGCCCGCATTGGCCCGATTTTTTGATGTCAGCGTGCCGACCGGCGGCGACTCGTTCACCGTCAATGTCGGCCAGTACTGGCCCAACGATGCCCGATTCCCGTTTGCGAACCGCCATGCCGCATCGATGCGTGCGGTGTATGACCTGGCCGACCTGGAAAAGTCGCAATTCATCTACCAGACCGGGCAGAGCGGCCTGGTGTTTTCCAGCCGCTACCGCGACATGAGTGCAAGCTGGGCCGGCGTGGCATACCGGCCGCTGCAGATGAATCCGGCCGGTTTCAGGCACGAACTCCAGTTCAAACCCTGAAACCCGTACTCAGGCGGGGACAGCGTCCACGTTGAGCCGGTCCCAGTGCCGGTGGGCAGCGATGGACGAGATGAAGGCCTGGCCAATCTGTCCCTCAGCGGCCTTGCGCGCATCGGCCAGCAAGACGCCGGTGGTGGGCTCCATCACCTGGTCGCCCTTGCCTTCAAGCGCGAAACCCAGGCTGCCGAGCAGCTGAACGCCTTCGTTGAGCGCGCACAGGGTCTTGCAGTGTTTGTAGCTTTCGAGGATGAAGTGCACGGCGTCGCCGAGTTGGGACAGCGCTGCCACGCTGGCTTCGCCACCGGGTACCAGCACCGCATCGAACATGACTGACGGCGCATTGGCAAAGGTGTGATCCACCGCCAGCTGCTTGCCCGAAGAGGTCTTGACCGTGCCCAGCTGCGGCGCGATCAGTTTGCAGGCGGCGCCGGCATCGGTCAGCTCCTGCTGCAGCCGTTTGAAGGTCAGCAAGTCCACGCCGTCGGCGACCAGGATGGCGATCTTGCGCGTCTTGATGCCGTCGGACGGCTTGGCCATGCTCAGCGCCGCGTCTTCCTCGACGGCGT
>CALRTF020000134.1:0-10524 GCA_943370985.1 Paenacidovorax caeni
CAGCACCGGCAGCTTTTCTTCATGCGGACTGACGGCCTCCTTCAGGTTGGGCAGGCACCAGACGCTGACGGTCACCGCCAGCAGCGACAAAAAAGTCCAGGCCGGAAAATGACGCATGCCGAAGTACTCGAACCAGGCGCCCGCCGCGAACACCGTGACCAGGAAACCCAGCGAGCCCCAGAGCCGCACCCGGCCGTAACGCCGCGCGTCGAAGGCGCCGCCCTGGCTGATCAGGTGTGCCATCGCCGCCTCGCTCATGGGCATCATGGCGCTGGTGTGGGTGAACATCACCAGCAGCACCGCGGTCAGCCACCAGATGCCCAAACGCGCATCGAAGTCCAGCCACAGGCCGCAGGAGCTGATCAGCGCGACCGTCGCACCGTAACGCAGCAGCTTGACACGTTCGCCGGTGTGGTCGCTGATCGCGCCCCAGCCGTAAGGCGCAAACAGGCGCGTCGCGGCCTGCACCGAGGTCAGCAGGCTGATCGCCAGGATGCTGAAACCCAGGTCCTTGAGCCACAGCGGCAGGTAGGGGTTGAAAAACCCGATGTGGGCGAAGTAGCTGGCCGACAGCGCCGCAAACGGCACCAACTGGCGGCGCCGCGCGGCGGCTTCAGACACGGTGCGTCTCGCCGGTCAGACGGAGCCGTTGATGGCGCGCATCGGCGAAACGACGTCGCCGCACTGTGCGCGATGCCGCAGCGCGTGCTCCATCACCACCAGCGCCAGCAGCGCTTCGGCAATCGGCGTCGCGCGTATGCCGACACACGGGTCGTGCCGGCCCTTGGTGATCACCGAGGTCGGCCGGCCCGCCATGTCGATGGACTCGCGCGGTGTCAGGATGGAGCTGGTCGGCTTGATCGCAATCGACACCTCGAGGTCCTGCCCGGTGCTGATGCCGCCCAGCACACCGCCGGAATTGTTGGAGCGGAAGCCTTCGGGCGATAGCGAATCGCCGTGGCTGCTGCCGCGCTGCGCGACGCTGGCAAAACCGGCACCGATCTCCACGCCCTTGACCGCGTTCAGGCCCATCATGGCAAAGGCGATGTCGGCATCCAGCTTGTCGAACAGCGGCTCGCCCAGGCCCACCGGCATGCCGCTCGCGGTGACGCGGATGCGCGCGCCGCAGGAGTCGCCGCCCTTGCGCAGCTCGTCCATATAGGCCTCGAGCTGCGACACATCGGCCACCGGCGCGAAAAAGGGGTTGTGGGCCACATGCTCCCAGGCCTCGAAACCGACCACCATCTCGCCGACCTGCGTCATGCAGCCGCGAAAGGTGGTGCCGTATTTTTCCTTGAGCCACTTGCGGGCCACCGCGCCGGCCGCCACCGTGGGCGCCGTCAGCCGCGCCGAAGCCCGGCCGCCACCGCGCGGGTCGCGGATGCCGTATTTCTGCAGGTAGCTGTAGTCGGCATGGCCAGGCCGGAAGGTGTTGAGGATGTCGCCGTAGTCTTTGCTGCGCTGGTCGGTGTTCCTGATCAAGAGGCCAATCGGCGTGCCGGTGGTCTTGCCCTCGTACACACCCGACAAAATCTCGACCGTGTCGGGCTCGTTGCGCTGCGTCACATACTTGCTGGTGCCGGGCCGGCGCCGGTCCAGCTCGACCTGGATGTCGGCCTCAGAAAGCGCCATGCCCGGCGGGCAGCCGTCAATCACACAGCCAATGGCCGGGCCGTGGGATTCACCGAAGTTGGTGACTGCGAATAGGTTGCCTAGGGTGTTGCCGCTCAGGGGGGGATTATCCCAGAAGCCATAGCCACAAATTGGGCTATCTGAGATACTGTTTTGCCAACATTTACAACACAAGGGAGATGACTTTGGACTTCAAGGCAAAACAACAAATGATCGAAGACGTGAAGTCCGAAGTGAACGATCTCCATCCGTTGCTAAGAACCGTTCTAGCCAGGCTGGAGAACATAACTAAGGTCGAAACGACTCATGGCACGCAGGAAAAGGGGGCTGATTTTGTCCTCACTCGATTTGACCCTGCGCTAGGATCTTTTTCGCATATCGGAGTTGTTGTAAAGCGAGGGAAGATTACCAATGACATCACGGATGTATCAAGGCAGATAGAAGAGTGTGGGCTACCTCGCTTAATTGACGGCGGAAAGCGAAAAGAGCGCCTATCCGAGGTGTGGGTGATAAACACCGCATCCATCAGCTCCAATGCAAAAGACAAAATTCACGATCAATACGCAAAACAACGCATCGAATTTGTTGACGGGGAAGCACTGACTCATCTAGTCGACAAGCACGCGAATTACTTTTGGCACCAAGTGCCTTCGCATTTGGGTGACTATCTCGACAAAGTTGGACGAAGGATGGATGCGCTTGAGAAAGAGTCAGGGGCGGTCGGAGGAGTCTCTTGTGACGCTTTTTTTATCGAGCCAGATATACAAGAAATCGAAAAGATTTCTTATCTGAAAAAGACAACCAAACCATCACGCCCGCGCTTAGTCAACCTCACGGAGGAGATATCCAAAACAAGTGTGTCCATTCTTGAGGGGGATATGGGCTTCGGGAAATCAAAAATTGCCCGAAAAATTGTGCAATACCACTGCTCTCCCGAACGCTACAACCAAAACAAAGTTATTCCTATTCACCTGTCATTTCGGCGTTTCTATGAAGAAAAATTGACATTAACAGGCGTGATCGATAAAGAACTAAAAAATGTCTTCTCGGAAATTTCGAATCAAGAATTTTCGATATTACTGGTCCTTGATGGAATAGACGAAGCAGCTACCAATGGCAAGTGGAAGCAAGCCCTTAAAGATGTAATCACCGAAGCGAAATCTGATCCACGCATTAGAGTTTTGTTTACTACCCGACCGCTCCGGGTGCTGGATGAAGACGTGGATATCTTCTCTGGAGCTAGGAGGTTCGTCATCCGGCCACTGAGCATTTCCAAAGTGGTTCAGTTTGTCGAAAAAGCGTGCCAGTCTATTTCTGTGCCAAAGAAGATTTATGAAGATCTCCGACGCTCCGACTTATTCAAGCAATTGCCGCAAAGTCCAATTGCTGCCGCCCTCTTGTCCAGTCTCATTGCCCAGAACCAGAACGATCTCCCATCGAATCTCACGGAGTTGTACTCAAAATCCATTGAATACATGCTCGGCAGGTGGGATGTACAGAAAGGGAAAGCGCCTGAGAAGGAGTATCAAGCAACGGATAAAGTCACGTTGCTCATAGCCGAATACATGGTCTCAAATCAAGTTATTTGGATGAGTCTCGAAGAAGCAAAAGAAATTGTGCTCGATTGGCACAAGCGCAGAAATACCGGCGTGGAACTTCAAAATCTTTTGGACCGCGTATTTCACAAAAGCGGTATCTTCTCAATTGATACAGACGACGGACGCTTATCGTTTAGGCATCGGTCATTCGGGGAGTATCTTTTTGCAAAGGCCGCAAAAGCCAATAGCGATTTACTTCCCATGGATAGAGCTTTCGAAGCCTATTGGGTGGAGTGTAGTTTCTTTTACATTGGAATGCTCGGGGACTGCCCCGAGGTACTTGCGCAGTTATTCGACAAAGTTCCTCAAGACGAGGGGGAGGCATGGTTGAAACTTTTGGCGCTTCCAGACTATGTTCTTGCTGGATATCAGACGGAATACTCTTTAGTAGAAAACAATTTGTACCGCCTATTTTTAGGCGCGGCCACCCTTTATCGCGACATTCGCCAAGGCAAAACACGAACCAGGTTGACCGAACTTTCAGAGATGCATCTGCTTTGGTTTTTTCAAAGAATCATTCGATACTGCTACAACTATGAGTTTTTAAAGCCAGCGATAACGCAAACAATTCTAAAAATTGATTCATCTAATGCAGACCCCTCTGACAAGTTGTATGCACTCTTTTTTGCCGCCAGCTTTGCAGCCCAATTGGAAGATTTCAGCGGGTTTGAATACATTGTCAAAACCTATCCCACGGACAAACTCCCACTTCCAATCTCTATGGCTATCAATTTGGAGACAAAGGTCAGCAAGGATTTTTCGAAGCTGCCTCTTATAAAGAACCACGAAAAACGTTTGCGGCAGCTTATGCTGTCCTCCGCAAAAGACACTGGGCAAAAGCGTCGAGATGGGAACTCAGTTGACCGTACGATCACCGAGCTTTTTGAAAAGCCGTTGCGGGCGCGCGATGTTGAAAAATCATTGCCCAAAAAGTAGCCCAGGTGTGTGCCGGATCGCTTGCAGAATCGGCGCACGAATCCCGTTCCTCTGGTCCTAGTCTTATTTCCCCACCACAGGCACCTGTACGGCCGAAAAGCCCTTGAGGCTGAGTGATGGGAGTAAAGCCTTGTACTCGACCCACGAGGCATACAGGCCATGCGAATCATCCATGCCAGACGAGTGTTTGCTGGCGCCGTAGCCTGTCGCGTAGATCTGCCTGTTCACCTTGTAGCTGTGGCCCAATGGTTGGTAGGGATGTCGCGCAGAGTGCCGGGGCAACGGGCGCTCTTTTGTTCATGGTCCACCTCAGTTTGGGTTCGCCGTTTCAAAGCGGGGCTGCGCACGCAGGAGGTAGGGCTTCAGCTACCCTGCACCGGCAACGCAAAATAAAACACCGCGCCCTCGCCCACCTTGCCCTCGGCCCAGACGCGCCCGCCATGGCGGGTGATCACGCGGCGCACGGTGGCCAGGCCGATACCGGTGCCTTCGAACTCCTCGTCGCCGTGCAGGCGTTCGAACACCTCGAAGAGTTTGTCGTAGTGCGCCATGTCGAAGCCGGCGCCGTTGTCGCGCACCGCATAAATGGCCTCCGCGCCTTCCACGCGACCACTGACCTCGATGTGCGGGCTGGCGACGCGGCCGCTGTACTTGACGGCATTCGAGAGCAGGTTGACCCACACCTGGCGCAGCAAGGCCGGGTCCGCCGCCGCGTCCGGCAGCGGCCCGAGCCGGATCGCGGGCCGCGGCGCATCGGGGGTCACGCCCGGCATGTCGGCAGCCACCTGTGCGACCAGTACGTTCATGTCCACGGAGGTCTTGCTGAGCTCCTGCAGGGTCAGCCTGGAAAACGACAGCAGGTCGTCGATCAGCCTGGCCATGCTTTTGACGCGCGTGCGGATGACAGCCAGGTAGTGCAGGCCTTTGTCGTCAAGGCGGTCGGCGTAGCCTTTTTCCAGCAGGCCGGCGTAGCCGGCGATGACGCTCAGCGGTGAACGCAAATCGTGCGAGGCCGCCGAGGTGAAACTCTCCAGGCTTTTGTTGGTGGCCTCCAGGTCCTCGGCCCGTGCATTGAGGGTCGTGTTGAGCCGGGCCACCACCTGCTCCAGCTCTTTCTGGGCGGTGATGTCCTCGGAAATGCCCAGCACGTGGGTGGCCTGGTCGCCGTCGCCAAACACGGGCACCTTGTAGGTGTGCAGCATGCGCATGCCGGTGCCCTCCCCGGAAAGGCGGTGTTCCGGAATGTCTTCGAGCACGCCGCTGGCCAGCACGCGCCTGTCCCGCTCAACGGCCTTGTCGGCGTCGCCCTTCTCAAACAGCTCATGGGCGGTTTTACCCAGCATGTCTTTGCGGGGCAGGCCCGTGAGCTCCTCCAGCGCGCGGTTTACCCGCACATACCGCAACTGGATCGCGTCCTTGATGTAGATCGCCGTCGGAATGTGTTCAATGATGGAGTCGAGAAAGCGATTGGATTTCAGCGCGTCCGCCGTGCGTTCCCGCAGTTGCTCCCGGCTTTCGGTCAGCTCGTTGTTGCGCTGCACGGCCGCGTCGTAGGTGGACATCAGCAGGTTGAGAATCTGGGTGCGGCTGGCCGTGATGTGGTGGCGCTCGCCGTGAAAGAAAATTTCGGCCGGCTCATTGCTTTCCGGCACAGCGGCGATGCCGCGGCTGGAGAGAGCATGTTCCACCCGCGCCAGCATGTGGCTTCTTTCATAAGGCTTGATGACAAAGCTGTCGGCGCCACACTGAAGGCCCAGCAAGACCTCGTTGGGGTCCACCAGGCTGGTCACCAGAATCACGGGGATCTGGTGGATGGCCGGGTCGGCCTTGATCTGCCGGCACAACTCGTAGCCGCTCATTTCGGGGATTTTGACCCCGCTGACCACCAGGGCGGGTTGCAGGCTGGTCGTCATTTCAAGCGCGGACTGCCCGTTGTC
This sequence comes from Paenacidovorax caeni, assembly GCA_943370985.1. Classification (GTDB taxonomy): domain Bacteria; phylum Pseudomonadota; class Gammaproteobacteria; order Burkholderiales; family Burkholderiaceae_C; genus Polaromonas; species Polaromonas caeni_A. The sequence goes on from CALRTF020000134.1 coordinate 6,104, forward strand.
GGCAATGCTGACGAGGTAGCCCTGCTCCTCGAGGATGTGGCACAACATCTGGGCCTGGGCCGTGATGTTTTCGACGATCAGAACGTGCAAGGGCGAGGTATCGCCGGGTCCAGCAGAGGCCATTTTTTTTTGTTTTCCATCTGATGGTGTTCGCCCAATAGCGTCACCGTATATGTAACGGATAGTACTGGTTCTTCCGTTTTTGTGCATCGCGACATCCTGGGCACTCGATCGGGAGTTCGCAGCACACGCCAGCTTTCTGGAACACTTCCTGCTTGCTGCAGTGCACCATCCCTTGATGCACTGACAGAAGGAGCACCCATGCTGGACCGCACCACGACCACCTTCTCCCACGTCAAACCCGGCGACACGCAGTTCGTGTCAGGCGGCTTGCGTGACTTTTTTCTTTACCGCGACCTGGGCATTGCCGAAGCGACGCACGGAAAAGTGATTGCGCACTTGGTCAAGGCCAATATGGCACCGGAAACGGGCACGGGCTGGCACCGACATGAGGCGGATTTCCAGATCGTCTACATGCTCAAGGGCTGGGCGCGCTTTATGTACGAAGACAAGGAAACCCTGGTCGAGGCCGGCGACGTGGTGCACCAGCGCCCCGGCATCAAACACTACCTGTTCGACTACTCGCCCGACATGGAATACCTGGAAATCGTCTCGCCGGCCGATTTCAAGTCCATCGACGTGGATCCGGTGTGTGAGATTCCACCGGCGACTCCGTGGAAATAAGCCCCCACCGCCGTTAGAGCCTGACCCCGTCCAGCGGGCGCCGCGGGTCCGGCTCCGCCGGCCCGCAGGCGCCGCCCCCTGCAAGGGGGAAACAGGCTACACGCAGTGAGCCTGGATGGGGGTGTTCAAAACTCCGCGTCAAGCTCGTCGATCTCGTCCGGCTCCTTCTTCGCGGCCGCCACCCACTCCTTCATCGCCGGCAGTTCCATGATGCGTTTGCAATACGCGGCGCAGGTCTTGTCCAGCGCCACGTCGTAAGTGATGAAACGCGTGACCACCGGCGCGTACATGGCGTCGGCGACCGTCGGCTGTTTGCCGAACAGGTAAGGGCCGCCGTAGCTGGCCAGGCATTCCTTCCAGATCGCGATCACCCGGTCGATGTCGCCCTGGGCGCGCGACCAGACCTTGAAGTTGGGGAAATGGGCCTTGATGTTCATTGGCAGCGAGGCGCGCAGCGAGCCGAAACCCGAATGCATCTCGCCGCAGATCGCGCGGCAATGGGCCCTGGCCTTCACGTCGGCCGGCAGCAGCCCGGCCTTGGGCTTGATTTCATGGAGGTATTCGGCAATCGCCAGGGTGTCCCAGACCTTGACGCCGTTGTGCTGGAGGGACGGCACCAGCATGCTGCTGGAGAGCAACAACATCTCGGCCTTCATCGACGGGTCGTCGGGCGGAATGACTTTTTCGGTGAAATCCAGGCCGGCCAGTTTGGCCGTGAGCCAGCCGCGCAAGGCCCAGGCACCGTAGTTCTTGCTGCTGATCGTGAGAACCGCTTTGGCCATGGCTTGCTCCTGGAGTGCGTGGGTACTGGCCCGGTGCAAGGGCTGTGCCAGAAAAGTGCATGGGCTGTACGCCGGTTGGCCCGCAACTTGCCTGCAAAACCGGTACGGACCCCCACCGGTCGTCCTTGTCAGGAGAATCATGTTGTATCAGGCCTACCAGCTCCAGTCCGACCTGATGTCGCCACTCCGCCTGATGGCACAGGGCCTGAGCGCGTCGCTCTGGCTGCAAAACACCGAACGCAGCATCACGCGCCGCATGGCCGCCGCCAGCGAAGTCATCTCGCGCATGCGCCTGACCCATACGCGGCCGGCCTACGGCATCAGCTCGGTGGTGGTGGACGGGGAGGTCACGCCGGTGGAGGAGGAAAACGTGCTGGCCCTGCCCTTCGGCAGCCTGCTGCACTTCAAGAAGCCCGTGGGCGGCGGCCGCCATCACCCGCCGGTGCTGCTGGTGGCGCCGCTGTCCGGCCACTTCGCGACCCTGCTGCGCGAAACCGCGCGCACGCTGCTGCAGGACCACGACGTCTACATCACCGACTGGCACAACGCGCGCGACGTCTCGCTCAAACATGGCGCCTTCGGCCTGGACGACTACATCACCCACATGATCCGGTTCATCGAAGCCATCGGCCCCGGCACGCATGTGGTGGCGGTATGCCAGCCCTGCGTGGCGGCGCTGGCGGCCACCGCCGTGATGGCCGAGGACGACCACCCGGCCCAGCCGCGCAGCCTGACCCTGATGGCCGGCCCGGTCGATTGCCGCGTCAACCCGACCGGCGTCAACACGCTGGCGACCAGCAAGCCCATCGAATGGTTTGAAAAGAATTTGATCAGCCATGTGCCCTTGCCGCACGCCGGCTACATGCGCCGCGTCTATCCCGGTTTTGTGCAGCTCAGTGCCTTCCTGAGCATGAACCTGGACCGCCACAAAAAGTCATTCCAGGACCTGTACCAGCACCTGGTGGACGGCGACCTCGACAAGGCCAACGTGATCCGCGTGTTCTACGAGGAGTACCTGGCCGTCAACGACCTGCCGGCCGAGTTTTACCTTGAGACGGTGGAAAAGGTGTTCCAGACCTACGACCTGCCGCTGGGCAAGCTGACTTACCGTGACCGCATCGTCAAACCCGCCGCGATCCGCCGCACCGCGCTGATGACGGTCGAGGGTGAGCGCGACGACATCTGTTCCGTCGGCCAGACCGTGGCCGCGCTGGACCTGTGCCCCAGCATCCGCCCCTACATGAAGACCCACCACATCCAGACCGGCGTCGGCCACTACGGCGTCTTCAGCGGCCGCAAGTGGAATGCACAGATCTACCCGCGGGTGCGCGAGATGATTCATGCGAGCCTGGGCTGATTTGAGGAACCAATCGGGTTCCAGCCCCCGCCGGATGGGGGCCGATAGCTACTGAATTGATAGCGAACGTTGTATCATCGGCTGGCACCGGATTGCATTTTGACTCCCCACTCCCACTCCTGACTCCTCCCTCGCCCCGCTGGTCGATGGAGGGCGAAGCCGCGTTTGTACCTGTCCCGCTTGCAAGGACACGCTCCCATCCTCCGTCATCCGTTTGTCCGCGCCATCCAGCCGCCGGCCCCTCAGGCAACGGAAACCGGCATTCTGGCGCTATGCTTCGCCCCATCGGAGGGACCAACTGATGCTTAAAACAATTCTGGGTGGCGTGCGGGAAAGCATTTTCAAGGGAAAAAAGGACGAGGCCGTACAAGACGGCGCGTCGGAACAGGGATCAGCTGCAGCCGCTGAGCAAAACGCGCCGGCCAGGGACGGCGCGGCGATTTTGCGGCTGGGCGATGAGCTGTTTGAAAGCAACAGGGACGAGGAAGCGGAGGCCGCCTACCGCAGCGCCTATGGCTCGGGCGTCTCCGTCGGGCTGATCAATCGCAAGCTGCACCGGGTCGTCGCGCGAATCGCCGCCCGCTATGAGGACCCTGCCCTGCTCATGGTGCCGCCGGGAGACGGCAGGGCGACCCGTCCGGCCATTGAAGATTTTCACGCCATGCTGGAGGCCGTCAACAGGGAACTGGCCACCGTGCCCGAGGCCACACCGTCCAAGTTCTGGGTGTCGCATGCGGAGTGGCATATCGAGATGCTCGTCAAATACGGGCTGACCAATTTCAAGCGCACGGTGGCCCACAACTACTACAACTGGCTGACGGTCTCCATCAGCGACCACCAGATCCGCAGCCTCATACAACTCTGGCCCGCACACGACAGCGCAGAGGCCCTGACGGATGAGATGGAAGACCTGCACAAGTCGGGCGAAACTTCCCAGGTCCATCTGTTCAAGGATGTCAACGCCAAACTGGCTTACAAACTCGGGGTGAGCCTGCTTTGGGACTACACCCTGCATACCGACCACCATGGGATCCTGCGAAAAATCGCCGAACCGCTGACCGGCAATCCCCTGAGGATCACCCGCCGCGGACGCGTCCTGTCGCAGGACCTGGCGCATTCCGTGCGCGAAAGAAACCTCATTCTGGACGCAACGGGGCTGGCCGCCGACTCCGACGAGCCCATTGTGATTGGTGAGCTGGGCGCAGGCCATGGCCGGCTGGCCCACATGTTCGCCATGACGACCAACTGCCGGTACATGATTTTTGACATTGCGCCGGCGCTGCTGGTGTCCCAGTGGTACATCCAGAGCCTGTTTCCCGGCGAAAAAATCTTTACCTTCCAGTCATTCGACAACTTCGAGGACATCGCCGAAGAACTCAGTCAATGCCGGTTCGCGTTCTTCGCGTCGAGCCAGCTTGAGAAGTTTCCGGAAAATTACTTCAACCTGTTCATCAACGTGTGCTCACTGATGGAGATGCGCAAGGACAGCATCAGTTACTTCTTCCGCGAGATTGAACGCGTGACCCGCGGCCATTTCT
>CALRTF020000135.1:0-10519 GCA_943370985.1 Paenacidovorax caeni
GGTGTCGGCATGAACCCGCAGATCAGCCGCGTGCGTACCGGCATCGACATCCTGGTGGCCACCCCGGGCCGCCTGCTCGACCTGATGGGCCAGGGCGTGCTGGACCTGGGCCAGGTGCAGATGCTGGTGCTCGACGAAGCCGACCGCATGCTGGACATGGGTTTCATCCATGACATCAAGAAGGTGCTGGCCCTGGTGCCCAAGCAGAAGCAGTCGCTGTTGTTTTCCGCCACTTTCAGCGACGAAATCCGCGAGCTCGCCAACGGCCTGCTGAAAAATCCGCAAAGCATCCAGGTCACACCGCGCAACACCACGGTGCAGCGCATCACCCAGACCATTCACCCGGTCGGCCGCGGCAAGAAAAAAGCCCTGCTCACCCACATCATCAACGAGCACAACTGGAGCCAGGTGCTGGTGTTCACCCGCACCAAGTTCGGCGCCAACAATGTGGCTGAACACCTGACGAAAAACGGCATCCCGGCGATGGCGCTGCACGGCAACAAGAGCCAGACCGCCCGCACCCAGGCGCTGGCCGACTTCAAGAGCGGCAGCATACGCGCGCTGGTGGCCACCGACATCGCCGCGCGCGGCATCGACATCGACGAACTGCCACATGTCGTCAACTATGAAATCCCCAACGTCAGCGAAGACTACGTGCACCGCATCGGGCGCACCGGCCGCGCCGGCAACAGCGGCGAAGCGGTCAGCCTGGTCTGCCTGGACGAAGAAGGTTTCATGCAGGACATCGAGCGTTTCACCAAACAGAACATCGAAAAAGTCACCGTGCCCGGCTTTGAGGCCGAACCCGGCGAAAAAGCCGAGCCGCTGGCCATGGGCCGCCAGACCATCTGGGGCGGCATCGGCAAGCCGCCCAGCCGTGACGTGATGCAGGCTGCCGCCAAGGCAGCCAGGTCCGAAATGATGACGCGCATTCGCGAAAACAAGCCGCAGACCGGCCGTGGCGGCAACGCCGGCGGTGGTGGTGGTGGCAATGGCGGCGGCAACGGCGGCGGCCGCGGCCGCAACGGCGGTGGCGGCAATGGCGGCCGCAGCCAGCCCCAGGGCGGCCAGCCACGGCAGAATTCCGGTTATGGTGGACAGCCTGCACAACATCAGGCGAGGAACTCCAATGACCAACCCCCACGTCAGCGCGAACCCCAGGAACGCGGCGATGCCCAGCCCACCAGCCACGTCTCTTCAGGCTTCCCCTCTTCCGGCCAGCCCACAGGCGGCAACCGCGGCAACTACCGCGGCGGCGGCCGTCCTGCCGGCGGCGGCGGTGGCGGTGGCGGTGGCGGCGGACGCTCGGGTGGCGCTGGTGGCCGGGGCAACGGGTCTGGTCGGTCGGGAAATTCTGGCTCGTTTACTGGCCGATAAAAGCTACGCGGCGGTCCACTGCGTGGGCCGGCGACCGCCCGGGACCACCCATCCCAAACTGCAAGTCCACCTCAGCGTGGACTTCGCCACATTTGAGGCCCCCGCGGTGGACGACGTGTTCATTGCGCTGGGCACCACCATCAAGGTCGCGGGCAGCCAGAGCGCTTTCCGCGCCGTCGATTTCGACGCGGTGCTGGCCGTGGCCCGCTCGGCGCGTGCCGCCGGCGCGCGCCGGCTGGGCATCGTCAGCGCCATGGGCGCCAGTGCCACATCCAGCGTCTTCTACAACCGCGTCAAGGGCGAAATGGAGGCTGCCGTCGGCCAGCTCGGTTATGACACGCTGGTGCTGGCCCGCCCCTCGCTGCTGAGCGGTGACCGCAGCACCCTGGGCCAGCCGCAACGCGCCGCCGAAAAATTCGCGGCGACGGCGATGCGCCTGCTCAGGCCGATCACACCGGCCAACTACCGCGCGATTGCCGCTGCGGATGTGGCTGCGGCCCTGGTGGACAGCGTGCTGGCCAGTTCCCCAGGCAAAACCGTGCTGCTGTCGGGCGACATGTTGCCCCGCTGAGATCTCAAGCCCTTTTGGCCTCTAGCCCCCGCCGGGCGGGAGGAACCAGCTATCATTTCAATAGCAAATCAACGCTAGCCCTGCACAAACAGGGTCACCAGCGGCTCCGTCCCGACCTGGCGGCTCCAGTGGCCGTGGAGCGTCGCGTCAAAAGTGGCGCCCTCCGGCAACACGTCGGCCGAATAAAAATGTTCGCCCGGGCTGAACACCCGCGACACCCCGCCCTGCAGGCCGATCTCCATCTGCCCGCCCAGGATGAACACCCATTGCGGTTTGGGCGTGCAGTGGAACTGGCTGCGAAAACCCACCGGGCTGTGGCGCAACTGGTAACCGGTGGACGGCGCCAGCGGCGACAACATGGCCTGCGGCGTGCCTTCGCTGAGTGCGACGGCTTCCTCGCGGAATCCGGCGCGGCCGTCGGCGCCGGTATAAAGAATGACTTTGGTGAAATGGCTCATGGTCGGTCCAGGAAAGTAAAAACAGTTCAGGAGGCGCCGACACCCGCCGGACGCCGGCCGGCCAGCACGGCAGCAACGATGTCTTCTGGCGGTTCGGCCACATCAAAGGCCTGCATATTCTCGTCCACGCCGGGTGGCTCCAGCGTGGCCAGCTGGCTGTCCAGCAGTGACAGCGGCATGTAGTGGCCGGTGCGCGCAGCCATGCGGGCCGCCAGCAGTTCGGGATCGCCGCGCAGGTAGACGAGGCGCAGGGCGGGCGCGCCGCCGCGCAAAATGTCGCGGTAAGCGCGCTTGAGGGCGGAACACGAGAGCACCATGCCCTGGCCCGCGGCATGCGCCTGCCGCAGGCGCCCGGCCAGCGCCTGCAACCAGCCCTCACGGTCCTCATCACTGAGCGGGACACCGGCGGCCATGCGCGCCACATTGCTTTCGGGGTGCAGCACATCACCCTCGAGAAAGGGCAGCTTCAGGGCCTGGGCCAGCTGCGCGCCCACGGTGCTTTTGCCGCAGCCGCTGACACCCATGACCACAAAAATATCGGAATTCATCTGCGCCTATTTTGCCTTTCGCGTGGACAGGGCCGCGCGGACTAGGCGGTCGCCTGGCGGAATTGCGTCCAGGCGGCGGCGGTCGGTGTGGTGCCCGCACCAGGCAGTTCGGGGCGCCGGAAGTAGCCGTCCACCACCTCGGCCGGGTCGGTGAAGCAGTCCTTGATCCAGGGAATGAATTCAAGCACCTCGCAGGCCGGGTGCGCATAGGACAGGTGCACATGCACCTGGCTCATGTCGCCCGCGTGCGGCGCCACCGGCAGGCGGAAGGCATGCGCGGTCTCGCAAACGCGCAAGACCTCGGTCAGGCCGGCCATACGCGTGACATCCGGCTGCACCCAGTGGATGGCCTGCTGCGCAAAAAATTCCGAAAACGCATCGACGGTGTAGAGCTGTTCGCCGAGCGCGACCGGGATGGATGTGGCGCGCGCCAGTTGCGCATGTCCTTTCACGTCGTCATGCCACAGCGGCTCCTCGAACCAGAACACGTCCGCGTCCTGCGCGGCGCGGCAAAATCGCTGGCAGGTCGGCAGGTCCCATTTGCCGTTGCCGTCGATGGCCAGCGTGATGTCCGGGCCTATGGCCTTGCGCACCGCGGCCAGGCGCCGCAGGTCGCGCTCGACGGTGGACCCGACCTTGATCTTGATGCCGGTGAAACCCTGAGCCACCGCGCGTTGCGCGCCTTCGACCAGCTTGTCGTCGGCGATGCTGAGCCAGCCGATGTCGGTGTTGTAGGCACGCACCTTGTCGCGCACCTGGCCGCCGAGCAATTTCCACAGCGGTTGCTGCGCGGCCTTGGCTTTCAGATCCCACAGCGCCAGATCAACGGCCGCATGCGACAGCGTGGTGATGCCGGCGCGCCCGACCCACTGCAAGGCCGGATTTCGCGCCAGCTTTTGCCACAGGCGGTTGATATCGCCCGCGTCCTCGCCGATCAGCAGGGGCGCGTGGCAGGTCGCTATGCAACGCGTGATCAGCTGGTCGCTGGGCAGGTGCGCGTGGGTGCCGGTAAAACCGTAACCGCTGAGGCCCTCATCGGTGTCGATCTGCGCACCGACCACGCCCCAATGCGAGATGCTGTGGGTGCTGTCGGCGATCTGCGAACCGGTGACCGGCACATGCAGGATGAAGGGGCGGACGGACGTGATGTTCATGGGGGCTCCAGTTCGAGGCGGGTGTCAGGTCGGCAGGCAGGTGCGCAGGGTCGCGTCAGCACGTTGGTCCAGGTCGGGCAGCAGTTCCAGGCCCAGCCCGGGCTTGTTGTTGAGGCTCAGCATGCCTTGCGTGACGACCGGCAGTTCGGTCACCAGTTCCTTGTACCAGCCGGTGTAGAAGGCCCGCACGCTTTCCTGGATCAGCGCGTTCGGCGCGTGCAGCGAGAGGTGGCTGGAGGCGGCCCAGACCACCGGCCCGGTGCAATCGTGCGGTGCCACCGGCAGTTGCCAGGCGTCGGCCATGGCGGCGATCTTGCGCGCCTCGCTCAGGCCGCCGCACCAGCTCAGGTCCAGCATGGCAACACCGGCCACGCCGGTTTGCAGGTAGTCCTTGAAGCCCCATTTGTAGCTCAGGGTCTCGCTGGCGCAGATCAGCGCGTCGCAGTCCTTCGCATACTGCCTGAGCAGGTCCAGCGAATCCATGCGGATCGCGTCTTCATGCCAGAAGGTGTTGAAGGGCTTGAGCGCGCGCGCAATTTTTTGCGCCATCGGCAGCCGCCACAGGCTGTGGAACTCGACCATGATGTCCATCTGCTCGCCGACCGCGCTGCGTATTTTCCGGAAAGGCTCCAGCGCCAGTTCGAGGTCGCTGTTGCTGATGTACTGGCCATCGCTTTTTTCGGCGGCCGGGTCGAAAGGCCAGATTTTCATGGCCGTCACGCCCTCGGACAGCAGTGATTCGGCCAGCTCGTCGGCATGGTGCAGAAAACCTTCGAGGTCCTCGTAGGGCCCGGCATTGGATTTTTTGGAGGCGCCTATGCCCCAGTTGGACGTGTTCTGGTTGACGGTGCTGCGCACGTACTGGTAACCGGCGCAGGTGTTGTAGATGCGTATGCTGTCGCGGCTCTTGCCGCCCAGCGCGGTGCACAGCGGCATGTTGGCCGCCTTGCCGAAGATGTCCCACAGTGCGATGTCGACGGCAGAGTTGCCGCGCGTTTCGACGCCGGAGCCGCGCCAGCCGAGGTAACCGGTCAGCTCCCGGTTGCGCGCCTCGATCGCCAGCGGGTCCTTGCCGAGCAACTTCGGGCCCGCCCATTCGTGGATGTAGGCCTCCACCGCCTGGGCGCCCATGAAGGTTTCGCCCAGGCCCACCAGGCCTTCGTCGGTATAAATGCGAACCCAGATGATGTTGGGAAACTCGCCCAGCCTCAGGGTCTCAACTTTGGTGATCTTCAAGATGGCTCCGAAAAAAAGGCCGCAAGAGTGAACCCTTGCGGCCTGGGGACGATCGCTGCAGCGCTACCGCAGATCAGCCGCCGCGCGCTTTCTTCAGCGCATCCATCACCATCTTGACGGGCTCGGCACCGATCGTTGGCACGTTTTTGTCATACACCGGCTTGACCTTGTCGAACATGCGTTTCTGCTCGGCGGCGCTGACCTCATTGACGGTCATGGTTTTCTTCAGATTGGCCAGTGACTTCTCATTGAGCGCGCGGTTGGCCGCGCGCTGGACCTTCTGGCCTTCCATGGCGGCTTCACGCAGCACGGCCTGCTCCTGCGGGTTCAGCTGGTCCCAGAGCTTCTTGCTGTACAGGATCAGGAAGGGCGTGTAGGCATGACGCGTCACGCTGAGGTACTTCTGCACCTCGCTGAACTTCGAGGTCTCGATGGTCACGAAGGGGTTTTCCTGGCCGTCGATGGTCTTGGTTTCCAGCGCCGTGAAGACCTCGCCGAAAGCCATGGGCACGGCATTGGTGCCCAGGGTCTTGAAGGTGTCCAGGAAGATGTTGTTCTGCATCACGCGGACCTTGACGCCTTCAAAGTCTTCCGCCTTCGCGACCGGACGCTTGCTGTTGGTCAGGTTGCGAAAACCGTTCTCCCAGTAGGCCAGGTTGACCAGGCCGGCTTCTTCCAGCTTCTTGTTGAAGTAGGCGCCGGCCGCGCCGTCGAGCACCGCATCGGCTTCCTTCTCGTTGGCAAACAGGAAAGGCAGGTCGAAAGCGCCGAGTTCCTTGACAATGCCGACCAGCGGCGAGCTGGAGGTGCAGACCATCTCCTGGGTGCCGGCGCGCAGCGCCTGCGTGGCGGGCAGGTCGCCGCCCGCGGCGCCGCCCCAGAAGGCATTGATTTTCATCTTGCCGCCGGTTTTGGCCGCCAGCACTTCCTGCATTTTCTTGACGCCGACGCCGACCGGGTGGTCCTCGTTGACGCCATTGGTGAACTTGATCGTGCGGTCGGCGAACTGCGCGAAGCTCGAAGTGGCCACCAGCAAGGCGGCGGCCGCCAGGGCGAGGGTTCTGCGTTTGAACATGGTTGTCTCCTTTATATAAACGACAGGGGTTGGGAAAGGGAAATCACCGCATCAGCCACTTCAGCGGCTCGGTGACGATGGCGGGAAAAGCAACCAGCAGGGCGAGCACGCCCAGCTGCGCCAGCAGAAAGGGCAACACGCCCTTGAATGCGGTGTCCATGCTGATCTTGGCGACGCCGCAGACCACGTTGAGCACGGTACCCACCGGTGGCGTGATCAGGCCGATGGCGTTGTTCATGATGAACATGATGCCGAAGTACACCGGGTCGATGCCGGCCTTGAGCACCACCGGCATCAGCACCGGCGTGAGGATCAGCACCGTCGGCGTGAAGTCGAGCGCCGTGCCGACGATCACGACCAGCACCATCATCACCACCATCAGCAACATCTTGTTGTCCATGAAAGGCGACATCATCGCGGCCACTTCCGTGGGAATGTTGGCCACCGTGATCAGCCAGGCGCTGACCATGGCGGCAGCGACCAGGAACATCACCACGGCCGTGGTTTTGCCGGCCGACAGGATCAGGCCGTAGAGCTCGGACCACTTGAGCTCGCGGTAGATGAACATGCCGACCACAAAGCTGTAGACCGCCGCCACCACGGCGGCCTCGGTCGGCGTGAAGATGCCGAACTTCATGCCGCCGATGATGACGATGGGCAGGGTCAGCGCGACGCCGCCCTGGGCCGTGATGTGCAGCCGGCCTGCCATGGACAGCTTGGGCGCCGAGGGAACGTTTTCCTTCTTGGCCACCCACCACCAGGTCAGGCCAATGGCCAGGCCCATGAGCAGGCCCGGGACAATACCGGCCAGAAACAGCTTGGTGATGGAGACGTTGCCGGCCACGCCGAAAATGATCAGGCCGATCGACGGCGGGATCACAGGCGCAATGATGCCGCCCGAGGCGATCAGGCCCGAAGCGCGGCCGACGTTGTAGCCGGCGGCCCGCATCATCGGAATCAGCAGCGCGGCCAGCGCAGCGGTGTCGGCAATCGCCGAGCCCGACAGCGAGGCCATGATCACGGCGGCGATCACCGTGACGTAGCCGAGGCCGCCGCGGTAATGTCCGACCCAGGCCATGGCCAGATTGACAATGCGGCGGCTGATACCCCCGGCGTTCATGAACTCCCCCGCCAGCAGGAAGAAGGGCACGGCCAGCAGCGGGAAATTGTCGGCGCCGTCGACAAAACGCTGGGCCAGGATCTGGCTGTCGAAGGTCACCAGGCCACTGGTGGCGGCGAGGAAGGCCATCAGCGTCACGCCGCAAACCAGCAGCGCATAGGCGATCGGCATGCCGATGGCCATGGCCGCCAGCAGGCTCAGAATAAAAACAGTAACCGTCATGCCTTGCTTTCCTGCATTTGTTTCTCCACGTCAGCCAGGCCTTCGGTTTCGATCACCTGCACCAGTTCGTCCTCGGTGATGCGGCCCGTGACCAGGCGGAACAGCACATTGAGGTTGATGATGCCCATGACCACGCTGACGATGTAGCCGATGCCGTAAATCCAGATCATCGAGATGCCGACCACCGGCGACACATTGCTGAGCTGCAGCTCGTGCATCTCGAAGGTGCCCATGAAAAACAGCACATTGCAGAACAGCATCAGCGCTTCGCTGAGGAACAGGCAGAACTTCTTGCCGAGAACCGGCAGGTGTTTGACCAGCGTGTCCACGCCCAGATGGCCGCCTTCGTGCATGGCCAGCATGGCGCCGATGTAGGTCAGCCAGATGAAGAAGTAGCGCGACATCTCGTCGGACACCGAGATGCCGGAATTGAAGGCATAACGCAGCACCACATTGCCGAAAACCATGAACACCATGGCCACCATGCAGACCACCACCAGCAACTCCAGCAGCTTGTAGAACCAGTAAATCGATGTGTCGACGGCTTTTTGCACTGGAGGTTTCCTCGTATCCTTGCTTCTTGTTCAGGCGGCTTTGAGCTGCCGTGCAGGGCTGCTCAGCACCGGAAGGCGGCGGCGCGAGGCCAGCACTTCCTCGATGTCTTCCTTGGCACCGTCGATCAACACGCGAATGGCAATCTCGGCCTCGTCGGGCCGGTGCGCAATCACCGCATCGAGCACCGCGCGGTGCAGCGGCAAGGACTGCAGCGGCCCGTCCTTGCGCCGTGTTGAAATTTCGAAGCTGGTTCGCAGCAAGGCGCCCAGCGCCTTGCTCATCTGCACCAGCATGCGGTTGCGGCTGGCCCGCAACAGGCCCTGGTGGAAACGCAGGTCGTGGGTCACGTAGTCCCCGCCGTGCTCCACCGCGTGTTTCATGCCCGCATAGGCAGCTTCGATTTCTGCAATGTCCTGGGCGGTGGCGCGCTCGGCCGCCAGCCGCATCGCGGCGGGCTCGACCACACGCCGCAAGTCCTGAAGATCGCGCAGGAACTCAGGCGTCAGCCCGGCCTTGGACTGCCAGATGATGACGTCGGGATCGAACCAGTTCCAGTGATCTTCGGACAACACGCGCGTGCCGACCTTGGGCCCGGTCGTCATCAGTCCCTTGGCGATCAGCGACTTGACAGCTTCGCGCACCACGGTGCGGCTGACGCCCAGTTCCTGGCCCAACACCGGCTCGGGCGGAATGGAGGCACCCACGGCGTAACGCCCCGCGACGATGGCTTCGCCGAGATGGTCGACTGTGTTTCCGTGGACGTTCTTGATCATGGTTTTCACTAGGATTCGCGGCGCAATGGTATGACGATAATACGTTTACATATTCCGGATTTACCCTATGACCGAACCGACCCGTCCAAAAAAGAAACCTTCCGAACTCCGCAGCCAGCAATGGTTTGGCCGTCAGGACCGCGACGGCTTCGCCTACCGCAGTTGGGTCAAGGGCAAGGGCGTGCCGCACGACCAGTTCGACGGCCGCCCGGTCATCGGCATCTGCAACACCTTCAGTGAACTGACGCCCTGCAACAGCCACTTCCGCACGATTGCCGAGCAGGTCAAGATCGGCGTCTACGAGGCGGGCGGCTTCCCGCTGGAATTCCCGGTGATGTCGCTGGGCGAGACCCTGCTGCGCCCGACTGCCATGCTGTACCGCAACCTGGCCAGCATGGACGTCGAGGAAAGCATTCGCGGCAACCCGATCGACGGCGTGGTGCTGCTGATGGGCTGCGACAAGACCACGCCGTCACTGGTGATGGGCGCAGCCAGCGTGGACCTGCCGACCGTCGGCGTCAGCGGCGGGCCCATGCTCAGCGGCAAATGGCGCGGCCAGGAACTGGGCTCGGGCACCGGCGTCTGGAGCATGAGTGAGCAGGTGCGCGCCGGCACGCTCAAGCTCGCCGATTTTTTCGAGGCCGAAAGCTGCATGCACCGCAGCCACGGCCACTGCATGACCATGGGCACGGCCAGCACCATGGCCAGCATGGTCGAGGCCCTGGGCATCGGCCTGCCGGGCAACGCGGCTTACCCGGCGGTCGATGGCCGTCGCAATGTGCTGGCGCGCATGGCCGGGCGCCGCGCGGTCGAGATGGTGCACGAGGACCTGACCCTCTCGAAAATCCTCACGCGCGAGGCTTTCGAAAACGCCATCAAGACGCTGGCCGCCATCGGCGGCTCGACCAACGCGGTGATTCATTTGATCGCGATGGCCGGGCGTATCGGCGTCAAGCTCACGGTAGACGACTTCGACCGGCTGGCCAGCGAACTGCCCTGCCTGGTCAACCTGCAACCCTCGGGAAAATTCCTGATGGAAGACTTCTGTTATGCCGGCGGCCTGCCGGTGGTCATGAAGGAAATTGCGCAGCATTTGCACCTGGGCGCCATCACTGCCAACGGCCGCAGCATCGGCGAGAACATCGCCGATGCGCAGAACTACAACCCCGAAGTCATCAAGCCGCTGAGTGCGCCCTTCAAGGACAAGGCCGGCATCGCCGTGCTGCGCGGCAACCTGTCGCCGCGCGGCGCCGTCATCAAGCCCAGCGCTGCGACACCCGCACTGATGGTGCACACCGGCCGCGCCGTGGTGTTTGAGGACATCGAGGACTTCCACGCGCGCATCGACGACGACAGCCTGGACATTGACGAAACCTGTGTCATGGTGCTCAAGAATTGCGGTCCCAAGGGTTACCCCGGCATGGCCGAAG
>CALRTF020000136.1:0-10445 GCA_943370985.1 Paenacidovorax caeni
CCTCCGCCCGCGTTCGCAATCAAATACGCCTCCAGCCCGTGCCAGTCAAGCACCGGAAGCTATTGAATCGATAGCAAATTCAAGCCCTGAACCAGCCGTCATCAGCCCCGCGCCGCCAGTGCAGGAACCGGCGGCCGAGCCCAGCGCGCCGGCCGCACCGGTCGCTGCAGCCCTGGCGCTGACCGTTCCGGGTTCCACCCGCCTCAACTACAGCATGACCGGCCGCTCCAGGAACATGGACTACCACGCCCTGGCCCAGCTCGACTGGCGGCAAGACGGGGCTGCTTACGAAACCCGCATGGTGGTCAGCGCCTTTGGCCTGGGCTCGCGCTCCATGGCCAGCAACGGCCGCATCACCGGCGACGGGCTGGCGCCCACACGTTTCATGGACAAGTCGCGCAGCGAACGCGCAGCGCATTTCCAGCCCGACAAGGGCAAGATCACGTTCAGCGCCAACACGCCCGACGTGCCGTGGCAGCCGGGCGCCCAGGACCGTGTCAGCGTGTTTGTGCAGCTCGCCAGCCTGCTGGCCGGCGACCCGTCAAAGTACCCGGCCGGCAGCAGCATCTCGCTGTACACCGCCGGGCCCACCGGCGCCGACACCTGGACCTTTGTGGTCGGGGCCGAGGAAAAACTCACCCTGCCCGCCGGGGAGTTCAGTGCCGTCAAACTCACACGCAAGCCGCAGCGCGACTACGACCAGACCGTCGAGGTCTGGCTCGCCCCGGCGCTGGCCTGGCTGCCGGCGCGCACCCGCATCACCCAGCAAAACGGTGATTTTGTGGACCAGCAGTTGCGTGGCACCGAAACGCCGCCCTGAAGCGGCGATTCCGTGACTTTTCCCGCATTTCGCGGACATCAGGGATTTACCCTGTCGCCCTTGAAGCTGGCCCATTCGTTGATATCTGATGCACAAGGAAACATCATCCATGCACATGCTCTACGACTCCGAATCATTTGTGGTGGTGCAAATCCACGCCAACGCGCCCGAAGAATCGGCGCCGGCCCCGGCTGTGCCCGAACTCGCCCGCCATGGCTTCGAGATCGTCGACAAACGCTCGGGCAAAGAGGTCTACCTCGATGGCTCCTGGGCCGAGATGTTCCAGCAGCGGCTGAACGGCTGGCAGCAAAACACGCCGACGCAGGAGGAAATCGAGGACACGCTCGAGGGTTACGCCGAACTGGCGCACACCCCGGTTTCCCTGCACTGAAAAATCCCGTGTCCGGCTAAGGCCCGGGCGACGGCGTCGCGGGCGGATACAGCCAGCGGTACAGGGGCGCCACCAGTACCAGCACCGCCACCAGCCGGCACACCTGAAATGCCGTCACCACCGGCACCCCCAGCTGCAGCACCTTGGCGGTAATCGCCATCTCGGCAATACCGCCCGGCGAGGTTCCCAGGATCAGGGTGGCCAGCGGCAGGCCGGTGGCCCGCGTCAGCAGCCAGGCAAACCCGCTGCACAGCACAATCATGCCCAGCGTTCCGGCAGCCACCGAGGCCAGCCAGCGCGGCGCAGCATGCAAAAACGCGCGCGAAAAGCGCACGCCCAGGCTCACGGCAATCAGCAGCTGCGCGGCATTGGTCAGCCATTGCGGTATCCCGGACAGAAACACGCCAACCATCGTCAGCCCCATGGACACCAGCAGCGGGCCCATGAACCACGGATTGGCGCGGCCCAGCCGCTGCAGCATCAGGGCGCCCAGGGCAGTGGCCAGCGCCAGCCCCGCAAAACCCGGCCACTGCACCGCCCGCGCCACCGGCGGGTTCAGGTCCAGCCCGTGCAGGCCGCTGAACTGCATGGCAAATGGCACGGTCACGGTGACCAGCAACAGCCGCAGGCCGTGCGAGGCGGCGACCAGGTCGGTGCGCGCATGGGCGCGTTCGGCCAGCAGCGTCATCTCCGATGCCCCGCCGATCGCACCGGCGAAATAACTGGTGGCGCGCATGGACGCCGGCGCGACCTCGGCCATGGACTTCGCATTGATACGCTGCAACCAGGCACCAAAGGCCAGACCCAGTGCCAGAGCCCAGACAATGGCCAGCGCAATCGCCCACCACAGGCCGGCCACCAGCGCCGTGACCTGCGGCGTGAAATACAGGCCCAATGCGGTGGCGATTACCCATTGGCCGAGGTTGCCCAGCGGCGGCCAGTTGCGGGTGGGCGCGCCGGCCACCGAGGCGCAGGCCGTGACCAGCAGCGGCCCTATCATCCAGGGCAGGGGCGTGCGCAGGTGAATACAAAGGCCCGCAGCGGCCAGCGCCAGCAGCAGGGTCCAGGCAATGTGCAAAGGCTTGACGGGCATCAACAAGGAAAGCAGGGTGATCAGGGGGAAAAGCTGGACAGCCAGGCGCCAGGCTTTAGGATGGCCCTAGTATGACCCGCCTCACGCCCTCCCCTCTCGCGCTGCGCCACCTCCTTGCCGTGCCGCTGCTGCTGCTGGCCGCCGGCTGCGCCCGCGTGCCCGAGCCCCGGCTGTTTCCGGAGGCGCCCAACGACATCACCGTGCGCACCGATGCCCTGCTGCCGGCCGACGTGATCCTGCTGGGCGAGCAACACGATGCGGCCGAACACCAGCACATCCACCAGCATGTGGTGGCCCGCCTGGCCGTGGACGGCAAACTCGGCGCGCTGGCCCTGGAAATGGCCGAGGCCGGCCGCAGCACCGCCGCGCTCAAGTCCAACAGCACGCAGTTGCAGGTGCAGGAGGCGCTGGGCTGGAACAGCAAAAGCTGGCCCTGGGCCGCTTACGGCCCGGCCGTGATGGTGGCGGTCAAGGCCGGGGTGCCGGTGCTGGGCGCCAACCTGCCGGCGGCGCAGATGCGGGCGGCCATGACGGACACACAGCTCGATACCCGGTTGCCGGGCCCGGCCCTCAAAGCCCAGCAGCAGGCGATACGCAGGGGGCACTGTGATCTGCTTCCCGAGAGCCAGATTTCGCCGATGACACGCATCCAGGTGGCGCGCGACATCCGCATGGCCCGCACCATCGCCCAGGCCGCGCTGCCCGGCAAGACCGTGGTGCTGCTGGCCGGCAGTGCTCACGTCAACCGCGAGCTGGGGGTGCCGCAACACCTGCCGGAGGGCCTGAATGTCAAGGCGGTGCTGCTGCGCGCCGGCCCGCCGCCCGCATGGGCGGCTGATACACGTGGCGGCGCTACACAGGCCTTCGACGTGGTCTGGACCACGCCGGCCGTGCCGGAAAAAGACCATTGCGCAGAACTCAAGGACAGCATCAAGCCGTCCTGAGGCGGCACGGCGCCGGAACAATCAGGCGTTCTTCCTGATCGCGTCGCTGACCACGCTGACGATGCGTTCGATGTGTTCTTTTTCGACGATGTAGGGCGGGCAGATCACGATGTTTTCACCGGCCGGCCGCACCAGCACGCCGTTGCGGAAACAGTCCATGAAAATGTCGTAAGCGCGTTTGCCGGGAGCGCCGGCGACCGACGACAGTTCCACCGCCGCCGCCAGGCCCAGGCTGCGGACGCCGATCACGTTCGGCAGTCCCTTGAAGGCGCCGTGCGCGGCGTCACCGAGCACCACCCCCATCTGGCCGGCGCGTTCGAACAGTTTTTCCTCCTTGAACAGCGACAGCGTGGCCATGGCCGCCGCGCAGGCCACCGGATGGCCCGAGTAGGTGTAACCGTGGAAAAACTCGATCGCATGCGCGGGACTGCCGGCACTGGCCTCCATCATGGTGTTGTAGATGCGGTCGGTGCAGATCACGCCGCCCAGCGGGATCACGCCGTTGGTCACACACTTGGCGAAGTTCAGCATGTCCGGCACCACGCCGTAATAGTCGGCGCCGAAGTTGCACCCGAGGCGGCCGAAGCCGGTGATGACCTCGTCAAAAATCAGCAGGATGCCGTGTTTGTCGCAGATCTCGCGCAGGCGTTTGAGGTAACCCTTGGGCGGCAAATACCAGCCGGCGCTGCCGGCGATCGGCTCCACAATCACCGCCGCGATGTTGCTCGGGTCATGCAGCGGCAGGATGCGGTTCTCCAGTTCCAGCAGCAGGTCCTCTTCCCAGACGGGTTCTGCGCCGTGGATGTAGGCGTGTTTCACCGGGTCGTGGATGAAGCGCAGATGGTCCACACGCGGCAGCAGGGCCGCGCCATAGACCTTGCGGTTGGCCGGGATGCCGCCCACACTCATGCCGCCAAAACCGACGCCGTGATACCCCTTTTCGCGGCCTATGAACACATTGCGGTGGCCTTCGCCGCGCGCGCGGTGGTAGGCCAGCGCGACCTTCAGCGAGGTGTCGGCCGCTTCGGAGCCCGAGTTGCAGAACAGCACCTGATTGAGGTCGCCGGGCGCCATCGCGGCAATCATCTCGGCGGCCTGGAAGGCCTGGTCGTTGCTGGCCTGGAAGGCGGTGGCGTAGTCCAGCGTGTCGAGCTGCTTCTTGATGGCTTCGTTGATCGGCTTGCGGTTGTGGCCGGCGCCCACACACCACAGGCTGGAGATGCCGTCGAGCACCTGCTTGCCGTCATGGGTGGTGAAAAACATGCCGTCGGCCGCGACAAACACCCGCGGCTCCTTCCTGAAGCTGCGGTTGGGCGTGAACGGCAGCCACTGGTGGTCCATGTTGAAGTCGGGGTAGGCCATCAAAATTCTCCTGCGGGGATAGGCGAGCGTGCCGGGGTTTCAAGCTGCATTCTGGCACCGGCTGCACCGGTCTGCGGCAAAACGTCGCGGCTCCTGCGACAATTCTTGCATGAGCCCTACTTATATCCTCAACCTGTCCTGCCCGGATCGCCCGGGCATTGTCCATGCGGTGTCCGGCTTTTTGTTCGAGCGCGGCGGCAACATCCTCGAAGCGGCGCAGTTCAGCGACGACAAGGACGGCGACGCGGCCGCCGATGCCACCGGCCTGTTTTTCATGCGCGTCAGCTTTGGCTGCAGCCAGTTGCCTTTCGAGGCGCTCAAGGAACAACTGGCGGTGCTGGGTACGCAGTTCGGCATGACCTGGAGCCTGCACCAGGCCACGCAGCCGATGCGCACCGTGCTGCTGGTGAGCAAGGAAGGCCACTGCCTGAACGACCTGCTGTTCCGCTGGAAGTCCGGCCTGCTGCCGCTGGACATCCGCGCCATCATCTCCAACCACCGCGACTTCTACCAGCTCGCGGCCAGCTACAACGTGCCCTTCCACCACATCCCGGTGACGGCGGCGACCAAGGCCGAGGCCGAAAAACGCCAGTACGACATCATCGAGGCCGAGGGTGCAGAGCTGGTGGTGCTGGCGCGTTACATGCAGATCCTGAGCAACGACCTGTGCAAGAAGCTGGCCGGCCGCGCCATCAACATCCACCACTCGTTTTTGCCCAGCTTCAAGGGCGCCAAGCCCTATTACCAGGCGCATGCGCGCGGCGTCAAGCTGATAGGCGCGACCGCGCATTACGTGACGGCCGACCTCGACGAGGGCCCGATCATCGAGCAGGACGTGGCCCGCGCCGACCACAGCAAAACCGTGGAAGCCCTGACCGCCATGGGCCGCGACACCGAAAGCCAGGTGCTGGCGCGTGCGGTGCTCTGGCACAGCGAGCACCGGGTGCTGCTCAATGGCCACAAGACCGTGATTTTCAAGTGACGGCAGTCCAGGGATGACGGCAAGCAGGATCCCGCCCATCCAGTGCCTGCTGACCTTTGAAACGCTGGCGCGGCTGCGCAGCGTCACGCAGGCGGCCGAGGAACTCAACGTCACGCCCAGCGCGGTCAGCCATCGGGTCAAGCAGCTCGAGCAGATCATAGGCACCAAGCTGTTCGGCCGCGCCGATTTTTCGCTGACCACCGAAGGCAGCGAGTACCTGGCCCATGTGCGTGAAGGCATCGCCATCCTGCAGAAATTCCCGGGCACGGCCGGCCAGAGCGGCAGCCCGGGCAAACGCAAGCTGCGGCTGGCGGTCACGCCGACCTTTGCACGCTCCATCCTGATCCCGCGCCTGCGCCAGTTCACCGATGCCTATCCCGAGATCGACCTGACCCTGCAGGTGTCGATCCCGCTGCTGGACGTGGTGGCCGAAGATGCCGACCTGGTGGTGCGTTTCGGCACCGGACGTTATGCCGACGTCGAACATGTCTGCCTGATGAAGGACGAGGTCACGCCGCTGGCATCCCCCGCCTATGTGCGTGAACACGGGCCCTTCGAGGCGCCCGAGGACCTGGACGGCGAGGCCCTGCTGCGCTCGCCGCTGGAGCCCTGGCGCACCTGGTTTGCCGCCCATGCGCTGGACTGGCCGGAGCCGGTGGACGGTTCCCAGTTCAACGACATCGGCCTGATGTGCGACTGCGCCGCCGCCGGCATGGGGGTGGCGCTGGTGCGGCTCAAGCTGGGCGCGCCCTGGCTGGAGAATGGCTCGCTGGTGCGGCTGTACGAGCGCAACGTGCCGAGTCCGCATGCGCATTACCTGTGCTGGCGCACCGGCATGATGGACCGCTGGGAATGCGCGGCCTTTGCCGACTGGCTGAAAAGTTCGGTGCTCTGAGTGCCCCGGCCCTCAAGCTTTCAGGCCGTCAGCCCCCGGCTGGCCGGGGCCAGGCAGCTACAAATTCCATAGCAGGCTGTTTTTCACGGTTGCGCTGCATTTTCTTCACACCGGCGGCGTTCGCTTTGCATTACAGTGGCCCGAAACCCACCGCGAGCCCGCCCATGAACGCACCCCTGGATTCCCTGCAGCAGCAACAGCTTGAACGGACACAGCGCCAGGCCGAGGTCGTCAAGGCCCTGCAGGCGGTGCTGCCGGCCCATGCGCTGCTCTGGAACAGCGAAGACACCACGCCTTACGAATGCGACGGCCTGACCGCCTACCGCCAGCGCCCGCTGGTGGTGGCCCTGCCCGAAACTTATGACGAGGTGCAGGCGGTGCTGAAAACCTGCCACGCGCTGGCCGTGCCGGTGGTGGCGCGCGGCGCCGGCACCGGCCTGTCGGGCGGCGCCATGCCGCACACGCTGGGCGTGACCTTGTCGCTGGCCAAGTTCAACAAGATCCTGAAGATGGACGCCGCCAGCCGCACGGCGCTGGTCCAGGGCGGCGTGCGCAACCTGGCCATCAGCGAAGCCGCTGCGCCGCTGGGCCTGTATTACGCGCCCGATCCCTCGAGCCAGATCGCCTGCACCATAGGCGGCAACGTCGCCGAAAACTCCGGCGGTGTGCATTGCCTCAAATATGGCCTTACCCTGCACAATGTTTTGAAGGTGCGCGGCTTCACGGTCGAAGGCGAAGAGGTGGAGTTCGGCAGCGATGCGCTCGACAGCGCCGGTTACGACCTGCTGGCCGTGCTGGTCGGCAGCGAAGGCATGCTGGCCGTGACCACCGAGGTCACGGTCAAGCTGGTGCCCAAACCGCTGCTCGCGCGCTGCATCATGGCCAGCTTCGACGACCTGCGCAAGGCCGGCGATGCGGTGGCCGCGGTGATTGCCGCCGGCATCATCCCGGCCGGCCTCGAGATGATGGACAAACCCATGACGGCGGCGGTCGAGGACTTTGTGCATGCCGGTTACGACCTCGGCGCCGAAGCCATCCTGCTGTGCGAAAGCGACGGCACGCTGGAAGAGGTCGAGGAGGAAATCGGCCGCATGAGTGCGGTGCTGCGCGGCTGCGGCGCGACCGCCATCACCGTCAGCCAGGACGAGGCCGAACGCCTGCGTTTCTGGAGCGGCCGCAAAAACGCCTTCCCGGCTTCCGGCCGCATCAGCCCCGACTACATGTGCATGGACTCGACGATTCCGCGCAAGCGCCTGGCCGACATCCTGCTGGCGATCCAGCAGATGGAGATCAAGTACGGCCTGCGCTGCGCCAACGTGGTCCACGCCGGCGACGGCAACCTGCACCCGCTGATCCTGTTTGACGCCAACGACGCCGACCAGTTGCACCGCTGCGAGCTGTTCGGCGCCGACATCCTGGAAACCAGCGTGGCCATGGGCGGCACGGTCACCGGTGAACACGGCGTCGGTGTGGAAAAGCTCAACTCCATGTGTGTGCAGTTCTCGGCCGCCGAGAACGAGCAGATGTTCGGCGTGAAGCGCGCCTTCGACCCGCAGGGCCTGCTCAATCCCGGCAAGGTGATCCCGACGCTGCAGCGCTGCGCCGAGTACGGCAAGATGCTGGTGCGCGGCGGGCAGATCGCGCATCCTGATTTACCGCGGTTTTAAGCATGTTGGGTCTACGCGGCCTGGCCTGGCTGCTGCTGCTGCAGTCCATCGGCGAGCTGCTGTCGCGCGCGCTGTCGCTGCCTTTCCCCGGCCCGGTGGTCGGCATGATCCTGCTGCTGCTGGCATTGAACTGGCCGCCGGTGCGCGAACCGGTGGCCGCCTGTGCCGACTTCCTGCTCGCGCATCTGTCGCTGCTGTTTGTGCCGGTCGGTGTTGGTGTCATGACCCATCTGTCACTGATATCGGAATATGGCGGCCGTTTGCTGCTGGTGATTGTGCTGTCCACGCTGATCGGCCTGGCGGTGACGGCGCTGGTGCTCAACGTCCTGGGGCGCAGCGGCGATGCCGAAGTTCGTTGAGCTCTGGGTCTACCTCTCCGCCACGCCCTTGTTCGGCCTGACGGCGACGCTGGTGGTTTATGTGCTGGCCCAGGCGGCGTATGCGCGGCTGCAACAGGCCGCCTGGGCCAACCCGGTGGCCTGGACCGTGGCGGTCATTGCCGCGGTGCTGCTGGCCACCGGCGTGTCCTACCCGAGCTATTTCGCCGGCGCGCAGTTCATCCACTTCCTGCTCGGGCCGGCCGTGGTGGCGCTGGGCTGGCCGCTGTGGCAACGCCGCATCGAGTTGCGCCGGCGCTGGGGCCGGCTGTTGCTGGCGGCGCTGGCCGGCGGCGCGGCCACCATCAGTTCGGCCGTGGCGCTGGGCTGGGCCGTCGGCCTGCCAGCCGAGGTCTTGCTGTCGCTGGCGCCCAAGTCGGTGACCGCGCCGGTGGCCATGGGCATTGCCGAAAAAATCGGCGGCATCCCGGCGCTGGCCGCGGTGTTTGCGGTCTTGACCGGCCTGGTCGGCGCGCTGGCCGGCAAGTATCTGTTCGACCTGTGCCGCATCCCGCTCGATGCGCACGGCTGGGCAGCGCGCGGCTTTGCGCTGGGCACGGTGTCGCACGGCATCGGTGCGGCGCGCGCCATGCAGGTCAACGCCGACGCCGGCGCCTATGCGGGCCTGGCACTGGGCCTCCAGGTGCTGCTGGCCTCGCTGCTGCTGCCGCTGCTGTTTCGCCTGTGGTAACGCAGTGCTATACATTTTGTAGCTATCAACCCCCGCCAGACGGGGGCTGACGACCATTTCGAACACACGTCCGGCGGGGCCTGTCACCAGGTATCGACAAAACGCGCAACGGCTTCCGGCCGCACCCGCGCCGACGCCAGGCCGCGTACCAGCCAGGCGCGGGTTTCGGCCGGATCGATCACCGCGTCGATCTCCAGCGTGGCGGCCATGGGCAGGGCGCCGCCGTTCTGGTACTGGCGCGCCACCAGCGTGTTGTACAGCGCCTCGCGTTCGGGCCCGTCGGGCACCGCCTCGAGCTCCTTGCGAAAGCCCAGCTTCACGGCGCCTTCCAGGCCCATGGCGCCGAACTCGGCCGTGGGCCAGGCGACGCTGAACATCGGCGAATGGAAACCGCCGGCCGTCATGGCCATGGCGCCCAGACCGTAGCCCTTGCGCAGCACCACGCTGAAAAACGGCACCCGCAAGGCTGCAGCGACCACAAACATGCGGCTGACATGGCGCACCTGGGCCCGCGCCTCGATGTCGGGCCCGACCATGAAGCCCGGTGTATCGACAAAACTCACGAGCGGCAGGCCATGGCTGTTGCATAGCTGCATGAAACGCGCAGCCTTGTCAGCCGCGTCGGCATCGATGGCGCCGCCCAGGTGCTGCGGGTTGTTGGCCAGGATGCCGACGGCGCGGCCCGCGATGCGCGCCAAGGCGGTGTGGATGCCCACGCCGAAACCGCTGCGCAGGGCCAGCAGGCTGCCGCTGTCGACGACGCCGTTCAGCACCGCCAGCGTGTCGTACACCCGCAGGCGGTTCTCCGGCACGCTATCCCGCAGTCCGGCCGCATCGGGCGCCGGCCCCTCGTTCAGCGCACCCTGGAAAAAGCCCAGGTAATGCCGCGCGGCGGCCACCGCCTGCGCCTCGTTGTCGACCAGCACGTCGATCACGCCGTTGGCGTGCTGCACGGCGCTTGGCCCGATTTGCTCTGGCGTGAACACGCCGAGGCCGCCGCCTTCGACCATGGCCGGCCCGCCCATGCCGATGTTGCTGCCCCGCGTGGCGATGATCACGTCGCTGCAGCCCAGCAGTGCCGCATTGCCGGCAAAACAGCGGCCGGCCGCGATGCCGACAACAGGCACCTGGCCGGACAGGCGCGCATAACTGGCGAAGGTGGCCACATGCAGCCCGGCCACGATCGGCATGTCGGTGTCACCGGGCCGCCCGCCGCCGCCTTC
>CALRTF020000137.1:0-10427 GCA_943370985.1 Paenacidovorax caeni
AGGCCGAAGGGGGATGCATGGAGAATCGCTGCAGCGGGTGGCATGAGACCAGTTTAATGACTCCCCTCTGCGGTCCGTCCCCGGCAAACCCTAGTGCCGCGCCCCGTCCGGCCCGGTTATGGTCCCTGCTGGAGATACCTGACCATGAAATCCCTGACCGGCCTCGACGCCACCTTTCTTTACCTCGAAACCCCGGAGATGCCCATGCATGTGGGCTCGCTCAACCTGTGTGAGCTGCCGGCCGGCTTCAGGGGCAGCTTTCACAAGGCCGTCGCCCGGCATATCGCCAAACGTCTGCATCTCGCGCCGGTGTTCAGCCGCAAGCTGATGGCCATGCCTTTTGACCTGGGCCACCCGCTGTGGGTGGAAGCCGACTCGGTCGACATCGGGTTTCACGTGCGCCGCGCCGGGCCGCCCCAAGCAAGCACAGCCCCCCGGGGGGGCAGCGCAGCACACGCAGTGGCAAGCGTGGGGGCCAAAACCCGCCGCGCTGACCCTGCCCAAAAAGGCGCACCGCCGATGACGCTGGCGGCGGTGCACAAGCGCTGCGCCCAGTTGCATGGCGAGCTGATAGACCGCAACTTTCCGCTGTGGGAGTTTTATATCTTTGACCGTATCCAGTTGCCTGACGGCAAGCTGGTTGCAGGCTTTTTCTCCAAGATCCATCACGCTGCGCTGGATGGCAAGGGCGGCGTGATGCTGGCCAACGCCATGCTGGACATGGGGCCGGTGCCGCGCGAGGTGGCGCCGCCCGACCCTGCGCGCCGCCGCAAGCTGGAGTCCGACCTCAAGCTGGGCAAGATGATCGGTTCGGTGTTTTCCAGCTCGCTGGGGCAGTTGGCGAAACTCGCCAGAAGCCTGCCGTCTGCAGCCGGCGCGCTGGCGCGGCAAAGCGCCGCAGGCGCAGCGGGTGGCGCGCGCCCCCGGATGCCGATGAAGCTGGCGCCGCCCACACCCTTCAACACCGGCATCAGCCCGGAGCGCGTGTTTGTCACCGCCACACTGCCGCTGGCCGAATGCAAGGCCATGGGCAAGGCGGTCGGCGGCTCGCTCAACGACCTGCTGCTGTGGATTTGCTCAACCGCGCTGCGCAGCTACCTGACGCAACACCACAGCCTGCCCAAAAAATCACTGGTGGCGGCCATGCCGGTCTCGCTGCGTGAAGCCGGCGACGGCGACGCCACCAACCTCGGCAACCAGGTCAGCATGAGCCTGGTCGAACTCGGCACCCACATTACCCACCCCCTCAAACGCATGAACGCGATCATGGCCTCGACCGGCAAGGTCAAGACATCCATGCAAAGCCTCAAAAGCCTGCTGCCGACCGACTACCCTTCCCTGCTGGCGCCGTGGCTGGTCGGCGGCGCGGGCAAGGCGGCGCTTTCTGCCTATGGCAAAAGCGGCATGGCCAGCCGCCTGCCCATGGTCGCCAACCTCGCGATTTCCAACGTGCCCGGGCCGCCGGTGCCGCTGTACCTCGCCGGCGCCAAATTCCTGAGCTTCCACCCGCTGTCCATCGTGATCCATGGCCTGGCGCTCAACATCACCATCCAGACCTATGCCGGCCACGTGGACTTCGGCATCGTTGCCGGCAAAAAAGCCTTGCCGCATGCGCAGGACCTGGCGCGCGCCATCGAACAAGCTTTTGCCGAGGCCCAGGGCCTGCTGGGCGCCTCGGCCGCGCCCGCGCCCGCAGCAAAACCGGCAAAAACCCGAAAGGCGGCTGTCGCCTCAGCGACGCCCCTAGGGAAGCCTCCCTCTGTGAAACGCGCCACCCGGCTCAAGATAAGCACTGTCCCGAACAAGACCCCAACATCCAGAACATCCGACCATGGCACGACCCGCAGCACGTCCGTCAGCACCAAAGGCAAGACCCCAACCCGCGCCAAAGCAGGCGCTGCACGACGGACCGCCGCCTAACGCCTGGCTGCTGGCGCTGGAGTTTCGCGCGTTCTGGGAGTTCGGCGCGCTGCTGCCGGCCTGGCCCATGCTGGCGCGGGCGCCACGCGGCGACGGCCACGGCGTCGTCGTTTTCCCCGGCCTGTCGGCCAGCGACGGCTCGACCCTTCCGCTGCGGCGCTACCTTGACTCGCTCGGCTATGCCACCAGCGGCTGGGAACAGGGCTTCAACTTCGGCCCGCGTGCCGGCGTGCTGGAGTCGGCGAGAGCCGGCGTGAAACGCGCCTTTGAAAGCAGCGGGCGCAAGGTCAGCCTGATCGGCTGGAGCCTGGGTGGCGTCTACGCGCGGGAACTGGCCAAGGAGTTGCCGCACATGGTACGCGGCGTGATCACGCTGGGCACGCCGTTTGCGGGCTCACACCGCTCGACCAATGCCTGGCGCATTTACGAGCTGGCCAGCGGCCGCAAGGTCGAGCGCGAGACCGAGAACTACGACCTGCCGGCCGCCCCGCCGGTGCCCACCACCAGCATTTATTCCCGCAGCGATGGCATCGTCGCCTGGCAGGGCAGCGTCCAGCAAGCCGCCGCGCACAACCCGCAGACCGAAAACGTCGAGGTCGTCGCCAGCCATATCGGCCTGGGCGTCAACCCGAGC
Organism: Paenacidovorax caeni; assembly: GCA_943370985.1. Lineage (GTDB taxonomy): Bacteria > Pseudomonadota > Gammaproteobacteria > Burkholderiales > Burkholderiaceae_C > Polaromonas > Polaromonas caeni_A. Next base: position 2,555 of record CALRTF020000137.1, read on the forward strand.
GCCTGGTGGACCGTGGCTGACCGGCTGGCGCAGGCCGAGGGCCAGTGGCAGGCTTTCGAGCGCAAGGGCACGTTTTTTCACGGCCTGATCTACCCCGACCCGGCCCGCGCGGCCTGAAGCCTTTCTCAGTGGGCGCCGGCCGTCGCCGGCGCCGTGGCGGGCGCGCGAGCCACGGATTTTCCGCGTGGCCCGGCAATCGCGTGCCGCGCCTTGGGCGGCTGCCGGTGCGCAGGCGTGCGGACCGCGGCGTGCTGCGGACGGGGCAACCCGGCCTGTTCACCGCCCAGCCGGAACACACTGACGACCTGGCTCAGCCCGCTGGCCTGCTCCTGCAGCGAGGACGCTGCCGCAGCCGCTTCTTCGACCAGCGCGGCGTTTTGCTGCGTGACCTGGTCCATCTGCGTGATCGCCTGGTTGATCTGCTCGATGCCCTGCGTCTGCTCCTGGCTGGCCGCCGTGATCTCGGCCATGATGTCGGTCACGCGCTTGACGCTGCCCACGATCTCGTCCATGGTCTTGCCGGCCTCGGCCACCTGCTTGCTGCCTTCCTCGACCTTGCCCACCGAGTCGTCGATCAGCACCTTGATCTCCTTGGCAGCCGTGGCTGAACGCTGGGCCAGGCTGCGCACCTCAGCCGCCACCACCGCAAAACCCCTGCCCTGCTCGCCGGCGCGCGCGGCTTCGACCGCAGCGTTGAGCGCCAGGATGTTGGTCTGGAACGCAATCCCGTCGATCACGCCGATGATGTCGACGATCTTGCGCGACGAGGCGTTGATGGTGCCCATGGTGCCCATCACCTCGCTGACGGCGCTGCCGCCGCGCAAGGCCACGCCGGAGGCGGTCACCGCCAGCTGGTTGGCCTGGCGCGCGTTGTCGGCGTTCTGCTTGACCGTGCTGGTCATCTCCTCCATCGAGGCGGCGGTCTCCTCGAGCGAGGAGGCCTGCTGCTCGGTGCGCGAGGACAGGTCCATGTTGCCGGCAGCGATCTGGCTGGAGCTGACGTGGATGGATTCCACATTGACACGGACATCACTCACGATGGCCACCAGGTTGACGTTCATCTGCTGCAAGGCCTTGAGCAACTGGCCGGTATCGCCGCCGTGTTCACTGGAAAACCTGGTGGACAGGTCCCCGCCCGCGATCGCCCGCGCAACCCGGGTCGCGTCCCTGAGCGGCACCACGGTGGAGGCAAACAGCGAGTACCAGAAATACGAGGTCAGGACCGCTGCGGCCAGCGTGAAGCCCGCCAGGGGGTAAAAGGGATGCAGACCGAAACCGGATCCAAACGCGCCCAAGGCGGCGCCGAGCAACTGAAAAACCAGCATGGCCCCCATGACCAGACCGATATGCCAGCTCAGCGGCAGGTCACGCAGTCTGGCGAATTGGCCCAGCAAGCCGGTCCTGACCACTTTGCCCTGCCTGATGGCAATGCCTTTGGCTGTCCCCTCCCTGAATTGCCGGTAAACGGGCTCTACCGCGCTGACCGCCGACTGGCTGGGAACCGTCCGGACCGACATGTAGCCGACCGCCTCGCCGTCCTCGCGGATGGGCGTGACGTTGGCAAGAACCCAGTAATGGTCTCCATTCTTGCAGCGGTTCTTGACCAGCCCGGTCCACGGCATCCCCTGCTTCAGGGTGGCCCACATGTCTGCAAAAGCTTCCACAGGCATGTCCGGGTGCCGGATGATGTTCTGGGGTGCCCCCATCAGTTCGGCCTCGCTGAAGCCACTGATTTCGACAAAGTAGGGATTGACGTACTGGATGTTCCCGCTGAGGTCCGTCTTGGAGACGATGGACTCCGTCTTGCGCAAGGGAACTTCGAGCTGGGTGACGGGCAAATTGGTTCGCATTCGGGACTCCTTCAGACGGGATTGGGATCAACTGGAAACTTCTTCAAAAAACACCAGTGCCAGCCCCTTGGCCGGCCTTGTGAGGTGAAGTGAAGACCTCTACATCTGCTTTACGGCCGGTGGCCGGAAAACTTGAGAGGCAGACTGAAATCGCGCCGTCGAATGGGGTTTACCCTGGTCATTCCCGATCCAGGCCCGCTGGCCTGAAGCCCCAGCCGTGCAAGGGCCGGCTTGCTGTCGGACCTAAAACGTTTCCCAACCGCCGGCACCTGCTGCCGCCAGTTGGGGCGCGGCAATGGCTTGCCTGGCCCTGGGTGGCTGCTTCGGTGCGGCCGTGCGGACGGCGGGGGCACGCTGCTGTTGCTGCGCCGCCCCGGCCTGCTCGCCGCCCAGCCGGAACACACTGACAACCTGGCTGAGCGCGCCGGCCTGCTCCTGCAGCGAGGATGCTGCTGCAGCCGCTTCTTCGACCAGCGCGGCGTTTTGCTGTGTGACCTGGTCCATCTGTGTGATCGCCTGGTTGATCTGCTCGATGCCCTGCGTCTGCTCCTGGCTGGCCGCCGTGATCTCGGCCATGATATCGGTCACCCGCTTGACGCTGCCCACGATCTCGTCCATGGTCTTGCCGGCCTCGGCCACCTGCTTGCTGCCTTCCTCAACCTTGCCCACCGAGTCGCCAATCAGGGTCTTGATCTCCTTGGCCGCTGCAGCGCTGCGCTGGGCCAGGTTCCTCACTTCTGCGGCAACAACTGCAAAGCCCCGGCCCTGCTCGCCGGCGCGCGCGGCTTCGACTGCCGCGTTGAGCGCCAGGATGTTGGTCTGGAACGCAATGCCGTCGATCACGCCGATGATGTCGACAATCTTCCGGGACGAGGCGTTGATCGCACCCATGGTGCCGATCACCTCGGCGACCACGGAGCCGCCGCGCACGGCCACGCTGGAGGCGGTCATCGCCAGCTGGTTGGCCTGGCGCGCATTGTCGGCGTTTTGCTTGACGGTGCTGGTGATTTCTTCCATGGACGCTGCGGTCTCTTCGAGGGAGGAAGCCTGCTCCTCCGTTCTCGATGACAAATCATGGTTGCCGGCGGCGATCTGGCTGCTCGCCGTGGCAATGGTGACGGTGCCGCTGCGTACCTGACCGACGATATGGACCAGGTTTTCCTGCATACGCGCGAGGTGGACCATGAGGCTGCTGGTATCGCCAGGCCTGAGTTCAATTCGCATACTCAGGTCACCAGCGCCCACACTTTGCGCCACGCTGGCCGCTTCTCCCGGTTCGGCACCCAGCTGCCGGATGATGGATCGGGCCATGAGCCAGCCGAACACCCCCGCAAACATCAAGCCACCGGCCACAAATGTGATGCAGATATTGCGTATGCTGGCATAACGCTCTTCCGCCGCGACGAATTCCCGCTTTGCCTCATCGAGCTGCAGCTGGCTCAGGGCATCGATGCCTGTTTTTGTCGCGCGGTACAAGGAGCGGATGTTCACGTTCAGCAGTCGCCGAGCCTGATCCAGATCATTGGCACGCAAGGCGACCAGGGTCGGCATGAGGCCCTCCTGCACTAACTTCATGCGGTTCGTGCTGAAAGTTGCGGCAAGTGCAGCCTCCTCCACCGTCAGTTTGGTCGCCATATAGGCATCCCATGTCGTGGAGATCGCCGTGATATTGGCTTCAATGGCTGCAATGCTCGCCGCCAGAACTTCGGGCGTGGGGGTCAGCAGGGCCTCGTTGATCAACAGTTGATTGGACACCTGACGCGCACCGATCTCACCCAGCTGCCCGGCGGGCACGGTGCGGTCTTCATACACCGAGCGCAGGGCACTGTTGGATGCGTTGATACCGACCAATCCGATGGCACCGGTCGTGACCAGAAGAATTGACATGACGCCGATCAGAATCAGCAGTCGCGTGGATATCTTTAGCTTGTTAATGTTCATTTTTTGCTTGCGTCGCTTGTTATTTTGCAGAAGAAGATTCGGCTCTAAAGGCAATCATAAAAATCATATTTATTAAATTTCTATCGTTTTAATCAAGTTAATATAACAATTAGCAATCATCTCTAGTTAGTAAAAAACTATCTGTAACTGTTTGTTTTTCTATCGCTGTCCATCCGGCCAGAAATGAAAAAAGCCAAACCGCGCACACCCCGGAACCTCGGCCATGGTGGCAACGGCGTCGATCTGCAGATCAGCGAGCAACCTTGCAACCGTGGACTCCGGCGCTTTACCTTAGGAGAGTGCGTCTCCGCAAAAACTGTCCAGCGCGTCGAAATCCATCATCTGGTAACTCGTTTGAGTGGACCCCGTGCCCGTGGTCACCATGTGAACGGCAACGCCCCCAGGGCCGGCAAAACACGTGCGAACATAGGCATGTGGCGGCAACAGCGCCACCACCTCTTCGACCACCAGCGCGGCCAGTTGCCGGCCGGATCGGATCACGATGACCCGCGTCGCTGCATCAATGACCGTCGGGGCTTGCCCGTGAAGCAGGCGCAGGTCGAACAGGCTCAGGGCCTGGCCCCGCCATTCAAAGGAACCCAGCACACCGCGGTGCCGGTCCTGGGACCAGCTCACGTGGTCCGGGAAAGGCGTAATCTGCTGCATGGGGCCCATGACACCGGCCCACGGCTGCAAGGACCGGAAAACCAGCAGCATTTCGCTGCCTGCCTGCGTGGTTCCCGTGCGCTTGCCAGGTTGCGCGCTGCCTGCGGTTTTGCCCAGGCCCTCCAGCGCAAAATTTTCCAGAAAGTGCGCGGTGTCGATGAGGACTACCCGCTCGCCACCGTGCAGGAATGAGCCGCGGTAGAGATGACCGTCCGGCGCCTGCACCGCTTCTGTGGCCTGCACCTGTGCGGTATCCAGCGCCTGCACGGCAAGAAGCTGATCAACGGCAAGGCCGGCATGCCGCCCCTGCCCGCGCACGACCAGCAGCCAGCCGCCAGGCGCGAGGTCCGGCGCAGGCAAGCCCAACGCCGCCATCTCCACCACAGGCACAGGCGTGCCGCGCCAATCAGCAATACCGGCGAAAGGGGTTCCGTCGCCCCAGGCCTTTTGCAGCGGTGGCGCCTGCACAATTTCACCGACGTCCGCGGCGGCAAACCCAAGCAGTGCCTGCCCGGTGCGCACGACAACGACAACTTCCCGGTGGCCAGTACGGTCAACGGCCTCCTCGATAACCGACGGATCGCGGCCCTTGCACCCACCGGCGCCGGGGTCGGGCACCTCGTCACACCAGGCCTGCACCCGGACCGCCAGGCGCTCCGGGTCAAGCAGGCTCACCAGCCCCCCGCCGGACGGCAGGCGGATGACGCTGTGGAACAGCTCCTGCGAATCGTCGTCATGATGGATACGGTGCAGCCCGGAAACCTCAACATGGAGCAGGCCCATCACCGCATCCACCGCCAGCCCCATCATCTTGCCGCCGGCCCGGAGCACCAGCACGGGGCCGGGCCGACACAGCGCCGGTGCCTCGGGTTGCAGCCATCGCACCATGCTGACAAGCGGCATCACCTGTCCGCGGTGCTCGAACACGCCCGCCAGCGCTCCGCTGACGCGCGGAACAACGGTCAGTTCAGCGGGCCATCCAATGGCCTGGACGACATGATCCGCGTCAATGCCAATCTGTCGTTCGCCGGTTTGTACCAGCGCAAATGCCCGGCGCGCCGCGCCGCTGGCTGTTGCCGGCTGAACCATGATCACCTGGACCCGGTGGTCTGCTGGAGTTCGCTGAGCAGCATGGCCACGCTTCGTGTGGCAATGGCCTGCTCCGAGGTGGCATCGTTGATCTTCCCGACGGAGGCGCTGCTGGTCGCCACCGAACTGACGATCTTGGCAAAAGCCTCCTCCACCTGGGCGGACGTCCGCCCGCCTTCGACCACCCGCTCCACGGTTTCATTGATGAGTCGGGCGATGCCGCGGGCAGCATTCGCCGATTTCTCCGCCAGCTTGCGGACCTCGTCGGCCACGACGGAAAACCCCAGCCCATGCTCACCGGCGCGCGCCGCCTCGATGGCCGCATTGAAGGCCAGCAGATTGGTCTGGCTGGCAATCTCGCTGATGGTATCGACGATTTCCTTCACGTCCAGCGAGGACTTCTGGATGGCGACGATCGCCTCCCGCGAATGGATCAGCAGGCGGTTGCCGTCGGCCGCCTCCGCCTGGGTCTGGGACGCCAGCTGCCGGGAGGCGCTGGAGCTGACCGAAATATGGTCAATGGAGGCGGAGAGCCGGTCCAGCACTTCCGATATCGCGCCCACCTTCTCCTCGATCAGGAATTCGCGTTCCACCTGTTCGGTGATGTCGGACGCAAATTTGACCACCTTGAAGGGCTTGCCGTCCATGTCGAGAATCGGGTTGTAGGTGGCCTGGATCCAGACCGACACCTCGTGTTTGCCGACACGCTTGAAACGGCCCGACTGGAACAGTCCTTCGTTCAGGTTGGCCCAGAAATGCCGGTAATCCGCCGACTTGACAAGCGCGGGTTCACAGAACATCTCGTGGTGTTTCCCGGCAATTTCGCCGGCGGTGTAACCCATCGTGCGCAGGAAGTTGCTGTTGGCCTGGAGCACATGCCCCTGCATGTCAAACTCGATGACGGCCTGGGAGCGCGACAGCGCCTCGACCTTGCTTTCAAACTCGGCGTTGCGCAACTTGGCTTCGGTGATGTCGGTGGCGAACTTCACCACCTTGAAGGGCTTGCCCTCGGCATCGAAGATCGGGTTGTAGGACGCCTGGATCCAGATATCCGCGCCCGTTTTGGAAACGCGCCGGTACTCGCCCGCATCAAACTCGCCCTGCCCCAGCTTGTGCCAGAAGGCCAGGTAGGCCGGACTGCGCGCATGGGCCGCATCGCAAAATATCCGGTGGTGCCTGCCGATGATTTCAGCGGGTTCATAGCCGAAGCTGCGGGTGAAGTTGGGGTTGGCAGCCAGCACCTGTCCGTGCAGGTCGAACTCGATCACCGCCTGGACCCGGTCGATGGCATTCATCTTGCCCTCGAAATCCGCATTGCGCCGCTTGGCGCCGGTGATGTCGGTGGCGAACTTGACCACCTTGACAGGCTTGCCGGCCGCATCAAACACCGGGTTGTAGGAAGCCTGCAGCCAGATGGTCTGGCCCGACTTGCCGACGCGCGGGTACTCCCCGGCATCGGCCTGCCCGCCGGCCAGGCGCTGCCAGAATTCCAGATAGCCCCGGTCTTGCGCCAATTCCGGCTTGCAGAACATGCGGTGATGTTTGCCCAGCACGTCCTCCAGCGTGTAGCCGAATGCCGCCAAAAACAGTGCATTGGCAGCCAGCACAAGGCCTTCCAGGTCAAATTCAATCACCGCCTGGGTACGGTGGATCGCGTCCAGCAAGGCCTGCTGGTCCCGCGACAGCTCGCCTGTTTGCTGCTGCTCCATATCACTCCCCTTCAACGCCTGCATGCGCAATAAACTCGTCCCCGGAAAGCCGGGCCTTGACGGCCTCACCCTGCGGAGACCCTGTCTGCTTATCGGCAGAATTTCGCGGAAGTTGAAGGCCATGCTGGCGCGCCATGCACGTGCAGCGCGGGCAGGCAAAAAAAAGCACCTGCAGGCTGGCTGCAGGTGCTCTTTTTTTGATAGCTGAACGCCCTTGCCGGGCAAGGGCTGGAGGGCTAAAACCCTGGAAAATCAGGCGGCTTCGGGGTGTTCCTTGCGGTAGTTGGCGATGCCGTCCATGATTTCCTTGTGGGCGGCGTCCGTGCCCTCCCAGCCGTTGATCTTGACCCACTTGCCTTCTTCGAGGTCCTTGTAGTGCTCGAAAAAATGCGCAATGGTTTTCAGGCGCAGCGGGTTCATGTCCTCGGGTTTTTGCCACTGCGTGTACAGCGAACACTTCTTGTCGACAGGCACGGCCAGCACCTTGCCGTCTTCGCCGGCTTCGTCGGTCATCTTCAGGATGCCGATGGCGCGGCAGGTCACCACCACGCCCGGGATCAGCGGCACCGGCGTGATCACCAGCACATCGACCGGGTCGCCATCACCGCTCAGCGTCTT
>CALRTF020000138.1:0-10393 GCA_943370985.1 Paenacidovorax caeni
GATGGCGCGCCGCGGCGCCGGCGAGATTTTGCTGACCAGCATGGACCGCGACGGCACCAAGTCGGGGTTTGACCTGGCCCTGACCCGCGCCGTCAGCGACGCGGTCAGCGTGCCGGTGATCGCCTCGGGCGGTGTCGGCAACCTGGACCACCTGGCCGACGGCATCCAGCTCGGCGGCGCCGATGCGGTGCTGGCCGCCAGCATCTTCCATTACGGCGAATACACGGTACAGCAGGCCAAGGCCCACATGGCCGCGCGTGGCATCCCTGTCAGGATTTGACGCAACCCCCGTAGGCTTCGCGCACTTCGTGTCGCTACGCCTTCCCCCCTGCTGGGGCGATATCTGCGGTCCGGCAAAGCCGGTCCCGCGATATCCTGGCGTGGAAATCTCCGAGGCCCTGCAAATCCATGACAATTGGCGCATGACGCAAAAATGGTTAGATGACATCCAGTGGGACGACAAGGGCCTGATCCCGGTGATCGCGCAGGAAGCTGCCAGCGGCGACGTGCTGATGTTTGCGTGGATGAACCGCGAGGCCCTGCAGAAAACTGCCGAACTCGGCCAGGCCGTCTATTACAGCCGCTCGCGCGCCCGGCTCTGGCACAAGGGCGAGGAGTCCGGTCATTTGCAGACGGTGCACGAGATCCGCATGGATTGCGACAACGACGTGATCCTGCTCAAGGTGACCCAGCTCGGCCATGAGCCGGGCATTGCCTGCCACACCGGCCGGCACAGCTGTTTTTTCAGCCTGTACCGGGACGGCCAGTGGGTGGTGACCGAGCCGGTCTTGAAAGACCCGGCCAGCATCTATAAATAACAATAAAGACACTGCCATGACCTCCAGTGACTCCCTGCAGCGCCTGGCGCGCATCATCGAAAGCCGCAAGCCCGGGCAGGGCGGCGACCCGTCCACCAGTTATGTCGCACGCCTGCTGCACCAGGGCCCGGATGCCTTCCTGAAAAAAATCGGCGAGGAGGCCACCGAGACCGTGATGGCAGCCAAGGACATGGACCACGGCGGCCGCACCCCCGAGCTCGGCGCCAAACTGGTCGGCGAAGTGGCCGACCTGTGGTTTCACAGCCTGATTGCGCTGGCGCATTACGGCCTGTCGCCGGCCGACGTGATTGCCGAACTCGAGCGCCGCGAGGGTACCAGTGGCATTGAGGAAAAAGCCCTGCGCAAGGCGCAGGACCGGGAAGCCGCCGAAAAATAAATCAGCTGTACGCTGCCAACAGAGGAGAACACCATGAGCGAAACCAACCTGGCCGAATTCGACACCAAAAGCCCGAACGACCGCCTTGTCATGCATGTGCTGTACGGCCTGCACACCCTGGCATGGTTCAGCGGCGGCATCTTTGCGGTGGTCGCGCTGATCGTCAACTATGTGCGGCGCGGCGAGGAATCCGACGTGCTTTACATCGACCACCACAACTACATGATCCAGACCTTCTGGTGGACCCTGATGTGGCTGGTGCTGCTGTCGCCGCTGTGGCTGCTGTTCATCGTGCCCGGCATGATCGCTTACGGCATCGTCTGGCTCTGGTATCTGTACCGCTGCATCCGCGGCTGGCTGCGTTTCAACAGCCAGCGCCCGGCCACCCGCCATCCCGAACTTTGAGCCCGCCCCGACCATGAGCCAGCCCAGCCCCGCCCACGACGACAACTGTATTTTCTGCAAGATCGCCGCCGGCAAAATCCCCAGCCGCAAGGTCTACGAGGACGACGAGCTCTTTGTTTTTGACGACATCAACCCCTGGGCGCCGGTCCATTTCCTGATGATCCCGAAAGCACACATCCCGTCGATGGCGCAGGTCGGACCGGAACACGCGGCGCTGTTGGGGCGGATGATGGCGCTGGCCCCGGGGCTGGCGCTGGAAAAAGGCTGCCGCCCCTACCCGGAGGGCGGTTTTCGCATCGTGGCCAACACCGGCGCCGAGGGCGGCCAGGAAGTGCACCACCTGCATATCCATGTGATGGGCGGTCCCCGCCCCTGGGCTAAAGGTTAGCCCCCACGCTCCGCCGCTGCGCGGGTCGCTGCCCCCCGAGGGGGCGCTGCGCCTGCGGGCCGGCGGAGCCGAACCCGCGGCTCCTGCTTGAAAAATCGGGGATGCCGCTTGCAAGGCAGCTTCCCCCCTTACATCCATCATGGCCTGGATGGGTGTGCTCGCGGGATGGGTTATGCAGGGCCATTCGGGCGCAGCGGGGTGCAAGGCCTTTAGAATGGCCATAACCTTGTGCAACATTGCAATTAATGCTTAGGAGAGAAACATGGGCTCGTTTTCCATTTGGCACTGGCTGATCGTGCTGTTGATCGTCGTGATGGTGTTCGGCACCAAAAAGCTCAAGAACATGGGCAGCGACCTGGGCGGCGCCGTCAAGGGCTTCAAGGACGGCATGAAGGAAGGTGGCCAGACCGCCGACGACAAAACCGCCGCGGGCGGCCAGGTCACGCACGCGCAGACTGCCGACAAGACCACGATCGACGTGGAAGCCAAGCAAAAGTCTTGAATGCCGGCCCCCACGCTTGCCGGGCGCTGGTTTTGCCTGCTGATTTCGCATGATTGACATCGGCCTGTCCAAGATCGCGCTGATAGGCGCGGTGGCGCTGATTGTCATCGGCCCGGAAAAGCTGCCGCGCGTCGCCCGCATTGTCGGCACCCTGCTGGGCAAGGCGCAGCGTTATGTGGCCGACGTCAAGCAGGAGGTCAGCCGCTCGATGGAGCTGGACGAACTCAAGAAAATGAAGGAATCGATGGAGGGCGCGGCGCGCGACGTCGAAAACTCCATCCAGACCAACGCCAGCGATTTTGAAAAGTCCTGGGCGGAAACCACCGGCACGGCGTCCAGCGAGGAACTGCCGGGCATGATCAGTTTTCCCGAATACAAACACCCGAAGAAGAACTGGCGCCTGAAGACCGGCGCCACGCCACAGTGGTACAAGGCGCGCTCCGGCGTGCGTACCAAGGCGCTGTCGGGTGCGGCCCGCGTGGCCCGTTACCGTCCCCGTCCCAGCGCGTCTTCCGGCCGAAACGGCTGATCTCCCCTTCAACCGCCACCCACGCGCAGCCCTCGCGCCTACATTCCAGCGCACACCGTCCCCATGAGCGATCCCCAAACCGACAAGCCCGACGAACTCGCGGGCACCGAGCAGCCTTTTGTGCAGCACCTGATGGAGCTGCGCGACCGGATGATCCGGGTGGTGATTGCCATCGGCATCGCGGCCGGCATCCTGGCGATCTGGCCCGGACCGGCGGTCCTGTTCGACCTGCTGGCCGCGCCGCTGGTGGACACCTTGCCCAAGGGGGCCTCGCTGATCGCCACCTCGGTGATCTCGCCTTTCCTGGTGCCGCTGAAAATTTTGCTGATGGCGGCCTTCATGCTGGCCCTGCCGGTGGTGCTGTACCAGGTCTGGGCTTTTGTGGCGCCGGGCCTTTACACGCATGAGAAAAAACTGGTGATGCCGCTGGTGGTGTCCAGCACCGTGCTGTTTTTTGTCGGTGTGGCGTTTTGTTATTTCTTCGTGTTCGGCCAGGTGTTCAAGTTCATCCAGGGCTTTGCGCCCAAGTCGATCGTGGCGGCGCCGGACATCGAGGCCTACCTCGGTTTTGTGCTGAGCATGTTCCTGGCCTTCGGCATGGCTTTCGAGGTGCCGATCGCGGTGGTGGTGCTGGCGCGCATGAACATCGTCAGCATCGAAAAACTCAAAAGCTTCCGTGGTTATTTCATCGTGCTGGCTTTTGTGGTCGCGGCCATCGTGACGCCGCCGGACGTGGTGTCGCAACTGGCGCTGGCGATCCCGATGTGTATCCTCTACGAGGTCGGCATCTGGGCGGCGCAGTTGTTCATACGGCACACCCAGGCGCCGGACGACGCCGAAGCCGCCAAACCCTGAGTCAAAAAGGCCGCCAGCCCCCGCCGGGCGGGCCCCATTCGCTATAAATTGGGTAGCAAATCCGCCTACTGGCGGCGCGCCTGCGGGCGCTGCCGGGTGCCCGGCACGACGGCGACTTCGGTCTTCCTGTCCTTGCGCCACACCGCCAGCGGCGCGGAAACGCCAGGCTTGAGCGCCGCAACAGCCGTCAGCAGCTCGGACACCGTGGCCACCGCCTTGCCATTCACCTCCAGGATCACGTCGCCGGGCACGATGCCGGCCTGCGCCGCCGGCCCGTTCTGCAGCACGCCGGTGATGACCACGCCGCCACCGCCCAGCGCGCCGGGCTTGATACCGAAGGTTTCGGCCAGCTCGGGGCTCAGGTCCTGCGGCTCCACGCCGATCCAGCCGCGCGTGACCTGGCCGTCTTTCACGATGCTTTCGAGCACCTGCTTGCCGGTGGACACCGGAATGGCGAAGCCGATGCCCATGGAGCCGCCCGAGCGCGAATAAATCGCGGTGTTGATGCCCAGCAGCCGGCCCTGGGTGTCGACCAGCGCGCCGCCCGAGTTGCCGGGGTTGATCGCCGCGTCGGTCTGGATGAAGTTTTCGAAGGTGTTGATGCCGAGCTGGTTGCGGCCCAGGGCGCTGACGATGCCGCTGGTGACGGTCTGGCCGACACCGAAGGGGTTGCCGATGGCCAGCACCGGGTCGCCGACCTGCGCCGTGTCGGAGCTGCCCAGCACGATCACCGGCAGCTTGTCGAGCTCGATCTTCAGGATCGCCAGATCGGTCTCGGGATCGGTGCCTATGACCTTGGCCTTGGCCTTGCGCGTGTCGTTGAGGATGACCTCGATGTCATCCGCGCCCTCGACCACATGGTTGTTGGTCAGGATGTAGCCATTGGGGCTGACGATGACGCCGCTGCCCAGGCCCACCTGGGGCTCGCTGGGGCCGCCCTGGTCGCCGAAGAAGAAGCGGAACCAGGGGTCGTTCATGTTGGGGTTGCGCGCTGCCGCCTTGCTGGTGTTGATGCTGACCACGGCGGCCGACGCGGTTTTGGCGGCCGCGGCAAAACTGCCCACCGGCGCGGCGCTGGCGGCAGGCCCTGCCGGCGCTTCGATCACGGCGATGGCATTGCCCAGGGCCTGCCGGTTCACCCACTGGGGTTGCAGGGTCGCGACCACAAAATAAGCCGCCAGCAGCACCGTGACGGTTTGTGAAAACAGAAGCCAGGATTTGCGCATGGTGGGTCCAGGGAAAAAATCTGCCGCAGGCCGGGGGAGGGCTGCGCAGCGATTGCAACAAACGCAATTTTCCTCCAGTTTGCAGCCCTGACGGCGACTGCGGGATGCTGCAAGGGCCATAATTTGCAGACACCCCGGCAAGCCTGCGCCGCCCGCGCCGCCGCCTGCGCCACCTACCCAAGGATTCGTCATGAAAGCTTCCAGCGTTCTCGCCACCATCGGCAACACGCCGCACATCCGCATCAACCGGCTGTTCGGGCCGGCCAGTCATACCCACCAGATTTACGTGAAGTCCGAGCGCAGCAATCCGGGCGGCTCGATCAAGGACCGCATCGCGCTCGCCATGGTTGAAGCCGCCGAGCAGTCCGGCGCGCTGCAGCCCGGCGGCACCATCATCGAGCCGACCTCGGGCAACACCGGTGTCGGCCTGGCCATGGTGGCCGCCGTCAAGGGTTACAGGCTGGTGCTGGTCATGCCCGACAGCATGAGCATCGAGCGCCGCCGGCTGATGCTGGCCTACGGCGCCAGCTTCGAGCTGACGCCGCGTGAAAAAGGCATGAACGGCGCGATTGCGCACGCCAAAGAGCTGGTCGCGAAAACGCCGGGCGCCTGGATGCCGCAGCAGTTCGACAACCCGGCCAATATCGCCATCCATGTGCGCACCACCGCGCAGGAGATCCTGGCCGACTTCCCGCAGGGCGTGGACTATCTGATCACCGGTGTCGGCACCGGCGGCCACCTCAGTGGCGTGGCCCAGGTGTTGAAGGAGAAATTTCCCGCCACAAAAGTGTTTGCGGTGGAGCCTGCGGCCTCGCCCGTGATCAGCGGCGGCAAACCCTCGCCGCACCCGATCCAGGGCATAGGCGCGGGTTTCATCCCGGCCAATCTGCACACCGCCCTGCTGGACGGCGTGATCCAGGTCGAGGGTGATGCGGCCAAGGATTACGCGCGCCGCTGCGCCGCCGAGGAAGGCCTGCTGGTGGGCATCTCCTCCGGCGCGACGCTGGCGGCGATAGCGCAGAAGCTGCCGGAGATTCCCGCCGGCAGCACCGTGCTCGGTTTTAACTACGACACCGGCGAGCGTTACCTGTCCGTGGACGGATTCCTGCCGTGACCCTTCACGATGCGGTGGTTGCGCCCCGGGCCCTGTTGCTGGGTGCTTTCGACCAGCTGCTGCAGCCCGAGCTGTTCAAGGACTACGGCCCCAACGGGCTGCAGGTCGAGGGCAAGGCCGAGGTGCGCAAGATGGTGTCGGGTGTCACCGCCAGCCTGGCGCTGATCGAAGCCGCGATTGCGGCTGATGCCGATGCGATTTTTGTGCACCATGGGCTGTTCTGGCGCGGCCAGGACGGGCGCGTGACCGGCTGGATGAAGCAGCGGCTGGCGCTGCTGCTGGCCCACGACATCAACCTCTACGCCTACCACCTGCCGCTGGACGCGCATCCCGAACTCGGCAACAACGCCCAGCTGGGCCGCATGCTGGGCCTGAAGGCCGACCGCCGTTTCGGTGACAACAAGCTGGGATTCCTCGGCGGGCGCAGCGGCAGCGAGGATGGCTTTGACTCTGCCGAGAGCCTCGCCTCGCATGTCAAAAATGCATTAAACCGGCCTGTCACCCTTGTCGGGCAAGCGCAGGGAGCTATCAAAAACATAGCATGGTGCACCGGCGGGGCGCAGGCTTACTTCGAGGACGCGATTGCCGCCGGCGCCGACGCTTTTATCACCGGCGAGATCTCCGAGCCGCAGGCCCACTACGCGCGCGAGATGGGCGTGGCTTTCATCGCCTGTGGCCACCACGCGTCCGAGCGTTACGGCGCGCCGGCGGTGGCATCGCATGTGGCGGCGCAGTTCGGCCTGGCCCACGCGTTCATCGACATCGACAACCCGGCCTAGGCGGCGGTGCGGCGCGACCGGGCCGGTTGCAGCGCGCGCGCCGGGTGCGAACGGGCGGTGCGCATGGCGTGCCAGCTGGCGCCCAGTTCGGCGTTTTCAACCGGCACGGCCTGGCGGCTGATCTCGTCGAGCAGAGCGGCGCGCGAGCGCATGGCGCGCGCGGCCGCCGCCATGTCCTGCGCCTCATGCAGCAACTCGTCCACGTCCTTGGCCGCGCCCGACAGGTGCACCATGCCGACCCCGATGTCGGCGCTGAGCTTGATGCGCTCGCCGTTGAGCGAGGTGACCTCCAGCGGCTTGCGCAGGCTGGAGGCCACGCGCAGGCCCATGGTGCGTATCCAGCGCGGCGAATGCAGGGTTTCGATCAGCACCACGAAGCAGCGGTCGTAATAACGGCCGGCCGGATTGACCACCCCGGTGTGGCGCTGCATCCGGCGCGCCAGCTGGCTGTAGATTTCGTTGAGGCCGTAGTGGCCGACCTGGGTCAGCAGGCGCTCGGGATCGAAGACCTGCACGGCCATCAGTGCGCCATCGCGCCGGGTGCGCACCAGCCGGCGCTGCGCACGCAAGATTTTCTGCACCATCACCGTGCTGTTGTAGAGCTGGGTCACCGGGTCGCGCCGCGAACGCGCCTGGTGGCGGATTTGCAGGTCCTGGTGGTTGCGCAGCCACAGCGTCACTGCAATCGCCGCCATGCTCAGCAGGCCGAGCAGGGCCACCACCGCCTGGATCACCAGCGACGGGCGTGTGCTGTTGAGCGCCAGCCAGTAAAGGCCGCATTGCAGCGGCAAGGTCAGCAGGCAGCCCGCGGCCAGGCCCCAGGCCAGGCGGTCCCCCTGCTGGGTGGCGCGCACCGCCAGCCACAGCGCCACCGACAGGGTCACCACGGTCAGCATGGCCGACGCCGCCAGTTGCAGGCCTGGCGGCAGCAGCAGGCACAGCGGCCCGCCGATCAGGCACGCCAGCGTGGTGCCGCGAAAGCTGATGTCGGTCACGCGGTCCCGCCTGGGCGCCGACAGCCAGTGGCTCGCGCCGTACGCCCCCAGGCCGGCGCACAAGGGGCCGATCAGCACCTGGGCGGTATGGACCCAGGGCGCGTCGGTCTGGTCAAGCAGGGCTTCGGGCAGGCCGCTGAGCAGGAAAAAAAACAGCCAGCAGGCACTCAGGTAGACCAGGCTTTGCACGCTGGCCTGGGTGCGGCTGTAAATCGCGTCGACCAGCGCCAGCAGGACCACCAGCGCGAGGGAGCCTGCCGCGGCGCTCCAGATGACGGTTTCTGCGGCGTTCATGCGCTCACAGGGGGGCAGGTCCGGACGGCCGCCATGGTTTGCGCGAAAATACCGACAGAATGCATAGCGCTGCCTCCTTCCATCCGGCTGCCCGCCGCCTGCCTTTGACCGGGTATGCGGACGCAGGGCAGGGCGGCTTTCAAACCATTATGGGCCGATCAGCTGGCCGGGGGAAGTCATGACATCTACCAAGGCCGCACCTGTCCGTGAGGGGGCGCTCGCATGGCGCTGACCCGGCCCCTGCTCATCACCATGGGCGATCCGGCCGGCATCGGCCCCGAAATCATCGCCAGGGCCTTTCGGGAGGCGCCAGCCGATCTGACCGGCTGTGTGGTGGCGGGCGACGTGGCGAGCCTGCGCCGCGCCTCGCGGCTGGTTTCGGGTGCGCCGGCATCAACGCTGCCGGTGTTGCAGCTGGCCGGGATGACCGGGTGGGCGGACGTGCCGCCGCTGTGCATCCCGGTGCTGCAGGCTTGCGAACTGCCCGAACCGGCGGCGTATGGCCAGGTCAGCGCGGCAGCCGGCAAGGCGGCGGCCGACTGCATCGTCTGGGCCACCCGCGCCACGCTGGCCGGTGAGGCCGCAGCGCTGGTCACGGCGCCCATCCACAAGGAGGCGCTGGCCCTGGCCGGCGCCGAATTTGCGCGTTTTCCGGGGCATACCGAGTTGCTGCAGGCCGAGGCCGCGGCCTTTGCGGGCCGGGCGCTGGCCGACATGCCGGTGCGCATGATGCTGGCCAACGATCAACTCAGGACCGTGCTGGTCAGCATCCACCTGTCGCTGCGCGAGGCCATCAACGCGCTGACGCTGGACCGGCTGTTGCAGACGCTGCAGATCACGCACCACGCGGTTCGCAGTGCGTCGGGCGGCGCGCCGCGTATCGCGGTGGCCGGCCTGAATCCGCATGCCGGCGAGGGCGGGCTGTTCGGCCGCGAGGAAATCGACATCATCGCGCCGGCCATCGCCGCGGCCCGGGCCCAGGGCCTGGACGTGAGCGGCCCCTTCGCGCCCGACACCGTGTTCATGCGCGCGCGCCACACGGCCGACAAACCCGGGGAGTTCGACGTGGTGGTGGCGATGTACCACGACCAGGGCCTGATCCCGGTGAAATACCTCGGGGTCGAGCAGGGCGTCAATGTCACGCTCGGCCTGCCGCTGGTGCGCACCAGCCCGGACCACGGCACGGCCTTCGACATCGCCGGCACCGGCAAGGCCGATGCCTCCAGCCTGATCGCGGCGGTGCGCATGGCGCGCAGACTGGCCGGCTGAATCGCCCACCGTCCAGTGCCAAAATGACCGCCAGCCCTTGCCCGGCGGGGGCTAGCAGCTACCAAATCGATAGCGAGGCATGGATTGACCAGCGGGGCGCCGCCCCTGGAAGCGGGAAGGCGCTACACGCCGTGAGCGTCCGGCAGGGTGAGTCTATTTCCTCAGGCTGTCGCGAATCTCGCGCAGCAACAACACGTCTTCCGGCGTGACAGCGGCCGGCGGCGCAGCCACTGGTGCTTCTTTTTTCAGCCGGTTGATCTGCTTGATCATCAGGAAAATGATGAAGGCCAGGATCGCGAAGTTGACCGCCACGGTGATGAAGTTGCCATAGGCAAACACCGGCACGCCGGCTTTTTTCAGCGCGTCCAGGGTCAGGGCGGTGCCTGGCGGCACGCTGCCCAGCACCACGAAGAAGTTGGAAAAGTCGAGCTTGCCGATGACCGCGCCGACCAGCGGCAGGATCAGGTCGCTGACCACGGAATCAACAATTTTCGCGAACGCCGCGCCGATGATCACGCCCACGGCCAGATCGATCACATTGCCCTTGACGGCAAACTCCTTGAATTCCTTCATCATGCCCATGGCTTGCTCCTGTGTTGGTGCCGGATCGGTTCCCGCCGCACGGGCGGGGCGCAGGGCGCCATTATGGTTGCTCTTGTTGCTCCCGTGCCAGCCGCCACCCGTCGATGTCGCAGCAAGCCTGTCGGGCGAGCCTGTTGGCTTGAAATTGCGCATCGCGCTCCGTTACAATCCCGGGTTGACCCCAATACGCCCTTTTTCAAGACTGTTCTTGTAGGACACCCATGACCGACGCAAGCTCCA
>CALRTF020000139.1:0-10382 GCA_943370985.1 Paenacidovorax caeni
CGAGTGAATTTCCACCAGGCCCCCGTCGGGCCGGATGATCCGGTAATCAAGCTCGATCGCGCCGGGACTGCGGCGCAACTGCTCGCGGGCCTTGATCAGCATGTCCATATCATCGGGGTAGACCAGGCCCATCGCAAAATCCAGGGTGAGCGGTGACTCCGCCGCATCCACGCCGAACATTTCATAGGCCCGGGGGTTCCAGGTCAGCTCCTGCCGGGCGAGGTTGAAAACCGATTGGGCCACGCCCGTTGAGGTCATCAGCTGGCGCTGCATGCGCCGCTGCGCTTCCGCGAGCCCGAACTCGGGTTCAGGCGCTGACTGCCTGAAGCTTTTCACCGGCTCATTCATGGAAAAATCCTGTGGCGTGGGGGCACGCATGCGGCGGTCGGGCTGGGGTCACAGAAAATCTCTCCAAATGGTCTGAGGTCGCCGGCCCCCGCGAGTGCATGGAGTTTTGCCGGCCTCGGAAACATCTTATGCCAGAACCGCGTGTTTGTCCGCCAGTTTGCACAGGTCGGCCGGGGGGCAGCCACGGCAGCCAGCCCTGTGGACACCGGGTGCGGCGATTCAGTCAGGAAGGACGGCCGTCACTTCAATTTCAATGCGCGCCCGTTCCTCGACCAGGGCTGCCACCTCCACGCAGGTCATGGCCGGAAAGTTCCTGCCCATGACCTCCCGGTAGGCCGCGCCCAGCTCCTTGAGGCGGGCGATGTACTCGACGCGATCCACCACATACCAGGTCATGCGCACCATGTGCTCCGGCCCGGCCCCGCCGGCCTGCAACACCGCCCGGATGTTCAGCAGCGCCTGCCGCGTCTGTGCGATGAAGTCATCGCTTTCGAACTGCTGCTGCGCATTCCAGCCGATCTGGCCGCCCACAAAAATCATCGCCCCGCGCGCCATCACGCCGTTGGCGTAACCTTTGGGCTCGGCCCAGTCCGAGGGTTGCAGCAGTTTCATCATGGTTTGTCTTCCTTTGTTGTGTCGAGATAAGGCAGCAGCGCGGCGCGCAAGCCGTCCGGGATGGGCAGCACCTTGCCATGCGGGACTTGCGAACATACCACCACGGTGTCTGCAACCAGTTTCAGCGTCTGGCCCCCATCCGGCGGGGGTGAACTGCTATGAATTTCATAGTGCATGCCGATGCTGGCGTTGCCGATGCGGGTCAGGTGCAGGCTGATGTCGATCTCGTCGCCGTAGCGGCACATGCCGAGAAACTCGGTTTTGAGGTCCACGATGGGCACCCCCACACCGGAGGCAATCAGCACATGCTCCGGATGCCCGATATGCGCCAGAAAATCTTCCTGCGTCTCATGCAGCAGGTAGAAATACTGCGGGTAAAAAACAATGCCGGCCGGATCGCAGTGGTGGAAGCGGACCTGCTTGCGTACCGAAAACCTCATGGCTGGCGCAGCCGGAAGCGCTGCAGCTTGCCGGTTTCCGTGCGCGGCAGGCTGGTCACGAACTCGACCTGCCGCGGGTACTTGAAGGGCGCCAGCGTGGCCTTGACGTGGTCTTGCAGCTGCTTGCACATGGCCGCATCGCCGGCGTGGCCTGGCTTGAGCACGACAAAGGCCTTGACCACCATGCCGCGTTCGTCGTCGGGCACACCGATCACGCCGCACTCGGCTACCGCGGGGTGTCTCAGCAGCGCGTCTTCGACCTCCGGTCCGCCGACGTTGTAACCCGAGGTGATGATCATGTCGTCGGCCCGGGCCAGGTAGAAGAAATAGCCGTCCTCGTCCTGCAGGAAGGCGTCGCCGGGGTAGTTCCAGCCGTCCTTGACGTAATTCGCCTGGCGTTCGTCGTCGAGGTAGCGGCAGCCGGTGGGCCCGATCACCGCGAGCTTGCCAATGGTGCCGCGCGCCACTTCCTGGCCGGCGTCGTCCACGACTTTGGCGGTGTAGCCTGGCACCACCTTGCCGATGGCGCCGCGGCGCACATCGGCCGGCGCGGCGGAGATGAAGATGTGGAACATCTCGGTTGCGCCTATGCCGTCGGTCATCTCGATGCCGGTCGCTTCCTTCCAGAGCTGGCGCGTCGCGTCAGGCAGGCCCTCGCCGGCACTGACGCAGGTGCGCAGCGTGGGCACCCCGTGCTGTTTGGCAAAGGCCGCCATCTGCCGGTAAAACGTCGGCGCGGTGTAGCAGATGGTGGCGCCGACCTCGTTGATCAGCTTGACCATGGCTTCAGGCGTGTAGGTAATGCTCGGGTAATACACCGAGGCGCCTGCCCACATCGGGAAAATCAGCATGCCGCCAAGGCCGAAGGTGAAGGCCAGCGGTGGCGATCCCATCACGATGTCCTCGGGCCTGGCCTTGAGCACATGGCGCGGCCAGGCTTCGCAGGCCGCCAGTACGTCGCGGTGGGTGTGCACCGGCGCCTTGGGTGTGCCGGTGGTGCCCGAGGTGAAGGCCATCATCGCGATGTCGTCGGCCGAGGTCCGGCACGGCGTGAAGTTGCCGTCCTTGCCGGCCGCCCGCAGCGCCAGCGAACCGGCCTCGTTGGTGTTGAAGGGCACGATGTGCGCCAGCACCGGGTTCAGGCTTTGCGCCGTTTGCAGCTCCGCCATCAGGCCGGCATCACAGAGGGCGACGGTGGCCTGCGACTTGCTGATGACTTCGCCGAGCTCCTTGGCGCGCAGCAGCGGCATGGTGGCCACCGCCACCAGGCCGGCCTTGACCACGCCCAGCCAGGCCAGGGCCATGCCAATCGTGTTGCCGCCGCGCAGCAACACGCGGTTGCCAGGCACCAGCTGGAGGTCTTCGGTCAGCACCTGGGCGATGCGTTTGATGCGTTCATGCGCATCGGCATAACTGAGGGTGATCTTGTCGGAGCGCAAAAACGGCCGCGCCGACAGTCCCTGTTGCTCAACGCGGTCAAACAGCACATCGACCAGGTTGGCCTGTGCGGCGATTGCCAGTTCAGGCAACTCGTAACGCATCTGCGGCCACTGGTCTGCCGGCGGCAGGCGGTCATGCACAAAACGGTCGGTTTGTACCGAAGGAGCGGGTGGTTTCATGATTGCAGCATCGCCTTGCCAATGATCAGTTGCTGGACCTCGGTCGCACCTTCGTAGATGCGCAGCGAGCGGATATCGCGGTACAGGCTTTCCACCTTGGTGCCGACCTTGACACCGAGGCCGCCGTGCATCTGCAGCGCCATGTCGATCACGCGCTGGGCATTTTCGGTGGCCGTCATCTTGGCCATCGCTGCCTCGGCGGTGATGCGTTTGCCGGCGCCGCGGGCTTCACTGTCATCGCGCAGCCAGGCGGCGCGGTAGGTCAGCAGGGCGGCGGCATCAACCAGCGCGGCCATCTCGCCGATCTTGGCCTGCGTCAGCTGGAAGTCGGCCAGGGTCTGGCCGAACATCCTGCGTTCACGCGAAAAACGCACCGCCTCGGCCAGCGCGCGCCGCGCCATGCCGAGTGCGGCGGCGGCGACCGAGGCGCGGAAAATGTCCAGCGTCTGCATCGCCAGTTTGAAACCGCCGTTGAGCGGGCCGAGCTGTGTGCCGGCGTTGAGCCTGCAATCAGCAAACTTCAGCGTGGCCAGCGGGTGCGGCGCCATCACGGCGATGTGTTCGCTGCTGTCGAGCCCGGGGTTGCCGGCATCAACGATGAAGGCCGTGATGCCGCGCGTGCCGGCGTCTTTGTCGGTCTTGGCAAAGGTGACGTAGAAGTCGGCAATGTCGCCATTGCTGATCCAGGTCTTGCTGCCGTCGAGGGCCCAGCCGCCTGCCGCCGCGACGGCGCTGGTGGTCATGGCGCCGGCGTCGGAACCCGCATCGGGCTCGCTGAGCGCGAAGGCGGCGATCTTGTCGCCGCGCGCCACCGCAGGCAGGTAGGCGGCCTGCTGCGCCGGGGTCCCGGCCAGCGTGATGGCGCCGCTGCCCAGGCCCTGCATCGCAAACGCGAAGTCGGCCAGCGGCGAATGAAAGGCCAGGGTTTCGCGCAGGATCACCAGCGCGCGCGAGTCCAGCCTGTCCAGCGCACCGCCGGCGCTGCCGGGCACGCAGTAGCGCAGCCAGCCGCCGTCGCCGAGCAGGCGCACCCATTGCCGGCAGGCGCGGCGGTCGTCGCTTTCGTCCACCTGCTGAAGCGGCGCCCAGTCGGCCAGCTCGCGGCCCAGCGTGCGGTGGGTTTCGTCAAAAAACGGAAGTGTCAGGTGATCGGTGGCGGCCTTCATTCAGTCTCCCTGGAACACCGGTTTTTGTTTGCTCGAGAAAGCTTCGTAGGCGCGCGTGAAGTCCTGCGTCTGCATGCAGATCGCCTGCGCCTGGGCTTCAGCCTCGATCGCCTGGTCCAGCGTCATGGCCCACTCCTGGTGCAGCATGGTTTTGGTCATGCCGTGCGCGAAGGTCGGGCCTGCGGCCAGGTCGGCGGCCAGGGCTTGCGCCTTGCCCAGCACCTCGGCCGGTTCGTGCAGCGCATTAAAAAAGCCCCACTGCAGTCCTTCGGCCGACGTCATGACACGGCCGGTGAACAGCAGCTCGGAGGCGCGGCCCTGGCCGATCAGACGCGGCAGCAGCGCACAGGCGCCCATGTCGGCGCCGGCCAGGCCGACGCGCGTGAACAGGAAGGCGGTTTTGGCCTGCGGCGTGCCCAGGCGCATGTCGGCGGCCAGCGCCATCATCGCGCCGGCGCCGGCACAGATGCCGTCGATGGCGGCCACGATGGGCTGCGGGCACAGGCGCATGGCCTTGACCAGGTCGCCGGTCATGCGCGTGAACTCCAGCAGTTCGGGCATGCTCATTCTGGTCAGCGGGCCGATGATTTCATGCACGTCGCCGCCCGAGCAGAAGTTGCCGCCGGCACCGGTCAGCACAATCACCTTGACATCGGTGGCGCTGTTCAGCGCGCGAAACAGGTCGCGCAATTCGGCGTACGAGTCAAAGGTCAGCGGGTTCTTGCGCTCCGGCCGGTTCAGCGTCAGGGTCGCCACGCCGTCCGCAAAGGCGTAGGCGAAATGGCGCGCTTCGTAGGCTGCCAGCGCATTGAACTGCGCGTGCATGGGGTTGGCGGGGCCTATGTAATGTTTCATGCGTTTTCCATTTCCTGGTTCAGGTCGGTCTGGTGCTGCTTGACCTTGCCCAGCAGCTTGTGCAGGGTCTCGATTTCGCGCGCTGACAGGCCGCCGAAAGCCTGGACGATCCAGTCTTCGTGCTGGCGCGCCATCTCGTCAAAGGTCTTGCGCCCGCGTGTGGTCAGGCGCACGCGGTAGGCACGGCGGTCGCCTTCGACATCCACGCGCTCGACCAGGCCTTCGGTCACCAGCTGGTCGGTGATGCCCGTGACATTGCCGCCGGTGACCATCATGCGGCGCGACAACTCGTTCATCTTCAGGCCGTCCGGGTTGCGCTCGAGCTGGGCCATCAGGTCAAAACGCGGCAAGGTGGTGTCGAACTGCTCGCGCAGCTGGGCGCGCACCTGCTTTTCGATCAGCTGCGTGCAGGTCAGCAGGCGCAGCCACAGGCGCAGCGCCTCGGGGTGTTCGCGGTGTCCTCGTGCTTCCATGTCCATGACGGTCTCCATTTGCTACTGTTTTGATAGCTGTATGCCCCTGCCGGACGGGGGCTCAGGCCTGTTTTTGCTTTGAAAGTTCGCGGTACATCTGGTCCCGGCCACTGAGGTAGGGCTTGGGCCAGTCCACATGCCGGCTCTGCAGCCTGGCCGCCTCATGCAGGGTCCAGGCCGGGTCGGCCAGGTGCGGGCGCGCGATCGCACACAGGTCGGCGCGGCCGGCTGCGATGATGCTGTTGACATGGTCGACCTCGGAGATCGCACCGACGGCAATTGTGCGGATGCCGACCTCGTTGCGGATGCGGTCGGCAAACGGCGTCTGGTACATGCGGCCATAAACCGGTTTGGCAGCGCGCGTGGTCTGCCCCGAGGACACGTCGATGAAATCGCAGCCGGCCGCCTTGAACAGGCGCGCGATCGCCACCGCGTCATCGGCGGTGTTGCCGCCGGGCGCCCAGTCGTGCGCCGAGATGCGCACGCTCATGGGCAGCTGCGCGGGCCAGACCGCGCGCACGGCCTCGAAGACTTCCAGCGGGTAACGGCAGCGGTTTTCCAGGCTGCCGCCGTAGTCATCGCTTCGCACATTGGTCAGCGGCGTGATGAAGCTCGACAGCAGGTAGCCGTGCGCACAATGCAGCTCCAGCCAGTCGAAGCCGGCTTGCGCCGCATACACGGCCGATTGCACAAACTGCGCCTTGATGCGGTCCATGTCGCCCCGTGTCATGGCAGCCGGCACGGCGTTGGTCGGCCCGTAGGCCACGGCGCTGGCGGCCAGCAGCGGCCAGTTGCCCGAGGGCAGCGGTTCATCGGGCGACTCCCAGCCGACCTGGGTCGAGCCCTTGGGCCCGCTGTGGCCCAGCTGCATGCCCATGCGTACGCCCTCACCCGAGCGGTGCGCAAAATCGACAATACGTTTCCACGCCAGCATCTGTTCCTCGTTCCACAGGCCCGGACAGCCCGGGGTGATGCGGCCTTCGGGGCAGGGGGCGGTCATTTCGGCAAACACCATGGCCGCGCCGCCCAGCGCACGTGCGCCCAGGTGCACCAGATGGAAGTCCTGGGGCAGGCCGTTGATGGCGCTGTAGGTCGCCATGGGCGAGACCACGATGCGGTTTTTCAGGGTCAGCTCGCGCACCTTCAAAGGCAGCAACATCGGCGGTGGTGCTGATGTTGCCCCCACGCTTGTCACTGCGTGTACTGCGCTGCCCCCCGAGAGGGCCATCGCTTGCTCGGGGCGGCCCTTCGCGGCGCGGTCCGCGCTTTTGGCCAGCCACTGCTCGTAACCCTGCAGCCAGGACGCGTCCCGCACCCGCAGGTTTTCGTGGCTGATGCGCTGTGACCGCGTCATCATGGAATAAAAAAACTGCTCGGCATCGAGGCCGCTGTAGCGGTCCACGTTTTCGAACCATTCGGTGGAATTGCGCGCGGCGTTCTGGATCTTCAGCACTTCCACCGAGCGCAAGGCTTCATAGGTTTCCAGCGCCTTCGCGGGCTCGGGCGTCTGCGCGAAACACTGGGTCAGCTCGATCGCGTCCTCCAGCGCCAGCTTGGTGCCGCTGCCGATCGAGAAGTGGGCGGTATGGGCCGCATCACCCATCAGCACGATGGGCACGTCCTTGCCGGCTATGGACGCATGGTGCACCCAGCGCTCGCAGACCACACGCGGAAAGCGGATCCAGATCGCCGAACCGCGCACATGGGTGGCGTTGTTCATCAGGGCGTTGCCGTCCAGGTATTTGGCAAACAGCTTCTCGCAGAAAGCGATGCCTTCTTCCTGGCTCATGGCATCGAGGCCGTGGGCCTTCCAGACTGCCTCGGGCGTCTCGACGATGAAGGTCGAGGTGTTGTTATCGAACTTGTAGGCATGCGCGGCAAACCAGCCGTGTTCGGTCTGCTCGAAGGCAAAGGTGAAGGCGTCGAAGGTCTTGTGGGTGCCCAGCCAGACAAAACGGCAGGCGCGCAGGTCCACATCGGGTTTGAAGGTCTCGGCGTAACGGTTGCGGATGCGGCTGTTCAGGCCGTCGCTGGCGATCACGATGTCGGCCTTGTAGTTGGCGGCGATGGCCTGGTCGTCCTGCACATCGGTCTCGAACACCAGCTCGACGCCCAGCTCCATACAACGTTCCTGCAGGATGTTGAGCAGGCGCTTGCGGCCTATGCCGCAAAAACCGTGGCCGCCCGAGCGCACCGACCGGCCCTTGAAAAACACCTCGACGTCATCCCAGTGGTTGAAGGCGTCTCCGATCAGCTGCGCGCTGACCGGGTCGGCCGCGCGCAGGTTGCCCAGCGTCTGGTCCGACAGCACCACACCCCAGCCGAAGGTGTCAAAAGGGCGGTTGCGCTCCACCACGGTGATCTGGCTGGCCGGATCCTGCAGCTTCATCAGCAGCGCGAAGTACAGGCCGGCGGGCCCGCCGCCCAGGCAAAGGATGTGCATTGAAGACCCGTTCAAGTGATTGATCGAATCTTAATTGTTTAGGTTTAAACTATTTTCGTCAAGCGGTTTTCCATGGAGGCACTCATGGTTAACGCGGAGCCGGCGGCATGTGGACTGCAGCGGGCAAGGCATCTCCTGTCAGGCAGGGCCGCGGGTCCGGCGCTGCCGGCCCGCCGTGCGCGAACCGGGGCTCAAGGCGCCTGAAAGTCACCGGCCCGGTAAGTCAGCACCAGGGTGTCGCGGTGCCCGTCTTGCGCGCCGGCCTGCAGCGGCAGGATGGGGGTGGTTTCATGGATCACTCGCGCATCGTCCAGCAGCAGCGTGGTCAGCGGCTCCTGCATCACAAAACGCAGACCCTGCGGTCCGTTGGCGTCGAAGACCCGGGTCTCGCCGCCCTTGACGCCGCGCCGGGCTACCAGCAATACCACCACAAAGTCCACACCGTCGCGGTGCGCGCCTTCCGGCGTGGGGCGGCCCACCCCGCCGGCGGTGTCGATGCGGAACTGGTGCGCCTCGATGAACCAGCGGTCCACCGGCCGCACCTGCGCGAACAGCCGGCCGAGTTCGGCCAGCAGTGTGGTCCAGGACGGCGCGGCCGCGATGCCCGCTTCGACCGGCTCGAACCAGCGCTCAAAGCCCCCATGCAAGGCGTTGTAGTCGGTGGGTTGCCAGTGGGCGCGATGCGGCGTCTGTGCCAGCTGGCCGCTCTCCAGGTCCTGGATGAAGCAGCTGTGACGGCGTTTGCGGTAGTGGCCGCCATCCTTCAGGTGGGCATCCGGTGGCAAATGGTCCCAGGAGGGCGTCAGCGCAGCCCAGCCTTGCGCCCATTGCGACGGCAGCGACGCTGTCAGATCGGCGGGCGACAACAGGCGCAGGCCGTCCTGGCTCAATGCCTGCACGGCGGGTTTGGGAGCGGTCGGAATATTCAGCATAGGCCGGTATTTTGCGTCAGCCCCTTGCCGCGATGCCGCACGACGGGATAGCAGCCTACAGATTTGGCGCGAGGGCAGCCGCATAATCACAGGCGAACCTTCCCTATCTGGAGCTTTCCATGCTGTACAAATTCAAATCCAAGGCTGCCGGCGACGTCATCATGCTGGAGGCCAATGGCCGCCGTGTGCTGGAGATCATCGGCAAGGACGCCGGCCCCAAGGGCATCATCCTGCCGGAGCAGATGCCCGCCGCGATTGCCGCCCTGCAGGCTGCCATCGCGCTGGAAGAATCCCATGACCAGGACGCCGACGAGGCGCCGGTGTCCGGCGAAGGCCTGGGTCTGCGCCAGCGTGCCTTGCCCTTTATCGACATGCTGGAGCGCAACCACAAGGCCGGCCACGAGGTGGTCTGGGGGGTCTAGAGATACGGCCCCGCGGGCCGGCAAAGCAGAACGCGCGGCCACGGCCTGAAAAGAGCTCCGCTCGCCGCGCCTGGGGCCTGCAAGTCGCCTAGTCGACCTTCGCGCCGGAGGCCTTGACGACCTGCGCCCACTTGGTGATTTCCGCGTCGATCAGCTGGGCGAATTGCTGCGGGGTGTTGCCGCTCGGGATGGCACCCTGCGCGAGCATTTTCTCCTTGATGGCCGGCGTGGCCAGGGCCTTGGCCACTTCCTGCTGGATGCGGCTGACAATCTCGGGCGGTGTGCCAGCCGGCGCCAGCAGCCCGAACCAGCTGCTGGCTTCAAAACCCTTGAGCTTGCCGGCCTCCTCGACGGTCGGCAGTTCCGGCATCGCGCCGGAACGCTCGGCACTGGTCACCGCAAACGCCTTGAGCTTGCCGCCCTTGATCTGCGGCATGGCCGAAGGCAGGTTGTCGAACATCACGTCCACGTTGCCACCTATCATGTCCAGCAGTGCCGGGCCGGACCCGCGGTAGGGGATGTGGGTCATGAAAATGCCGTTTTGCGACTTGAACAGCTCGCCGGCCAGGTGGATGGAAGTGCCGTTGCCGCTGGAGGCCATGCTGAGCTTGCCGGGGTTGGCTTTGGCGTATTTGACGAAGTCCGCCACGCTGTTGATGCCCAGCTTCGCTGCTTTTTCGGTGTTCATGACCATCACGTTGGGCACGCCGGCCACCAGCGTGATCGGGGCAAAGTCCTTCTGCGGGTCGAAAGGCATCTTGGCGTAAAGCGACTTGTTGATGCCATGCGTGCCGACGGTGCCCATCAGCAGGGTGTAACCATCGGCGGGCGCCTTGGCCACCAGGTCGGCGCCCACATTGCCGCCGGCGCCGGCGCGGTTGTCGACCACAAAGGGCTGGCCAAAGGCCCTGGCCAGCTCGGGCGCCACCGCGCGCGCCAGGATGTCGGTGGTTCCGCCCGGTGCGAACGGCACCACGATGCGCACCGGCTTGTTCGGCCAGCCGCTTTGGGCGCTGGCTGGAGCAGCTATAAAACTGATAGCTGCCAAGGCAATGCCAGCAAGGGCCAG
>CALRTF020000140.1:0-10331 GCA_943370985.1 Paenacidovorax caeni
CCGGTGCCGTGGTAGCCGGTGAAGCGGCCGTTCGCGTCGAAAATCGGCACCCCGCTGATGCTTTCGTAATGCAGCGCGCCGTGGATGTCCTGCCGGACGATTTCGAAATCGCGAAACACCTCGTGCCGCGCCAGTTGCGCGCGGTGGCCGTCCCAGCCTCCCGGCGCCATGACCACATCGGTCAGTTCCCAGCGCGTCTTGCCGATGATGTTGTGGTCGACCCGCTCGCCCATGTCGGTGGTCTTGCCGGAGATCTGCACAAAACGGAAGTCCTCGTCCTGTTCCCAGAACCAGTCGGAGGACAACTCGGTGAGCGCGCGGAAACGCTCCTCGCTTTCGCGCAGCACCACCTCGGCGTTCCTGCGTTCGGTGATGTCCTGCACCTGGGAGATGAACATCATCGGATGGCGGTCCGCATCACGCACCAGCGAGCAGCTCAGGTGTGCCCAGACAATGCGGCCGGTCTTGTGGAAGTAGCGCTTTTCCCACTGGTAGGTTTCGATCTCGCCGGCCAGCGCGCGTTTGCGCTGCAGCACGTCGTACTCGATGTCGTCGGGATGCGTCACGTCGTGAATCGTGCGCGACAGCATCTCGGCCTCGGAGTAGCCCAGCATCTGGCAGAAGGCGCTGTTCACACGCAGGCGGCGCGAGTCCACCGCAATCAGCGCCATGCCGATGGCCGAATGTTCGAAGGCGTTGCTGAACTGCTGGTCGCTCAGGTTGAAGGCGTCGTTGTCGCTGCTGAGCGGCCCGGCCGCCGGCGCCGTCACGGAAGTACCCACCGCGCCCGGCAGCAGCAGGCTGGCGCGCGACATCCGGGCCAGCGCAAAGCCGGCTTCATCGGGGGTGTCGGCCTGCGGCTGCTCGCTGCCCAGGGTGAAGTAAAAGGTGCTGCCCTCGCCCACCGCGGACTGTGCCCAGATGCGGCCGCCGTGGCGGATGACAATGCGCTTGACCGTGGCCAGGCCGATGCCGCTGCCCGAAAATTCATCCGGCGAATGCAGGCGCTGGAAGGTGCCGAACAGCTTGTCCACATACGCCATGTCGAAACCGGCGCCGTTGTCCCGCACAAAATAGACCGGCTGCTGGTCGGGCCCGGTTTCACGGCCGATCGTGATCTCGGCATCCCGTGTTTTCGAGGTGAACTTCCAGGCGTTGGAAATGAGGTTTTCCAGCACCTGGCGCAGCAGGGCGGTGTCGGCGCGCACCGCCATCCCGGGCTCGACCCGGGTGCGCACCCGGCGCGCGCTGTCGCGCTCGGCGTGTTGCCGCAGCAGCTGGCTGGCCTCGGCGCTGATGTCCATGTCGTCCCAGCGCAGGCTGGTGCGTGACAACTGGGCCAGCGACAGCAGGCCGTCCGTCAGCTCGCCCATGCGCTGCACGCCGTTGCGTATGCGCCGCAGGTAATGGTCGGCCTTGTCGCCCATGCCGGGCGGCAGGGCCCTTTGCAGCAGGGCGCTGAAACCGTCGATGGCGCTCAGCGGCGAGCGCAAATCGTGTGCGACAGAGTAGGAAAACGCCTCCAGTTCCTTGTTGGCGGCCGCCAGCTGGGCGGTGCGCCGCAACACGCGGTTTTCAAGGTCCACATTGAGCCGCACAATTTCCATTTCATCGCGCTTGCGCTGGCTGATGTCGGTCATGGTGGTGACAAAGCCGGTCGGCACCTCGTTGCCGCCTTCAAACAGCGGCTGCACATTGATCAGCGACC
The DNA here is from genome assembly GCA_943370985.1 of Paenacidovorax caeni. Classification (GTDB taxonomy): domain Bacteria; phylum Pseudomonadota; class Gammaproteobacteria; order Burkholderiales; family Burkholderiaceae_C; genus Polaromonas; species Polaromonas caeni_A. The sequence goes on from CALRTF020000140.1 coordinate 1,709, forward strand.
ACAGGACCTTGCCGTCGGGCTTGCGGTAACAGATCACCCGGTTGGACTGGGGCTGGCCGGTGCGCTGGGCAACCATGCTGGGCATCTCCTCGTCGGGCAACAGCGAACCGTCCTCACGCAGGCGCTGCCAGTCCCAGCCGACCAAGGTCCTGCCCTTCATCTGGGCCAGGCTGCGGCCCAGGATGCGCTCGGCGCTGGCATTGCAATCGATGATCTGCCCTCCGGCATCACGCAGAACCACGCCTTCGGCCAGCGCTGCCACCACGGCGCGGAAACGCGCCTCACTGGCACGCAGCGCGTTTTCGATCGACTTGCGCTCGGTGATGTCGGAGCCAACACCGCGGTAACCGGCAAAGCGGCCGGCGGTATTGAAAAAAGGCTCGCCGCTGATGCACAGCACACTGACCCGGCCATCCGCGTCCAGCCGCTGGTACTCGAAGTCGCGAAAGGTTTCATGGCGCTCCAGCGCCGCCCGGTGAGCGGCCCAGAGTTGCCGGTTGCCCGGGCTGGTGTCGATCTCCCAGCGCGCCTTGCCGATGAAGCCGCTGATCCACTGGCGGTTCTCCTCGGTCTCGCCGCCCGACAGCAGCGTGAGCCGGAACTGCGCGTCGGTTTCCCAGTACCAGTCGGAAGACAGCTGGGTCAGGCTGCGGAACTGCAGCTCGCTGCGCCGCAGCCGGGCCTCGGCGGCGCGGCGTTCGGTGATGTCCTCGGCAGTGATCAGCAGGTGGCTCACCTTGCCGCCGGCGTCCCTGAGCGCGACCTTGCGCATGTGGACATGGATGGTGCCGCGGTGCCGGGTGATCGCCGTGCGGTCGGGGAAATCCTCGGCGATGCCGCTCTCGATCAGCGCCAGGTCGGCGGCGAACATGCGGTCGGCGTCTTCGCCTGGCCAGAGGTCATAACCCGTGTGTCCCAGGGCTTCCTCGCGCGTGACGCCGTACAGGTCCTGCGCGGCCTTGTTCCACACGCGTATCGGATGCCTGCCCTCGACCGACTTCAGGTGCAGCGCCACCGGAACGTTATCGACAACCTCGTTCAGGAAGCCGAAGGCCTGGCGCAGTGCCTCCTCGGCACGGCGCTCGGCACTGATGTCGCGCGCCGTGCCCCGGTAGCCGGCAAAGCGGCTCTGGCTGTCGTACAGCGGCACCCCGCTGACCGAGAACCAGGCGGTCGTCCCGTCGGGCAGGGTCCGCACGTACTCGAAGCCGCGAAAGGGCTGGCGAACGTCGAGCACGGCGCGGTGCGCCTCCCAGGAGGCGCTCAAGGGAACGACGTTGGGCAGTTCCCAGGGGCAATGGCCGATCGCGCTGCTTTCGGTCTGGGCTGCGCCGGCGCCTGTGCCTTCCGGTCCGACGCCAAACTCGGTAAAACGGTAGTCGGTATCCTGCTCCCAGTACCAGTCCCCCGATATTCCGGCCAGACTGCGCATGGCGTTGGCCTTGAGTGTGCTCAGGGCAAATTGCTGTTCCGACAGTTCACGCCTGAGTGCTTCGTTGGCACGCGTGAGCGCCAGCAACTCGGCTTTCAGGCGCTCATGCGCCTGCTGCAGGGCCTGCTCAGGCTTCAAGACCGTCCCCGGCGACCGCCGCCCTGCGGCATGGCCTGCCGGTGGTCAGCCGGGTCTGTGCAAGGCAAGCCGCCGCCCGGGGTGCGGCAGATCGTGATGTCATGTCTGCCTGTCCTGTGTAGGGGGAGAAAACGCCGGCCCGCAGGCCGGTGACGATGTCGTGTTGAGTCTCGGCGATCACGCCTTCGGCGGGAATAGGGATAAGTCCTTGTTGGCCGTGGGACAGCGACACCCACACCGCCCCGCGCGGCTCATTCGAGCGGTATTTTCATGGCCCGGTCCACCGGGACCGAGGCCACACTGTTTTGCGGCGAGCCTTCGATCACGCGGTCGGAATAGGTCAGGTAGACCAGGGTATTGCGGGACGCGTCCACCATGCGCACGATGCGTATTTTCTTGAAGATCAGCGAAATGCGTTCGCTGAAGACCTCTTCCTGGACCGGCAGCGCTTTGACAAAAGACACCGGCCCGACCTGCCGGCAGTCGATGGACGCCTCCGACCGGTCTTCGGCCAGGCCCACCGCGCCCTTGATGCCGCCGGTCTTGGCGCGCGACATGTAACAGGTGACGCCCTTGACCTTGGGGTCATCGTGCGCATCAACCACGATCTTGTGGTCAGGGCCGAAAAACTTGAAGACCGTGTCCACCTCGCCGATGCTCTGGGCATGCAGCGGCGTGATGGCGGCAAATAGGAGGGCAACCGTCAGGGCAGCGTGAGTGGTCATGGGGAGTTCCTCGAAGTGGACACCCCACTATAACGACGCCGCCCGGGATGCGACTGCCCCCCAGGGCCCCGGGGTCAATAACGCCGCGGATCGTTGGGCCGGCGGTCATCGCGGTTGCGCACACCGTCGCCGTCGCGGTCACGGTCGGCGCGGTTGGGCACGCCGTCGCGGTCACGGTCGCCAGGATGGGGGCCGCCGTGGACACGGGGGGGCGGGCCGTTGTCATAAGGCACGGCCACACAACCGGCCAGGCCGGCCACGGCGACAAGCAGCAAAAGCACAAATTTTTTCATGGGGTTCTCCTGTAGTGCAGCTGAAAAACGCTGCCATTGCATTGCAAGGCCGGCGCGTGTCGCCCGCATGTGCCGCAGCGGCACGCTGCGTGAAGCTGGTTACCAGATGTGCGTGGGCCGGGATGGCCGCAGCGCTGGCGCGGAGTAGCATTGGCATCCCTGCCCACGCCGAGAATCCGATGACCCGCCTGCGAAACCTGTTATTTGTCTGCGGCCTGCTGGCCACAACATCCCTGCTGCATGCGGCCGGCCCGGCGGCCGCTGCCCCGCCGCACCCGATTGTGGGCACCTGGAGCTGGGTCACCTTTGGCGGGGCCTGCACCGAAACCTGGCAGTTCCGGCCCAACCGGACCATGCTGGGCACCAGTGGCGAAGAAGTGGCGGAAAAAACCTATGAAGTCGCCGCGGCACCCGACGCCGCCGGCTTTTACCGGCTGGTCGAAACGGTGGTGCGGCAGAACGACAAAAAAGACTGCGCGGGGGCGATGCTGGACGGCCCGGGAGAGCAAAGCATACGTTTCATCCAGTTCAGCCCGCAGCGCGACCAGCTGCTGGTGTGCCGGACAGCGGCACTCAGCGCCTGTTTCGGGCCGCTCAAGCGCATGCCCTGAGGCGTAAAAGGGAAGTCAAAAAAGAAAAGCGCATCTGTGACCAGCCAGCGGGAAGGTGTGGGGGTCACGGCGCGAGGGAAGTGCCGCGGATCCGGGCGCCGCAGCGACCGGATCCGGGCGGTGGGCCACCTTCAGCCCTGATTGGCCGGGGCGCCTGCGCGCTGGCGACGGGGGGCCGCCGGCACATCCGCTGCCACATCAGCAGCGCTGCGCTTGCCGACATAGCTGCGGTACAACTTGGCAGCCAGGCCGGATGTGATGGCGAGCACGATCAATTTGCGTAACATGGGCGCGGCTCCTTAAAACACGCCGAACAACATCAAAAGAATGATGACACTGATGGGAACACCGAGTAGCCAGGCGATGATGGGCATTTGTTTTCTCCAGGGTTGATTTAAGAGACTTAAAGATAAATGCGCGTGTGGGCCGTGGGTGCGGGAGCTCGCCCAAAGCACGGGTAGGGCCACACCTACACACCGGCGGCGCCGGCGGCGCTTGAGAGGCCGCGAAGCAAGGGCCACACTCTGTATATTCCGGGAGGGCAGCAGCCCCACGGAAATCGGCATCACACACCATCATGAAAAAACTCTACAAATACTTTTTCCGCGGCCTGATCACCGTGCTGCCGCTGGCACTCACGCTGTACCTGCTCTACATCTTCCTGGCCTGGACGGAAAAACTCACGCTGTGGGTGCTGAGCCCCATCATCGGCGGCTTCTACATCCCCGGCATGGGCCTGGTGTCGGGCGTGCTGATCATCCTACTGATCGGTTACCTGGTCTCCAAACCCAAGGTCCGCCATCTGCTGTCGATTGTCGAACTGCCCTTCACCAACCTGCCGGTGATCAAAAGCATTTACAGCTCGCTGAAAAGTTTTGCCGACTATTTTTCGCCCTCGGGCAAACCCGGCGAACAAAGCGTGGTGATTCTGCGCATGCCCGGCCATCCGCTGGAAATTGTCGGCCTGGTCACACGCCGCGGTTTTGCCGACCTTCCCCCGGGCTTTCTGCCCGGTGAACGTGTGGCCGTGTACCTGCCCATGGGTTACATGATTGGCGGCTACACCGTGTTTGTGCCGGTCGAGTGGGTGCAACCGATCGACATGTCGGTCGAGGAAGCCATGCGTTCCTCGCTGATTGCCTGGATGGCGCGGCCCGCGGTGAGCTCACCCGGGACCGGGCACTCGCCCTGAACCCTTCCTGAAAGGAGTCCTCCGCATGAAGCTTTATTTCAATCCCCAGAGCCGCGCGGTGATCGCCAAATGGATGCTGGACGAATGTGCCGCCAGCTACGAGATCGTCCCCATCGATTTCCAGAAGCGCGAGCACAAGACGCCGGCATTTCTGAAGATCAATCCGGCGGGCAAGCTGCCGGCGCTGGTCGACGGCCAGACACGGCTGTTTGAAAATGCCGCCATCGGTTTGTACCTCGCAGAAAAGTTTCCCGACGCGGGCCTGGCGCCGCCGCCCGGTTCGCCCGAGCGCGGCCGTTTCCTGTCGCTGATGGTGTATGCAACCTCCCAGCTCGAACCGTCACTGGGGGACAGCATGATGAAGCAGCCGACACCGCCGCAGCGGGGCTGGAACGACTTCGAGGCTGTCAAGGATGCCGTGGAAAGCGAGCTCGGCGCAGGTCCCTGGCTGCTCGGCGAGCGATTCAGCCTGGCCGACGTGATGATCGGCTCGGTCCTGCTGTGGCAGCGCCGCTCTGGCGGCAGCACCGGCCGCCCGGCGCTCGAGGCCTATATGGACAGGCTGGCGGCGCGCCCTGCGGCCATGAAGCTCTAGCAGCAAAAAAAAAGCGGAGCATACAGCTCCGCTTTTTTCAGTGCGCCTGGCGCGACGGACCGGGTCCCCGGCCGGCAATGTGCCGGAAAGTGATGCGGCCCTTGCTCAGGTCGTAAGGCGACAGTTCCAGCGACACCTGGTCGCCGGCGAGGATGCGAATGTGGTTCTTGCGCATCTTGCCGGAGGTGTAGGCCACCAGCTTGTGCCCGTTGTCCAGCGTCACGCGAAAGCGCGAGTCGGGCAACACCTCGTTGACCAGCCCGTGCATTTCAATCAGTTCTTCTTTGGCCATGATGTAACTCCTTGGAAATTGGAAAAAATATCTGTACGGGCGCTCAGGTTCAGGCGCAAGCCGGTGTGGATCGTTCGTGGATCCAGCCCATGGCGTGTTCGGTGGCGTAATGCACGGCTGCAGACGCGCTGTCGAACAGCCCGCTGAAACGCATCACGCGGTCGTGCGTGGCGCTGCCGCGCCCGGACCGGATGGACACGGAGGCGACGTAACGGCCTTCGCCCTGGGGCTTGGCCAGCGGTGAGACAAGGTACTTGCCCACCGAAATGTGGTTGTGATCAATCGTCATAAAAGTCTGCGCCGGGTATGTTTCCCGGCTTGATAAATGGAGAAATAAACGGCCTGCGAACAAGCCAACGGGTATCCGGTTCTGCCTGCCCGGCCTGGAGGGGCCGGGTGGGTGAGCCTTGAGTGGGCACCGTTGGGAGAAGTGCTCGCTGGGGAATGGAACAGTGCTGGGAGGGTTCAATGCTGTGGGGGCACTGAAGACACTGTGAATCCGGGCTCTGAGAAGCGCCGCATTTGAGAAGGAAGCCAGAGTGATGGGACTTCGTTGAAAAAAGCTGATGCGTTACCGAAGCCCCTATTGTACCCGCTACGGCGTTTTGCTGCAGGAACCCGCAGCGTTTGACCGCCTTGCCCGCCGATTGTGGAAAAACCCCTACAACCCGGCGGCGCAAAACCGCCCACACTGAAAGCTCACTGCCGTCGCGGACGGTTTTTTTCCTGGCGGACCGCCAAGCGGCTCTGCACTGACAAGAGGACATCCAGCATGCAAGTTCAAGTCAACACCAACCACAGCATTGAAGGCCGCGAAGCGCTGGAGCGCTGGGCCCAGGCCGAGGTCAGCCAGACCCTGGATCGCTTCAGCCACGAAATCACGCGTGTGGAGGTTCACTTGAGTGATGAAAACAGCGGCAAGGCCGGCGCTGCCGACAAACGCTGCCTGATGGAGGCCCGACTGGCCAATCACGCGCCGGTGGCCGTCACCCATCACGCGGCGGGCATCGATGAGGCCTTCCGCGGCGCCGAAGGCAAGCTCAAACGCGCGCTGGACAGCACGCTGGACCGCCTCAAAGACCACCGCGATCGCGATTCGATCCGCAAGGACGCGGACGCGCTGATCCAGCCGGAATAGGCCAGGGCCTCAGATCGCTATAAAATCGATAGCTGGCACCCCTTGCCGGACGGGGGCTGGAGGCCGAAATGGCTTGAAGTCCCTGCAGTCCGGGTCCTAGGCTTCGAACTGGGGATGGAGTTGCCGGATCCGGCTCATGGCCATGCCGGCTGCGGCGGTGCGGGTCTCGACGCCGAGTTTGGCAAACACCCGTTCCAGGTGTTTTTTCACCGTCATCGGGCTGGTGCCCAGGATGTCGCCGATGTCGCGGTTGATCTTGCCCTTGACCACCCAGTAGAGCACCTCGGCCTCACGCGCGGTGAGCTTGAAGCTCAGGCTCATGGCCTGGATCACCGTGTCATCGGACTCCTCACGCATGATGATCAGCCAGTCATCGTCGCCGGTCTGCTGGTGCAGCCGGAAGGTCAGGCGCCGCGCGACCGAGGCGGCGCTTTCGCAGACCAGGCGCGGCGGCTCGATCTGGCGCTCGGCGTCGGCGAGGTTGCGGCGCAGCCAGCCCAGCACCGCCTGCGGCGTCTGTGGCGCACTGGTGCCGTAATACTGCTGCAACAGCTCGCGCGCCAGCGGCGTCTGCCACATCAGCTTCCCGTCACTCACACGCACCGTGATGGTGGCATAGCCGAAGGCGTCGAGCGCGTTGCGCGCCTGGCGCTTTTCACGCGCACTCTGCAGATGCACACCGATGCGCGCGAGCACCTCCTTGGGCTTGATCGGCTTGGTCACATAGTCGACGCCGCCCGAATCGAGCGCGGCGACCAGGTATTCGGTCTCGGTCAGGCCGGTCATGAAGATGATGGGGATGTGCGCCGTGCGGGCATCGGCTTTCAGCCGTTTGGCGACCTCGAAGCCGTCCATGCCGGGCATCATGGCGTCGAGCAGCACAATGTCGGGCAGCGCCTGCACGGCGCGCTGCAGCGCCGCCTCGCCGTGCGTGGCGACCAGCACGGTAAAGCCCGACTCATCGAGCGCGTCATGCAGCACCGACAGGTTGTCCGGCACGTCGTCGACGATCAGCACCACATCGCTGTTGGCGCGGTCCAGGGTCTGCGCAAGCACGCGCTCATTCACGTCGGCACCTCGCTGAGCTGCTGGCTCATGGTTTCGAACTGGAACTGGCGCGCCAGGCCGCGCATCCCGGCGGCAAACGCGGCGCTCTGCGGCTGCAACTTCTCAATCTCGTCGAGCGTGTTCATGATGCCGCGAAAATAACCGAGGTTGACCACCTCGCGCAAGGCATCGAGCTGCGCGGCCGGCGGATAAACGACGGGCTGCGCCGCCGGCGCCGCTGCGGCGGGCGCCTGCACCGGCGCTTCCAGCCAGACCAGCTGCAGGCGCCGCTCCAGCCAGTCCAGCAACTCGCTGTGGCGCACCGGCTTGAGGATGAAGTCTTCGAGACGGATGCCGACATCGTTGTCCAGGCCCTTGTCAAACGCATTGGCGGAAACAATGGCCAGGTCAATATCGGCATGACCGGCCGCACGCACACGGCGCAGCGTCTCCCAGCCGTCGATGCCGGGCATGGCCAGGTCCATCAGGATCACCTCGGGGCGGTAACCGGCGGCCAGCAAATCCAGGCAGTCGTGGCCGCTGGCAGCGGTGCGCAGCTCGAAGCCCAGCGGCTCCAGCACATTGACCAGCAGCTCGCGGTCGGCCTCCTCGTTATCCACCACCAGCACGCGCCGGCGCGCGCCGGCCTCCCCGTAACGCGCCTTGTGCGCGCGCGAGGACGGCACCGGCAACGCAGCGCCGGGCGCCACCCGCACCTCGGGCAAAAACAGCTTGACGCGGAACACCGAGCCGACATCGGGCGTGCTGGCCACCGTGAGCTCACCGCCCATCAGGTCGGTCAGCATCTTGGCAATCGTCAGGCCCAGGCCCGCGCCGGGCGCGGCCGGGCCCGGCGTGGACGCGCGCGTGAACGGCTCGAAAATACGCTCGATCTCCTCGGCCGACAGGCCGGGGCCGGTGTCCTCGATCTCGATGCTGGCCATCTCGCGCGCGTATTTCAGGCGCAGGTTGATGCGGCCGCGCGCGGTGAACTTGATGGCATTGCCCAGCAGGTTGATCAGGATCTGCCGCACGCGTTTTTCGTCGGCGCGCACCACCACCGGCAGCGTGCCTTCCGACTCGAAGTGAAAGCCGAGGCCCTTGGCCTGCGCCTCGAGTTCGAACATGCCGGTCAGCTCCTGCACGAAGTCGGTGAAATG
>CALRTF020000141.1:0-10250 GCA_943370985.1 Paenacidovorax caeni
GATCATCTCCCTCGATCCCCTGCTTGGCAGCATTGTGCTGAGGTCGCTGGCGGTCAGCGCCTGCGCCTGCCTGCTGGCCTGCAGCGCCGGCCTGGTGCTCGGTGCCTGGCTGGGCGTGGCGCGTTTTCGCGGCCGGGATGTCGTGCTGACCGTGCTCAACACCCTGCTGGCCTTGCCCTCGGTGGTGGTGGGCTTGGTGGTTTATCTGCTGCTGTCGCGTTCCGGCCCGCTGGGTTTCCTGGGCTGGCTGTTTTCCTTCAAGGCCATGGTGCTGGCCCAGACCGTGCTGGTGCTGCCGGTGGTCACGGCGCTGGTGCGCCAGACGATTGAAGATGCCGACCGCCTGCACGGCGAGCAGTTCCAGTCGCTGGGCGCGGGCAAGGGCACGCGCAGCCTGCTGCTGCTGTGGGACGAGCGTTACACGCTGCTGACGGTGCTGATCGCCGCCTTCGGCCGCGCGATCTCCGAAGTCGGCGCGGTGATGGTGGTGGGCGGCAACATCGACGGCTTCACGCGCGTGATGACCACGGCGATTGCGCTGGAAACCAGCAAGGGCGATTTGCCGCTGGCGCTCGCGCTGGGCCTGCTGCTGCTGGCCGTGGTGCTGCTGCTGAACGTGCTGATCGCACTGGTGCGGCGCTGGCGCGAACGCCTGGACGACGACCTGCCGCCGCCCGATGCGGTCAAACTTCTCGCGGCCCAGCCCCAGGGGGGCGGCGAATGAGCGCTCTTTTCGAACTGCAGGGCGTCGGTGTGTGTTACGGCAAGGTGCAGGCGCTCAAAGCCTGCGGGCTGCGCATCCAGGCCGGCGAGCGCGTCGCGCTGGTCGGCTCCAACGGCAGTGGCAAAAGCACCCTGCTGCGCACCCTGCATGGCCTGGTGCGGCCCAGCACCGGCAGCCTGCAGGTCGACGCGGCGGCACGCCAGGCCATGTTGTTCCAGCATCCCTACATGTTGCGCGCCAGTGCCCAGGCCAATGTCGCGCTCGGCCTGTGGCTCAAGGGTGTGGCCTGGACAGAGGCCAAAGCCCAGGCCCTGCGCGCACTCGAGCGGGTCGGCCTGCTGGCGCTGGCGCAGCGCAACGCCAAGGCCCTGTCAGGCGGGCAGCAGCAGCGCCTCGCACTCGCGCGGGCCTGGGCCCTGCGGCCGGATGTGCTGCTGCTCGACGAACCGACGGCCAGCCTGGACCCCGCCGCCAAACGCGAGGTCGAGGCCCTGATGGCCGAGTTTGCGGAGGCCGGCATGACGCTGATTTTCAGCAGCCACAACCTGGGCCAGGTCAAGCGCCTGGCCAGCCGCGTGATGTACCTGGAGCAGGGCCGGCTGCTGGCCGACCTGCCCACCCACGATTTCTTCAACGGCCCCTTGCCGCATGAAGCCGAGATTTTTGTCAAAGGAGAACTTGCATGAACCCGACCCCTCTGTCTCACCGCTTTTTCAAGGCTTTCAGGGCTGTAGCCCTCGTCCCGCTTGCGCTGGCAGCTACCGTTTCGATAGCGCAAACACAACCCATCGTGATGGCCTCGACGACCTCGACCGAGCAGTCCGGGCTGTTCGGCACCCTGCTGCCGGCCTTCAAGCAGGCCAGCGGCATCGATGTCAAGGTCGTGGCCCTGGGCACCGGCCAGGCCATCGACATGGGGCGTCGCGGCGACGCCGATGTGCTGTTTGTGCATGACCAGGTGGCCGAGGAAAAAGTCGTGGCCGAAGGGTTTGCGGTCAAGCGGTTCCCGGTCATGTACAACGACTTCGTGCTGGTCGGACCGGCTGCCGACCCGGCCAAAACCAAAGGCAAGGACATCGTCGAGGCCCTGAAAAAGGTCAACGCGGCCAATGCCAGCTTCGTCTCGCGCGGCGACAAAAGCGGCACCCACGCGGCCGAGTTGCGTTACTGGAAAAACGCCGGTGTCGACAACCCGGCATTCGCCAACTACAAGGCCTGCGGCTGCGGCATGGGCCCGGCGCTCAACATCGGCTCCTCGTCGAATGCCTATGTGCTGACCGACCGCGGTACCTGGCTGAGCTTCAAGAACCGCGGTGATCTGGTGGTGCTGGTCGAGGGCGACACCCGCCTGTTCAACCAGTACGGCGTGATGGTGGTCAATCCCGCCAAACACCCGCAGGTCAAGGTGGCCGAAGCGCAGAAATTTGTCGACTGGGTGACCTCGCCGGCCGGCCAGGCCGCGATTGCCAGTTACAAGATTGGCGGCGAACAGCTGTTCTTCCCGAACGCCACCAAGTGATGAAGGGCTGGTTGCACGCGCTGATGCCGGTTGCCGCCTCGCTGGCCATGGGCAGCGCGCAGGCCCAGAGCCCGCCGCTGCCGCCGCTGCAGTTGTACGCCGCCGGCAGCCTGCGCGAAGCCATGACCACGGTGGCGCAGCAGTTCGAGGCGCAGACCGGCCGCCAGGTGGCGCTGACCTTCGGTGCTTCCGGCTTGCTGCGCGGGCGCATCGAAAACGGCGAGCCCGCGCAGGTGTTTGCCTCGGCCGACATGGACCATCCGCAGCGCCTGGCGGCCCAGGGCGGCTGGCAGGCGCCCGCGGTGTTTGCCCTGAACCAGATGTGTGCGCTGGCCGCGCCGGGCGTGCCGGCTTCCCCCGAGACGCTGCTGGAGCTCATGTTGCGGCCCGAGGTGCGCCTGGGCACCTCGACGCCCAGGGCCGATCCCTCGGGCGACTATGCCTGGACCTTGTTCGGCCGTGCCGAGAACCTGCGCCCCGGCGCCCGGGCGGCGCTGGAGGCCAAGGCGCTGCAACTGACGGGCGGCGCCGACTCGCCCAAGCCACCGGCCGGCCGCGGCACCTACGCCTGGGTCATGGACCAGGGCCAGGCCGACCTGTTCCTGACCTATTGCACCAACGCCGTGGCCGCGCAGCGCGAGCTGCCGCGCCTGAAGATCGTGGCGGTTCCCGACGCGCTGCAGGTCAGTGCGCGTTACGGCCTGAGCTGGCGCACCAGCGGGGATGAGGCGGCGGCGCAACTGGCGCGGTTTATCCTCTCCCCGCCTGCGCAGGCCATCCTGCGCAGCCACGGCTTCGGCCAGCCCTGAGACCGGGTCATGGTGCTGCGCGTCCTGCTGCAAGCTGCCCTGCTGGGGTTGCTGCTGGCGGGCCGGCCGGCGGGAGCCCAGCCGGCCTTGCTCGAAGTGCGCGGCGAGGTGCTGCAACCGCTGGCCTGGAGCCGCGCTGAGTTGCAGGCGCTGAGCCGGCGCGACTACAGCGAGCAGCGCAGCGTGATGCAGGACGGCAGGGAGGTGCGCCTGGGCATCACGTACCAGGGGGTGCCGCTCAAGGAGCTGCTGGACCGCGCCGGCTTCAAGCCGGATCGCCGCGAGCTGCGCAGGGCGGTGGTGCTGGTGACGGCGCGTGACGGTTACCAGGCCAGTTTTTCATGGGGTGAGCTTTACAACAGCGGCATTGGTGACGGCGTCATCGTGGTGCTGCGCCAGGGCGCCGACGAGTTGCTGGACACCGAAGGTTGGCCGGCCCTGCGCTCGCTGCAGGACCTGCGCCCGGGGCCGCGCCATGTGCGCTGGCTGCAGCGCATCGAGGTGCTGCTTCCGGCCGGGCGTTGAGGCTTACCTCAACAAACCCAGGGCAAACGGCAGGCTGACCATGCCCAGCAGGGTCGACAGCGTGACCAGGCCGGCGACAAACGCGCCGTTGTAGCCCATGCGCGCGGCCAGCACATAACAGCTCGAAGCCGTCGGCAACGCCGAGAACGACAGCAGCACCGTGGTCTGCACCGGCGACAGCCGGAACACCCAGGACAGGCCCAGGGCGATCAGCGGGATGAAAAAATGGCGGATCGCCAGCAGCGACACCGCCAGGGTCTTGGCCGAGGCCAGCGAGGCAAACTGCATGCCGGCGCCGGCGGCCATCAGGCCCAGCGCCAGCGAGGCCGCGCCTATGCGCGTGACGGTGGGCTCCAGCCAGTCCGGCATCTCGAAGCCCAGCAGGTTGGCGGTCAGGCCGGTGGCGGTCGCAATGATCAGCGGATTGCGCAGCAGCGCACCGACAAAGCCGGTGTTGGCGTGGCGCGCCATCGGCCAGACCGCGCCCACATTGAACAGCGGCACGCAGACGCCGATCAGTATGGCGATCAGCAGCAGGCCTTCAGCGCCGGCCAGGCGTTCTGCCAGCGCCAGTGCAATGAAGGAGTTGAAACGGAAGGCGACCTGCGCACTGGCGGCGTGTTCGCGCCTGTCGATGTGTTTGCCCAGCCAGGGCAGGTAAGGCAGGGAGTAGGCCAGGGCAATGCCCAGCACCCCCATGGTCAGGCCGGCGGCGATCAGGCTGGAGGCGGCGCCCAGGTCCAGCGGGCTCCTGACGATGGAGTGGAACAGCAGGACCGGGAACAGGAAGTAATAGACCAGGCTTTCCACCTGCTGCCAGACCGTGCGGTTCAGGGCGGTGTAACGGCAGACCAGGTAACCACACAGGATCAGCGAGAAATCGGGAAAAAGAAGTAGCGCGTAGTTCACCCGGTGAGAATAACGCAAACCCTCCCAATGATCCGGGTTTGCCCTTATGCGTTATCCACAAGAGGCAGGCACGCAGCTTGCGCTTAGGATAAGCCATTGTTTTTTTTACAAGGAAGTTCGCCATGCAACGTCGTTATCTGCTTACCCTTTCCGCGCTGACGCTGGCCACCGCCGCGGCAGGTTCCGCCTTTGCCCAGGCCTACCCCAACAAGGTCATCAAGCTGCAGGTGCCTTTTGCGCCGGGCGGCACCACCGACATCGTCGGCCGCGTGATCGCCGAGCCGCTGGGCAAGGCGCTCGGCCAGAACGTCATCGTTGAAAACAAGGCGGGTGGCGGCGGCGTCGTGGGTGCGACCGAAATCGCCAAAACCGCGCCCGACGGTTACACGCTGGGTGTGGCCACCGTGTCCACCACCGCGGCCAATCCGGCCATCAACCCCAAGATCCCGTACAACACGCTGACCGACTTCACGCCCATCATCAACATTGCGGCCACGCCCAACATCATTGCGGTGCACCCGAGCTTCCCGGCGCGCAACTACAAGGAGTTCGTCGCCGAGCTCAAGAAGAATCCGGGCAAGTACTCCTACTCTTCCTCGGGCACCGGCGGCATTGGCCACCTGCAGATGGAGCTGTACAAAAACCTGAGCGGCACCTTCATCACGCACATTCCCTACCGTGGTGCAGGTCCGGCGCTGAACGACACCGTGGCCGGCCAGGTCCAGGTTATTTTTGACAACCTGCCCTCGGCCCTGCCTTTCATCCAGCAAAAGCGTTTGATCCCCATCGTGGTCGCCGCGCCTCAGCGTCTGGCCGTGTTGCCGGACGTGCCGACCTTCAAGGAAATCGGCCTGGAGCCGGTCAACCGCATGGCTTATTACGGCATCATCGGCCCCAAGGGCCTGTCCAAGGAAGTGGTCGACAAGGTCAGCGCCGGTACGCTCACGGCGCTGAAGGACCCGGCCGTTCGCAAGCGCATCGAGGACACCGGCTCCATCATCATCGGCAACACGCCGGAGCAGTTCACCGCGCAGATCAAGGCGGAGTACGAGGTGTACAAGAAGGTGGTCACCACCTCCAAGCTCACGCTGGAGTAAACCGCACGGGCCTTTGGCCCCTTGCACCAGACACACTCCGCCGGCCTTGCGCCTGCGGGGTGTTTTTTTTGCGCTGCCCGCGTGCCGCCCACACAGTTTGTTATCGTCGGACCATGCATTCCCAGAGCCAGTCCGGCATTGACAGTTTTATCGACGCCCTGTGGCTGGAGGATGGCCTGTCGAAAAACACGCTGGCCGCCTACCGGCGTGACCTCTCGCTCTACGCGGCCTGGCTGGGCGCGAAGGAGCAGGGCGCTCGCGCGCTGGACAGCACCACCGAAAGCGATATCCACGGCTACTTTTCAGCGCGCCACAGCGCCACCAAGGCCACGTCGGCGAACCGCCGGCTCACGGTGTTCAAGCGTTATTTCCACTGGGCGCTGCGCGAGCGCCTGATCACGGCCGACCCGACGCTCAAGCTGCAGTCGGCCAAACAGGCGCTGCGGGTGCCCAAGCTGCTGTCGGAAGCCCAGGTTGAGTCGCTGCTGGCCGCGCCCAGCGAGGATACGGCGCTGGGCCTGCGCGACCGCGCCATGCTGGAGCTGATGTACGCCAGCGGCCTGCGTGTGAGCGAGCTGGTCGGGCTCAAGACCTTCCACACCAGCATGAACGAGGGGGTGCTGCGCGTGATGGGCAAGGGCAGCAAGGAACGCCTCGTGCCTTTTGGCCAGGTCGCGCGCGACGCCATTGTCCGGTACCTCGCCGACGCCCGTCCGGAGATCCTGGGCGGCCAGCAGACCGACGACTTGTTTGTCACCGCGCGCGGCAGCGGCATGAGCCGCGTGATGTTCTGGATGCTGGTGAAAAAATACGCGCTGCGTGCCGGCATCCACTCGCCGCTGTCGCCGCACACCCTGCGCCATGCCTTTGCGACGCACCTGCTGAACCATGGCGCCGACCTGCGCGCGGTGCAGATGCTGCTGGGCCATGCGGACATCTCGACCACGACCATCTACACCCACGTGGCGCGCGAGCGGCTCAAGGCCCTGCATTCGGTGCATCATCCGCGGGGCTAGGCGCCCCGCATCCAACGGCTATTTGCGCGAGGACTTGAGCAGCAGAAATGCCGCAAACATCAGCGCAGCAGCCGCCGCCATGTGCAGTATCCCCTCGTAGATTCCCCGGTACTGTGCAGGAATCCAGGTCAGCACGAGATTGCCCAACTTGCACAGCAGCAGGCTGCTTGCCTTTGTATCAGTGCAAGCTTTGATGGTGATGCTCGCGGCAGAAAACAGTTTAAGACTGCTGAAGGCATACATCGCCGCCAAAAGGGCAAGAATGACCGCCGAGACTGCCTTCAAACCGGGCCTCGCCTCTGGCTGGTTGAGCTGCTGCGGAGGCGGGGGAACGCGTTTCAGGTCAGGCATGAGAAATTCCCCGATATGCCAAAAGTGGTGATCGCACGACAGGCGAGCTTATCAAAGCCCGGGACCGCTGCAGGGCAAAATACAGCCACGTTCACCCCAGGAAGTTCCATGTCTCTGTACCCCTCACGCCGCCGCCTGCTGGCCCTGCCTTTGTTCGCGTTGTGCGCTGCCGCGCTGCCCGCCGTTTCCATCGCCCAGGCTGGCTGGCCGGCACGGCCCATCCGCATCGTCGTGGCCTACCCGCCCGGTGGCATCAGCGACAACATCGCGCGGGCGCTGGCCGACAAGCTGTCGCAGCAACTGGCGACGCCGGTGCTGGTCGAAAACCGCGCGGGTGCCGGCGGCAGCATCGGCATGGACGTGGTGGCCAAGGCCGCGCCCGACGGCTACACGCTCGGTTTTTCCTCGATCAGCCCGCTGGCGCTGAACCCGCACCTGGGCAAGCTGCCTTATGACCCGCTCAAGGACATCGCCCCGGTGGCCAGCGTGATGTATTCGCCGGTGGTGTTGCTGGCCACCTCTGCGTTTGCCGGCAAGGACTTCAAGGACATGCTGGCGGCAGCCCGGGCCAAACCGGGCAGCGTGCGCTGGTCGACCTCGGGTCTGGCCACGGTCGGCCACATCGTGCTCGAGCAGGTGCAAAACGGTGCCAAAGTCGAGATCACCCACATTCCCTACAAGGGCGGCGGCCAGCAACTGACCGATGCACTGAGCGGGCAGTTCGAGGTGATCACCACCAACCTCAGCGGCGCGGTGATGCCGCACATCCAGTCGGGCAAGCTGCGTGTGCTGGCGGTCGGCGCGCCGGCGCGGGTCGAGGCGCTGCCGCAGGCGCCGACCTTTGCCGAACTCGGCTTTGCACCGGCCAACCTGAGCTCGCTGTTCGGCGTGTTTGCCCCGGGCGGCACGCCGGCACCGGCGCTGCAGCGGCTCAACACCGAGATCAACCTGGCGCTGCAGGCGCCCGAGCTGCGCAAGCGCCTGCTCAGCGCCGACAACGTGCCGACGACGGGCAGCGCGGCGGACTTCGCCCGCCAGATTGCCCAGGAGTCGGCCAGCAATGCCCGGATTGTCCAGGCCGCAGGCATCAAAACCGATTGACGGTTGCCGCCGTCATGCTATCTGTTTGATAGCTGTTCACCCTTGACCGGCGTGGGCTGGAGGCCGATGGGGCTCAGGCTTTCGGGGCAGCGTACATGTAGTCGCGGCGGAACGGGTAGCGGCTCTGCGCGCCCTTGATGGCCTCGCCGGCCAGTGATTCGGCCGGGCGCGCCGCCAGCATCTGGTGCAGGCTGATCCAGCCCTGCTCGAAACACATGGCGCTGCCGGCCAAGTAGAGGCGGTAGGCCCTGAGGATTTTTTCGGCGCGCTCGCCGCCACCGGTGGCTGCCAGCACCTGCTGCGCCTCGCCCAGCCGGGCCTCGAGCGCGTCGGACCAGTCCCAGAGCGTGCGCGCATAGTGGGGACGCAGGTTTTCGGTGTCCACCATTTCCAGACCCGAACGCGCCAGGTGGGACAACACATCGCTGACGTGCAGCAGTTCGCCGCCGGGGAAGATGTATTTCTCCATGAAGTCGCCCATGCCCGCGCCCAGCTGGTGGTTGTCCAGCCCGCCGGCGGTGATGCCGTGGTTCATCACCAGACCGCCCGGCGCCAACAGCCGCATGATCTTGCCGAAATAGGCGCCCATCTGCGCGCGGCCCACATGCTCGAACATGCCGACCGAGGAGATCTTGTCGAAAGGCCGGCCTTCGTCGAGGTGGCGGTAGTCGCACAACTCCATGCGCACCCGGCCCTGCAGGCCTTTTTCGGCGATCAGCGCCTGCACATGGGCGTGCTGGTTTTTCGACAGCGTGATGCCGGTGGCGTCCACACCGTAGTGTTCGGCCGCCCACAGCAGAAGCCCGCCCCAGCCCGCGCCGATGTCGAGGAAACGTTCGCCCGGTTTGAGCATCAGCTTGCGGCAGATGTGGTCGAGCTTGGCCTCTTGCGCCTGCGTCAGGGTCATCGCGTCGTCGCGATAGTAGGCACAGGAGTAGACACGGCGCGGGTCCAGCCACAGCGCATAAAAATCGTCGGACACGTCGTAATGGAACTGGATCTGCTCGGCGTCTTTTTCCGGCGTGTGCATCCTCAGCGAGCGCATCTGGCGCTGCAGGCCGGTCCACCAGCCAGTGTCGCTGTGCACCGGATTCGCCGGCAGCAGGCTGGCCGCCACCGCCATCACGTCGCGCATGCGGCCCTCGATGTGGAGCGAACCCTCGACATATTCCTCGGCCAGCGCGCCGATCTGTCCGGCGCGCAGACGCGTGAGGCTGGACCAGTGGGAAAAACTCATTTTGACCGGTGCATCCGGCGCACCGAGGACCTGGCCTGCAGGCAGTTGCACGGACACCGGGGCCGGCAGGCTGACCAGCCGGGACTCCAGATGGGGAACGAGATGCCGGATCATGGGCGTACTCCTGTTCTTGCATTCAAGCGGGTCTGAATGAAGAGTGCCGGCGCTGATGCAACCCGCGTGCCATCGACCCATTGGCAAGTCCAGAATATGCGCGAAGTTCAGGGCTTGGTGTGTAGGAAAAAACGGATTGTTGCGATTTCGCAAGTTCTGGCAGTCGGCGGTCTTACTTCTATTGTTTTAGGTGGCCGCTCCGTCCATGCTGAAAGCTGCTTTCTGGTCGTGGCGAAGCCTCATTTTTTTGAAGGCGCCAGACACGCGTACGGTATGTCTGGTTTTATTTGGATGGTTCAGCCAGTACACTGTTTCTTGGCGGGTCATTCTGACGTCGACAACAACAATTCATTGGGAGAAGAAGTGATTTCTACATTCAAATCCGCGATCCTCTTGCTCAGCATTCTGCTTGCGGGCTGCACGCCCCCGACGTTGCTTGGAGAAAAAAATCCTGCCGTGAACGAGCGAATCAAGAGCGCCCAAATTACATTCAGCCGACCGTCTGAAATGGCGATTTCGTATACGTTCTCTCGCACCTACAGCATCAGCCAGGAAGTCGCCCAGCAGGGGGCCGTGAGAGACGTTGAGCGGATAATTAAGGCGGTGCAGGATCATGTCCCTTTACAACTTTCGAACGCGCTACAGAAGAAGGGCGTCGTAGCTGGGCCGGGTGTACTTATTTCGCTGCGACCGACTGCGGGTTGGGGCACGACCAATACCACGCCGCGCATTCAATTGGAGGTCACCGTCCAGTCAGGTGACCGCACAAAACAACCATGGATCGCGAAAATTTCCGACGGTAGCTGGGAGCGTATGCCGGCAGAGCAAACGGCTCAAATCTTCACCGA
>CALRTF020000142.1:0-10161 GCA_943370985.1 Paenacidovorax caeni
AAAAAATTGCCGGTGGATTACCCGAGCCTGCGCGTCATCAAGCTGGAGCAGAACTACCGCTCGACCAGCGCCATCCTGCGCGCGGCCAACAACGTGATTGCGCCCAATCCCAAGCTGTTTCCGAAGACCCTGTTCAGCGAACTCGGGGAGGGCGAGCCGGTCCGCGTGGTGGACTGCGACAGCGAGGAACACGAAGCCGAACGCGTGGTGGCGCGCATCCAGAGCCTGCGCGCCGAAGGCACCTTGCAGGCCGAGGGCAGCCAGCACAAGGAGTGGAAAGATTTCTGCGTGTTGTACCGCGCCAACCACATGGCCAAGCCTTTCGAGAAGGCCTTCCGCAAGGCCAACATTCCCTACAAGGTGTCTGGCGGGCAGAGTTTTTTCGACCGGGCCGAGATCAAGGACCTGTGCAGCTGGATGGTGCTGATGGTCAACAACGACAACAACGCGGCCTTCATCCGCGCCATCAAGACACCCAAACGCGGCATCGGCCACACCACGCTGGCGGCGCTGAGCACTTTTGCCGAGCAGTACAGGCTCAGCCTGTTCGAGTCGCTGTTCAGCAGTTCCCTCGGTGCGGTGTTGCCGGCCAAGGCGGTGGGATCGCTGCATGAGTTCGGCCGCTACCTCAACGACCTCGAATACCGCGCCCGTCGCACCGTGGGCGCCGAAGACGCGCGCGCCTTTCTCACCGCCTGGCTCAAGGACATCGACTACGAAAAGCACATCTACGACAGCGAGGACAGCGAAAAGGTTGCCGCCGCGCGCTGGACCAACGTGATGGACTTCTGCGACTGGATGGCCCAGCGCTGCGGCGGGCAGATCGACGACACCAGCGGCGCGGTGGTGGCGGCGGAGACCAAAACCATGCTGGAGGTGGTGCAGACGATTGCCCTGCTGTCGACCATCAGCGAGCGCGAGGGCGACCAGAATGTGGTGACCCTGTCCACGTTGCACGCGGCCAAGGGCCTGGAGTGGCCGCATGTGGTGCTGGCCGGGGTGAACGAGGGCCTGTTGCCTTTCAAGCTCGATGACGACGATGGCACAGATGCCCTGAAGACCGACGATCTGGCCTTGCGCCTGCAGGAGGAACGCCGCCTGATGTATGTGGGCATCACGCGCGCGCAGCGCACGCTGGCGGTGAACTGGCTGCGGCGCCGCAAGAAAGGCCGCGAGACGGTGGCGGGCGTGCCCAGCCGCTTTATTGCCGAAATGGGACTGGACAAAACCACGGTCAGGGAAGATCCCCGCGAAAAAATCAGGGCCCTGCGGGCCGAATTTGCCAAACGTGCCGCCGACAGTGCCGAGGCCAACAGCCTGGCCGAGGCGGCCCGTGGCATCCACTGACATGACCAGCCCATGAAAAACCAGGCCCGCCTCGGATTTGCTCTGTTTTTTATAGCTGCCAGCGCTTGTTGCGTAAGGGCTGGCGCCCAAAATGCCCCCAAAATACCGCCATCCACCGGCAACTCAGGCGCTTGTCCGACGGCAACACAGCTTTCCGCCCCACACATTTATGGCCAGTGGCGGGTACGCTTTACCCCGGCGCCTGCAGGCTTGCCGGCAGATGCGGTTTTGCGTCTGGAAAAGCACGCGGAATTCAGCGAAAGTGTGGCGGGCGCCGTCCTGCGCGATCTCGGCAGCGCGGTCGCCGGCGGTCATGCGGCGAGGGCGCAGCTGGCGGGCGATCTGGAAAACGGGTTTCTGACCCTGGACGAATCTTCAAACGGCATCAGCATCACAGGCACCTGGAACGGTGAATTGGTCAAGGAATCATGCGGCAAAAAATTTACAGGCTTATGGAAAGACACCAGCGACAAGGCAGCGCCGGATACGCCGGAAGTGCCCTTCACGATGGAAAGAGTTCCCGGATGGTGATTCCGGCAAAAGCCGCCGCCCACACGCTGCTGGGCCTCGGATGGCTGCTCGCCAGTGGCCTGGCGCAGGCCCAAAGCGGCGGCACCCCGTCGTTGCCCGAGCACAGCGGGCGCCTCGGCTGGCAGGCCTGCCAGGCGCTGGGCGCCGACGCCGCGGCGCAGCTGGCCTGCTTCAAGAACTGGGCCGATGCACAAACCAGCCCGGGCAGCCCGCCTGCGGGCATGACCACGGCGCCGGCCAACCCGGGGACCGGACAGAAAGAAGCCAATGTGCTGCTGCTGCCGGCCCTGACGACCGAAGCACCGGATGGCAAACAAATCGGTTGCCGCAACACGGCCTACAGCGAACTTTCGCGGTTTTGGGAGCTCCAGCGCGGCACCGACTGCGACACCTTCGGCATCCGCGGCTACCGCCCCATCAGCCTGATGTGGTCGGGCTCGGACAGCGTGAACAACCAGCCGTCCTCGCCAGCGCCCGGCCATACCGTCACCACGCCGTTCAATTACAAGCGCTCCGAAGCGCGCCTGCAGCTGTCGGTGCGCACCAAGGTGGCCAAGGGCCTGCTCACCTCCGCCACCGGCGACGAGGCCGGCAGCGATTCGGTCTGGCTGGGCTACACCCAGCAAAGTTACTGGCAGCTGTTCAACGGAGGGATTTCCCGGCCGTTCCGCACCACCGACCACGAACCCGAGGTGGTTTACATCTACCCGCACATGATCGACCTGCCGGGCGGGTGGAAGTACCGCCTGAGCGGCCTGGGCCTGACCCACCAGTCCAACGGCCAGAGCCTGCCGCTGTCGCGCAGCTGGAACCGCGTCTACCTGATGGGTGCGGCCGAAAAAGACCTCGGCGGCGATGCCAGCCTGACACTGCAGGCCCGTATCTGGCAGCGCCTGCGCGAGTCTTCAGGCAGCGACGACAACCCGGGGATTTCCGACTTCATCGGCCGCACCGAAGTGGCCGGCACCTGGCAAATCAACAAGGTCCACAGCCTGGGCATGACGGTACGCCATTCCCTCAAATCCGACGCGCGCGGCTCGGTCAAGCTGGAGTGGATGAAGGCCTCGACCGCCATCGCCGACAGCGCGGCCCTGCGGTACCACGTGCAGTTGTTCAGCGGCTACGGCGACAGCCTGATCGACTACAACCGCCGCCGCAACGTGCTGAGCGTGGGCTTGAGCCTGGTGGACTGGTAGGCGGGGCCTTCTCCGGTCCGGCCCCGGGCGGCTGTCAACGCGCCGCAGGCGAAAACGCGGCAGATGCAGCCGGGCCCTGGGCGCGCGGCTGCATGACGATCATGCGGTTCTTGCGTTCGGGCCCTTGCCCCGCGCGTGGTCCAGGTAGCCCTGGATCACTTTGCGCTCGTTCGCATGCCGCGCCTGCTGCTGCTTGACCCACAAATCCTTCATCGGCTCGGTCCGCGCATTCACGCTCGCGGGCGGCGCTCCCGCGCTGGGGTTGGCCACAAATTCAAAGCCGCAGTCATTGAGGTACTTCAGGCCGTATTTTTTCAGGCGCGTGAAGTACTTGGTACCGCTGTCGAACTCTTTCTGCCCGATCTCCCCCAGGTCCGTGAACATGTTCTGCAGCTGCCACTGGCTGCCACAGATCCCCGAGTTCAGGGTCAGCATGGCAATCACCGGGCTGGCGTCACAGCCTTCCTGATAAAACGCCTTGAATTTTTCCAGGTCGGCGATGAGGCTGCCCTTGCGCTTTTTCTCGCTGGATCTGCGCGGCGCTCGGGGGTCGCCGTCCACCACCGGATCCACCGGTATTTTTTCGGTGAGGAAAAGCCGCCGGGCCTTGAGCAGGAAAAGCTTGATGCTGGCCTGCTCCATCAAGCGCATCACAAACTTGATCACCCACTCGATGGCACTCGTGATGGCGGCGATCAGGCCTTGCGCGCCGGCCGCCAGGAAAGCCAGCGCCATCTGTACAGCGCCCTTGATCAGCGTCCACAGTCCCGAGGCGATGTCCATGGTCATGCACTTTTCGATGCGGGCCGCCAGCAGCGCGGGATGGCCATCGGTGATGCGGATTTTCCGCCGCTCCAGCCAGCCGCTGACCTTCATCTTGACCGCCTTGAAGGTCTGGGCCAGGCCCACCACCAGGTCCAGGCCGGCGCTCACAAACGGAACCGCCGCCTCAGCGCACTTCTTGACGGCAAACATGATCAGCGGCCGCAGGGTTTCGGTGCCTTCCATGAACGGGTCCTTGCCCATGGATTGAAGCTTGTCCATCAACCACTTGACCAGGTCTTTCACCAGACCCACCAGGACATTGATGACTTTTGCCATCAGGTCATAAAAGGCCGCGCCTATCAACACCGCCCCGCTGACCGGGGCAAACACCGTCGCGAGCACAGGCCGCTCGCCCATGGCCTTCAAGGCCTTTTTGGTGACCGGAAAACCGTAGTCGCTCTGGGCAGCGGCGGGCATGGTGCTCACGGTGTGCGTGGTGGCGGCGAGCCGGAGGTAATTCATGTTGCTCACCGCGTGCGGAGGCCCCTTGCCCTGCCCGACAGCCGGCCCCTGGCGAAGCAGCGGCGGCGGCGGCGCATGGCCACCACTGGCCCGGCCACGCGTGAGCGGGGGATGGCCCGACGATGCCTTGCCGCTCATCGCCGTGGGCCGCATGATCCTCACCTGGTGAGTGACCGGCCCGGGGCCTGACTTCACCGATCCGGGCGCCGTGGCCACGCCGTGGATCTTCTTGATGCCGGCCTGGGCCACGGTGTTGGAGTAGCCAAAAGCATCGGAGACACTGACATCCTCGCCCCTCACCTTGAATGCCGAGAGGTCCGCCTTGTTCGGATCCTTGAGCTCCTTGTAATCGGTGCCGAAACCGCTGGCCAGTGCACCACCGACGGCGCCGACACCCTCCAGGACAATCCCGAAAAACTCCATGTTGATGTCGATATTGGCCAGCAGATAAAGCACGCCATAACGCGAATGCTCGTTGTCGATGCCCATGCGGCGGCGTCCCGCCTCCGTGATGGCATCCGGCGCCTTGACTTTTTCGTAGATGAACTCCAGCAAGCCATTGCTTTCGACGTTGCGCTTGCATTTTTTCCAGGAACCGCCGTGTTCGCTGTAGTAGGACAGCAGGGCGTCCCTGAGCTGCTGGCGATACATTTCCTCGATCCTGTCGTTCGGCTGGCTGCGGCTGTTGTACCAGCGCGTGTAGGCGGTATCAAGCGCCAGGGTCGTCTCGCCGCGGCTGGACAGGGTCAGGGATGTGCGATCCTTCCATTCGGCAGGCGTGACGATTGCAGGTACTTTCTTGGTGGCCATACAGACTCCGGGCTACTTGGTTGGGATCAGAAGGTGCGGTGGACGGGTTTACTCTTCGCGGGATTTGATGCCCAGCAAAGAGAAGTAGCGGGCGATGTCGCCCTCTTCCCGAACCACCTCCTGCATCAGGTCGGCCAGCGACATGCGGCCCCAGGTGACAGCGCGCTTGACGAGGTAAGGCGTCGGACTGTGCGGCTCCGCCTTCTCCAGGTAGGCGGCCACCGCCTCCAGCATCCGGTAGGCATCTTCGCGGCTGGCGATGGCGCCGGAACGCGGCAAGGTGTCGGCAGCGGCGGGGGGGTGTGTTTTCGGGGTCGCGGCATTCACGGCTTGCTCCTCGTCTCTCGGAATGGTTTCGGGAACCGGAAGGTCGGCGGCAGGCGGTGCGGCCTGGGGGCGCGGATCCCGACCATCAATCAGGCTGACGACGGCGCGCTCTATGCGCCGCAACATTTCCCCGACCCGCGCAACACTGGGCGGGTTGTTGCGCATTTTTTCGTCGAGCATGCGGGCCAACGCGTCCCACTTGCCTGCAGCCAGCGCCAGCCGCGCCTGCAGGGTGATCAGGGACAGCAGGTTTTCCCCGCTGGCATTGGCGGTCAGTACCTCCCGCGTCAGCGGATTTCCGCCGGCCGGGTTGGGTTTTTTATCATCGCTTTTCTGGTTGTCGGCAATCAGCGCCTGGTCCCAGTCCGCAAGGCTGACGGCGGAAGGAACCCGGTCCGGCACGTGCAACAGGGGTACATGCAGCTTCAGGGTGAGCGGGAGGTTCTCGTTCATCCAGATGAAGGTCGCGACGCGGGCGTCGTCATCGCCGTCCTCGATCTGCGGGTGTGCGGTGTCCCAGAAGCGTTCAACCAGCCCCGTCAGCACATCAACAGCGGCAAGGAATCCCTCCATCTGGTGAAGATGAATCCAGGACTCGCACAGCCAGGCCGCGGCCTGGAAGTCCTTGGAGCGCTTGCCCAGCAGCTGGCTGCAACTCGCGGCAACCGCCTTCCAGTCGGCTTTTTTGAGGGGTCGCTCCCACTCTCCCATGGGCAGGCTGGCATCGTCCTCCTCGCGGGCCTGCGCCACGCCGAGGTAAAGCGGGTCGTAGCGCATGGAAACACCGGCGGGCTCAGCGCCCGGAATCGGCGCCAGCAGGGCTTCGGTGTCTGGTAAAAAAACGGGGTCCTGGGTCATGTTTTTCATCACTGTCCGGCAAACTCGGGGGCTCGCGTCGGGAAAACACCGGGCCAGAACACCGAGGTCCGCTTGCCAACCGGCGACAGGGAAACACGCATGTAGACGCGCGCCCTGACCTCCTGGGGTGTCAGGCGGGGGTTGTCTGTGCCGTACACCATGGGAAACTCCATGCGCAGCAGCTGCGAACGGCCGTCGGCGCGCCCTGCCGGGTCCGGCTCGCGCTGACGCTGGATCATGCGCAACAGCGCCCAGGCGTCGGTAAACCGGTAAGACACGGTTTTTCCATCGGCGGACATGTGGATCTGCTGGGCGTCATTGGTGGCGTTGACCGGGGAGTCCTTGGCCAGCCGCAAGGTCAAGGTGATGGGTGTGCCGGGCTCCCAGCGCAGCGGACGCGGGGCGTCGCGCAGCCTGAGGGTTTGCGAACCGACCTCCAGGGTCCAGTCGATCACCTTGTTGCCCTCGATTTCGGCCGACTGGTTGGTCCTGAATTCCACCGCCATGTCGTATCCCGCGATCGCACCTTCTTCCACCGGATACAGGGGCGCCATGAAGGCCCTGACCCGGTCGAACTGTTCCATGAATCGGCGCGCTGCCTGGCCCGAACCGGAGGTGCGGCCGGCGGCAGCGGTGTCCTTGAAAATGCGCGACATCCGTTCCGAGCTTTTCAGCACCTGCCCGACATCTTCAAAATCCGCAT
Source organism: Paenacidovorax caeni (assembly GCA_943370985.1). Taxonomy (GTDB): domain Bacteria; phylum Pseudomonadota; class Gammaproteobacteria; order Burkholderiales; family Burkholderiaceae_C; genus Polaromonas; species Polaromonas caeni_A. The sequence continues at coordinate 7,060 of CALRTF020000142.1, forward strand.
CCTGCGCGTCCCTGGCGCCGGGGATGGCAAAGGGCTGGCGACCGGCCAGCAGGCGGTTGAAACTTCCCGAGAAAACCGCCCACTGCTCCTGCTGCTCGCCAACACGCAGTTCGTTGCAGCGCTTGAGCAGGGCGTTGTAGACCTGCAGGTGCTTTTCCGCGAAATAATCGGCCGGCCGGCCGCCAGGCGCCTTGCCCGCCAGTTTTTCGGAGCAGTTGCCGCGGTCGATATCCGCGCCTACCGTGACCAGGAACTGTTCGTAGACCACCAGGCTGCTGTTCGGGTTCTTGAGGCGATAGCGCTCCAGCTCCCGGTTGATCGCCTGCCAGCGGCGTGCCAGCTGCGACTCGGCCGTTGCGCTGTCGAGTGATGCCAGGTAGATTTCCGATTGCCGCCCCAGGGTCTCGGCCCGGCTGAACTGCAAGGCCAGGGTCTGCATCAGGCCGGGCGCATCGGTCACGCCAAAGGCCTGCAGCAAGGGCCCCCGGTCACCGAGCCAGTAGCTGAAGTCACGGCCCCGGATGGCGTACAGGTCGGACTGGTTGAGGTTCTCGTCGACCTGCCGCAAGCGGGCCACCGCGTCCTGGGAAATCAGGCTGCGAAGATTGTCTGCCTTGCCCCTGGCGCCCAGCTCGGTCAGCAGCCCCTGGACCTTGATCAGCCGTCCCCTCGAAGCATCAAAAGCCATCGCATCAGCGACCGCGCCGGGGTCCATCCGTCCGCTGATCGACAAGGCATCGATCGCATGGTCACTGACCAGCCGTGCAAACTGGAAATTGACGAAGGCTGCCACGCTGGGGCGGGTTGATGGCGGGAATTTGGCGAGGCTTTCTCCCATGAAGCGCTTGTGGGCGTCGCTCAGGGCCAGGGCCTGGTCCAGCTTGGTGCTGTCCCACACAAGAATGCTTTGCGCGACAATTTCCGGGATCTCCCGGTCGCTCGGCGGAGTCATGAACGACTGCGCCAGCAGCCCTGTCAACGCATCACGCAGGGCCAGCCGGTCGGCAGACAGCACAAAACGCGCGTCTTTTTCCTGCCAGACGATGCCCGACTGGCCATCGACCCCGAACCGGGTGTAAAACTCGGCACTGAATTTCTGGAACTCGGTCAGGGCATGCTGACGCGCCTGGTCCGCCGATTCCGGCCCCAGCAAGCGGCGTGACTGGCTGATGCGCGTCAACGCGGCGTCGTAGGCGGGTCCCAGATTCAGCGTGGACTGCCGCATCCAGCCGCCCTTGCCGGTAGCCAGCAGGCTTTCCTGCTCCTTGATCGCAGCCACCACCTCCTTGTAGCCGCCCACCGTCTGGTTGAAACTCGTGACGCGCGCATCCGGGGCAAACAGCCGCAGGGATTGCCCGGCCAGCTCGCGCTCAGACACCAGCAGGTCGTTGTTCGCAAACAGGCGCTGGTCCAGGCCAACCACCCCCTTGCCGAGGCTGCAACGAACGGCCTGCTGGATATGCATCACGCTGATGGCCGCCGGCGAAATGCTGCCCGGCGCATCACCGCCGCGGAAGAAGCGGATGCTCTGCGACATGTTGCCCGGCAGTTCAGCGCCCAGCGTGTACTTGACGAGCAATCTCAGATCGCTGGCTTCGTTCGGCCCGGGTTTCTGCAACCTGACCATGGACACAATGGCCTGATCGAGCCGCTCGACAGCCGACAGGTACTGGAGCAGGGCCGAGAATTCTGCCGTGTCCTCCACCGCCAGGGTGCTCTTGCGCGGCTGTCCCGCGATGGCCAGGAAGCCCGCGGGTGCGGCGCACTCCCCGCCTATGATCAGTTCTCCGGTGCTGGCATCCTGGGACACACCCGTCATGTCGGCCGCGCGTGCGTACAGCTCGCGCCTGAGCGTGTTGATGGCAATCTCGCCGAATTCGCGTTCGATCCGTTCCGCCACACGTTCATCGAGGTCGTCGAAGATGTACCAGGAGCCCGGCATGAAGAAGGTCCAGGCCTTGTCGGTTCCCAGCTTCTCGATCGCCGCCAGCAGCGACAGCGTTTTTGCACGGTACCAGTCCGACGGTATCGACTCGCCGCGCTCACTGGCCCGCGCGCGATAGCCCGCATCTGTCTCAATCTGCGTCAACGCCCTGGCGAGTTCCGGATTGCGTTTGCTCAGTTGCACCGTGGCCACCAGCAATCCCACACTCCAGCCACCGAGCAACGCCACGGCGCCCCAGCGTGCCGCGCGGCTGAGCACAGGGCGGCTCAGTTGCTGGCGCGACGGACGGGCCACCCCGTATTCCATGAAGATCTTTTTCTCGAAGAGATCCCGCAAGAAGGCCGGCTCACGCATCAACTGGGAGACCAGATCCACCTGGTCTTCGCGGGCTTCACCCTCCATCGCCCCGGCCATGTCCAGCACGCCGGCTTTCTGTGCCGACTCGCTGCTGTCGCCGGTCAGGTAAATGCCACGGAAGAAAAATGGCTCGTGATAGGCGCTGGGCCGCATCAGCTCATCCACATAAACCTGCAACTGCGCCCGGATCGCATCGATGCGCGATGGCAGCAGGAAAAACTTGCCGGTTTCGGCACTGACGGAATCCAGTGCAAAAAGTTCGGCGGATGTGTCCGAGACGGTCTTGACAACACTGTCCAGCGCCTCGCCGACCCAACCATCCTGGTAGGTGGTGGAGAGGTCGTAAGGCGAAGACCAGCCCAGGATGCCGGCCCGCATCGGCTCGGGCAAGGCGCGCGCGAATGGCGAAAAACCCTCAATCTGGTCACACCCGGACACCAGCACGTACACGGCAAAACGCATGGCAAAGCGGTTTTGCGCCAGCCAGAGGCGGCGATGCGCCAGCCGCGCCAGCTTGCCGAGCTCCAGCAACGCGTCCGGATTGCTGTCGAGCAGCAGCGCCGCGGGCACGGTGATGACCACCGAGTCGAAGGGCCGCTGCGGGCGGTACTTGCGGCACAGGCCCAGGAACTCGTCCCATGGCTTTTCGGCGGCATCCTCATCGTCCGGGGATCCGAGGTAGGCACCCTGCATGTCAATGACAATGCCCTTGTCGAAAAAATGCCAGGAGATGCCCTGAGCCGCAGCGGCAGAGGCAGCTTCCGAACTGAGAGCACTGGCCACACCGGACTGCTCGATCG
>CALRTF020000143.1:0-10119 GCA_943370985.1 Paenacidovorax caeni
GTCGATTCTCGGAAAATGCGGCATCCCTTATGTGATGGCCGGCGCGGGTCAGTTGCCGGCGGCAGGCAGCCTGCGTGTTGCGTTTATCGGCGAGATCGAACTGAGCGGGCCGGAGACCGGACCTGGCGCGCCGGGATCGCTGGCGCACAGTGGGGACCTGGAGTTGACGGCGGTCGACCCGCTGGCGCCGTCGGCGGTCGACCAGGCGCGCCACGATTTGCAGTCCTTTCTCGAGCACGGGCGCCGGCAGCGGCCGGTTCCGCCAGGCGGGATGCAGGACGCCTGAAACCGCTGGGTGTGCCCTGCTGACGACAGAACGGGGGCGCAGATTCATTTCGTCACCGTTGCGCAGCGCAAGTTTTGACCGCCGGGTGTTTTGTGATTTATGCTGGTTCCGCAGGCAGGCCTGAACCCGGAGCGTGCCGCGATAGAAGGAGATTGTTGTGAACCTGTCCACATGGCTGATGACTTTGGTAGGCGTCCTGCTGGGCGTTGGCGTCGGTGTCGGGCTTCATGTCGCCTGGGTGCGGCGCCATGCCGAGCGCAAGCTGCGCCTGCCGGACCGCTGGCTGCTCAGCGCCAGGGGCCTGGTGACCAGCGAGGAGATGGACGTCTGGAAGTGGCTGCGCATGGCGTTTCCCGAGCATGCCGTGATGGTCAAGGTGCCGGTCATGCGTTTCACGGTGCCCAGCACCCGGGACAAGCCGGAGAACAAGGACCAGCACTGGCACGAGTTGCTCAACGGCGTTTACTGCAGCTTCACCGTCAGCACGCTCGACGGAAAGGTCGTCGGTTGTGTGGATGTGCCCGGCAAACGCGGCTTGACCAAGGCCCAGCGGGACATGAAGGAAAGCCTGCTGATGGAATGCGGCATCGGCTACACCACCGTGCGCAGCACCAGCCTGCCGTCGGCCAGCGCCATGCGCACGGCCTTCCTCGGCGAGTCGGAGATGATCGAGCAGGAGGCCGAGGAAACGCGCGGCGGCGACAGCAGCTTCCACGCGGCACTCACCGAATTCACCAGCGAAAAAGTGCGGGCGGCCAAGGCGGCGGCGATCCAGGAACTCAAGGACAAGCAGGCGGCGACAACCGAGGCGCGCGGCCGGACGGCCAATGTGGGCTTCAACCCCGACGGCACCGGCTCGTTCATGACGACGGACAAACCGGATCGTTTTGCCACCAAGTGGGAAGACTCCTTCACCATGGGTGAAAGCCGGCCGGCCAGGCTGTAAGGGCACCGGCGGCGCCAGAGCCGCTGAAAGACCTGTCCTACAGGTGCTCGCGCCCCTGCCGCCGCTCGCCGGCGATGAATTCCCTCAGGGGCTGCGACGATGGCGTTACAGACTCAAGCATCTTTAAAAGCCAAGGAGCTTGAGCATGACTTCATCTTTCCAGTCCTCCAGAATCAAAACCACCCGCCTGCTCGCAGCCCTGGGTGTTTCCCTGTTGATGGCCACCGGCGCCGCAGTGGCCCAGGTGCCTATCACCGCGACCGGAACCACCGGCATCGACACGTCCGGCAACGTCCAGAAGGAACGTGAGGCCTGCATGACCGGCCGCACGCAGCAGGACCAGGCCACCTGCCTGCGCGAAGCCAACAATGCCGCCGCCGAAAAACGCAGCGGCAAGCTGGACAATGCCGGCGGGCAGTTCGAAGCCAACGCGCGCCAGCGCTGCGAGGTGCTCACCGGCCAGGACCGTGTGGCCTGCGAGGCGCGTGTCATGGGTTACGGCAACACGCAGGGCAGTGTCGCGGGCGGCGGCGTGATCCGCGAGGTCGAGACCGTGGTGGTTCCCCCCGGCGCCACCTCTGTGCGCATCGAGCCCCAGACCAACGCGCCCGTGCTGATCGTTCCCGCCAAATAAACAGTGCCCCGTCCTTCCGGAACGACGCCAGTGTCTGAGCGGCCACGCCATTTCTCCATGGTCAGGGACTTCCACCTGGCCGACTTCCTGACGCTGTGCAACGCGGCCTGCGGCGTGGCCGGGGTGTTCCTGGCCATGCTGTTTGCCGTGGAGGGCGACAAGCGCTACTTCTACCTGGCAGCGCTGATGGCGCCTGCAGCCTTTGTGTTCGACGTGTTCGACGGAAAGGTGGCGCGCTGGCGCAATCAGCATTCCGAGCTGGGCCGCGAGCTGGACTCGCTGGCCGACATCATCTCCTTCGGTGTGGCGCCGGCCGCGCTGGCTTTTGCGGCCGGCATGCGCGGTGGCTGGGACTGGGTGGCCCTGATTTATTTTGTTGGCTGCGGCGTGAGCCGGCTGGCGCGTTACAACGTGACGGCCGAGACCCTGTCGGCCGGCGCTGCCAAAGTGGCCTACTTTGAAGGCACACCGATTCCCACGAGCGTGGCGCTGACGGGGGTGCTGGCCTTTGCGGCCTGGCAGGGCCGGTTGGGGGAGCAGCTGTACGGCGGACTGTGGCAGCTCGGCCCCTGGGGCCTGCATCCGCTGTCCCTGCTGTTTGTGCTGTCCGGCACGCTGATGCTCAGCAAGACCCTGCGTATCCCGAAGTTCTAGCCGACCGCGCCGCACCGTCTGTTTGAGGCAGGAAACAGGCCTCCAGCCCTTGCCCCGATTGCGCTTCCAGCTATCAAAACAGGAGCAAATTCATGGTTGGCTCCTAGGCGCCTGTCAGCGCACACCGACACCAGCCGTCCACGCCGGCCTATGGACGGTGCCTGCCTGCTGACGGATGATGGCGATACTTCCAGCCATCCAGTCCCTCATGACCACCCCAACATCTGCCTTTCCGCCCAGCCGCCCACCGATGGGGCACACGACCGGCGCGCGGACGCTGGTAGTGGCCGTGATGGCCTACCTCTCGGCGGTCTCAGCCACCGTGGGCGCGGCTGCGGCCGTGGTGGGTGCCGGCATTCCGCTGGATCTGCTGATGGCGGTGAGCTGATGCCGACACCGCGCAACCCCACCGAACACATGCCGCCAGACGGCGATGAGCCCGGCAGCGGGCCGGCCGAATTGCCGGTTGAGCCCGATCTGGGGCCGGTCCCTTCCTTGCCGCATCCCGAGCAGCCGGGCGTCGTCCAGCCCCCTATTTGAAGACCTCACACGCATGAATCAGCCTGAACAACTCTCCGCGGCCCAGCAGGCGCTGGCCGACTATGACGAAGCCAGGGCCGACTACATGCGGTTTCTGAGCATGAGTCCGCCTGACGACCATGCCGTCAATGCCGCCATGGTGGCCATGGACCAGGCGCACATCCGTTTCAAGCAGGCCATGGGCGATCGCGACGCGCCCACACATCTGCGGCCACTTTAAACAACACCGCCGGTTCTGCGCCAGCCGGTCCCAGGGGTCCGGTGTCCGCTGTGCCCGTGCGCTGCGCGATGGTAGGTGGGCTCCCACACTCCGATGTTCACTTGGCCTATGGTGCCGGGCCGGGGGCGCTCCAACAATACATCCATGTTCCCGCAGCATGGCGCTGCGGCGCAGTGTGAAGTCAACCAGGAGATGTACATGCAGGCACAAGTGATCACCTCGGAAATGCGACCCACGGTTGCGCTGGCCGACTACGATTTTCTGCGGGCAACCTACGACATGCTGTTGCGCGCGCCGGTGCGCAACCCGGCGGCGATCGATGCGGCTTTTGAAGCGCTCGATGCGGCGCATGCACGCCTGAAGGCCGCCCACCTGAGGCAGCACACGGCCTTGATGAATTGAACGAGTGCCTGTGCCGACCGCGCGGGCCGAAATTACCGAAAGACTGGACACCCCGTGGCACTGATTACTTACCTCGTCGAAGACAACCAGACCATCCTCGACAACCTGATCGAAACGCTTGAGGAAATTGCGTCGGTCAAGGTGGTGGGTCACGCGGCCACCGAAGCTGAGGCCACCCGCTGGTTGCAGGTCCACGATGGCCACTGGCAGCTCGCCGTGGTCGATCTGTTCCTGCAGGAGGGTAGCGGACTGGGCGTGCTGGCCGGTTGCCGGCAGCGCGAGGCCTACCAGAAGGTGGTGGTGCTGACCAACTACGCCACCGACGATGTGCGCCGCCGCGCCATGGACCTTGGCGCCGATGCGGTGTTTGACAAGTCCAACCAGCTCGACGAATTTTTTGCCTACTGCATTGCAGAAACCGCCAGGGACGTGGTGCTGCCGCAGGCCTGAAGTCCTTCTGGCATTCGCCCGGGCCGGTCCGGCCTTTTTCCGGGCTTCATGCCATTGAAAAAGCATCCTTGACGCTTCACCCCGCGGGGGCAGGCGGGTGCAACAACAGCGTGGCCAGCAGCGAACTGTCGACGAGTGCTTCGAGCGCATGCGCCTCATGCGCCGGCAACAACAGCAATTGCCCTCCTGCCAGCCGGCACTGTCGCCCGGGCGTGTGCACCAGCACCTGACCCTCGAGGCAAAGCAGGGTCATTTCGCCGGCCACTTCGTGCTCGGGCACGGTCTGGCCCGCCGCCAGCACCAGCCGCATCAACTGCAGCCTGTCGGTCTTCAGCAGGCTGTGGGTCCTGGCCTGCCTGATCTGCGCTGCCAGCGGACGAACGCTGATCACATCGAGCGGCTGGGCGTGAACAAGGGCCATGGCATTCTCCGTCAGCTGTGATGGGCCACCTTAGTCCTGCAGGCGTGGTTTGTCCAGCAAGTGGCGCAGTCGCGCCAGCGCACGTGGATAATGGCCGGCACATCCCGGTTCACCCCGGTACAGGGCCCTGCACATGACCAAGCTCCCGCGCCATTCCTGCCACCGCCTTGCCGGCCGCCTGATGGCGGTGTTGCTGGCGGCGATGTTGCTGGCGCCGCAGGCTGCCCGTGCCCAGGGCGGCATCATGGAGATCGGAAACGCCGGCACTTACCCGCTGTCGCGCGCCTTCATGGCGCTGGAGGATGCCGGTGCCGCGCTGACGCTGGACGAGGTGCTGCAGCCTGCACAGCAGGCGCGTTTCCGGCCTGTGGCGCAAAGCGGTTCGGCCACCAACTTCGGCCTGACGCGGTCGGCCTACTGGCTGCGCATCGAGCTGCGGCCGGGTCCGGACACGCCTGCGCAGTGGCTGCTCGAGCTGGCTTATCCGGCGCTGGACCAGATCGACCTGTATGCGCCCGCGCCCGGCGGCGGCTTTGCCCGCCAGCGCGCAGGCGACCTCCGGCCCTTCGCCGACCGGCCCGTGCCGCACCGCAACCATGTGCTGCCGCTGAGCCTGCAGGCCGGCCAGCCGAACACCCTCTACCTGCGCGTGCAGTCGCAGGGCACGCTGTCGGCGCCGGTGAATCTCTGGCAGGCGCCGGCGCTGTGGGCGCACGACCAGGCCGAATACGCAATGCTGAGCCTGTATTTCGGCCTGCTGATCGGCCTGCTGCTCTACAACCTGCTGCTGTACGGCTCGGTGCGCGACCGCGCCTACCTGATTTATGTCGGTTTTGTCGCCGGCATGGCGGTGGCGCAGGCGGCGCTGACCGGCCTGGGCGCGCAGTTCCTGTGGCCGGACCGGCTCTGGTGGAACAGTGTGTCGCCGCCGGTGGGCATGTCGGTGGCCGCAGCCTTTGGCCTGCTGTTTGCGCGCAATTTCCTGGCGGCGGCCCTCCGCATGCCGCGCATGAACCGGCTGATGCTGGCCCTGGTCGGGGGCTGGCTGCTGGCCTTGCTGGCGGCGCTGGTACTGCCCTACACGGTGTCATCCTGGATGGTGACGGTGCTGGCCGTGGTCAGTGTCACGACGGTGGTGCTGGCGGGTGTGCTGAGCGTACGTGACAAGCACCCCGGTGCGCGTTATTTCCTGACGGCCTGGGCGGTGCTGTTGCTGGGGGTAGCCACGCTGGTGCTGCACAACACCGGCGCCTTGCCGTCCAACCTGCTGACTGCCAATGCCCTGCTGATCGGCTCGGCGCTGGAAATGGTGCTGCTGTCCTTCGCGCTGGCCGATCGCATCAATGTGGCGCTCGCAGAAAAAGAGCAGGCCCAGGCCGCCAGCGAGGCCGGCCACGCCATGGTCGAAGCGTTGAGCCAGTCACAGGAACGTTACCGCACCGTGCTGCAGGAGCGCGAGACCATCCTCGAGAACTCCATCGTCGGCATCGCTTTCCTGACACCCGAGGGGCGCTTTCGCTGGGCCAACCAGGCGATGCTGGAGATTTTCGGTGCCGGCGAGCAGCACCTGACCTCGATGGAGCCGTTTTACCTGTCGCGCGAGGAGTACCTGCGCGTGGGCGGCGAGGTCGCCATTTGCATCCGCGAAGGGCGCGCCTACCAGACCGAGATCCAGGTCCGCCAGTACAACGGCACGCGCATCTGGATATCGCTGTCTGGCAAGGCGGTCAGCCCGCGCGACATGACGCAGGGCACGGTCTGGGTGATGACGGACATCACCCGGCGCAAGGAGCTGGAGGCCGAACTGCTGCGTACCTCGTCCGAGCGCGAGGCGATTCTCAACAGTGCGCTGGTCGGCATGGTGCTCTCGGTGTCGCGCCGGCTGGAGTGGGTCAACGCGAAGTTCGCCGAGATGATGGATTACCCGCGTGAGGAGCTGATCGGCCATTCCGCCGAGCGCCTGCACGACAGTACGGCGCAATGGGAAGCCTTCGGCAATGCAGCGCGCGACGCGCTGCGGCAGGCGGGCAGCTACACCTGCGAGCAGCCGCTGCGGCGTCGCAACGGCGAGATGTTGTGGGTGCAGATGGGCGGAAACTGCCTGCAGCCGTACAACCCCGATGCCGGCGTGATCTGGACCTTTCTGGACATCACCGCGCGCAGGAAGTCGGAGGAGGACACACGCGAGGCGCTGGAGCAGCAAAAGGAGCTCAACGCGCTGCGCAGCCGGTTTGTCGCCATGACCAGCCATGAGTTCCGCACGCCGCTGGCCACCATCCTGTCATCCGGCGAGCTGCTCAAGCATTACGGCGAGCGACTGCCGGCACAGGAGAAATCCGACACGCTGGACACGATTGCCGCGAGCGTGCAGCGCATGATGCGCATGCTGGACCGGGTGCTGCTGATCGGCAAGGCGGAGGCGCAGATGCTGGAGTTCGAGCCGCGCACGCTCGACCTCCAGGCTTTGTGCCGGCAACTGGTGGACGAGGCCAAACTGCAGCAGGCGGGCAGTCCCTGCGAGCTGCAGCTGAACTATGCCGCCGGTCCAGCGCCGGGGCAGTTCGACGACAAACTGCTGCGCCACATCTTCGGCAACCTGCTGTCCAACGCGCTGAAATATTCACCGATGGGCGGGTGCGTGCGGTTCAGGGTGTATGCCGACGCGCAGGACCTGGTGTTCGAGGTCGCCGACCAGGGCATAGGCATCCCGGCCGATGAACTGGCGCACCTGTTCGAATCCTTTCACCGCGCCAGCAACGTCGGCGCCATCCCCGGCACCGGGCTCGGGCTGGCAATTGTCAGGACGGCGGTGCAGCGGCACGGCGGAACGGTGTCGGTGCAGAGCGAGGCCGGTGTCGGGACCTGCTTCACGGTACGCCTGCCGGGGCCGGCCGGCCGGCCGGCGGTCGCTTGAGCGCCGCGCCGTCCCTGACACGCCGCGAGTTGCTGCTGGCGGCCCTTGCGGGCAGCACCGGCCTGGGCCTGTCCCGGCGCGCATGGGCCGCGCTGCGCCCGGACCAGGACCCGTTCAGCCTGGGTGTGGCCAGCGGTTCGCCGACGCCGGCGTCGGTGGTGCTGTGGACGCGGCTGATGCTGCCGGCGGGGCAGGGGCCGGTGGCCGTGCGCTGGGAACTGGCGCATGACGAGAATTTTTCCCGCTCGGTTCAGTCGGGCCAGGTGCAGGCGCTGCCGGCGCTGGGCCACTCGGTGCACGTGCAGGTGCAGGGCCTGGAGCCGGACCGCTGGTATTTTTACCGCTTCATGGCGGGCGAGGCGCGCAGCGCCACCGGCCGCACGCGGACTTTTCCGGCGCCGGACGCGGTGGTGGCGCGGCTGCGGCTGGCGTATGCATCCTGCCAGCGCTGGGAACACGGCTACTACAGCGCGTGGCGGCACATGCGCGGCGAAAACCCCGACCTCGTGCTCTTCCTCGGTGACTACATCTACGAATACCCTCACGCCCCGGATGCCGTGCGCCTGCCAGGCGGCGGCTGGGTGCTGTCGCTGGACGACTACCGCCAGCGCCATGCGCTGCACCGCAGCGACGCCGACCTGCAGGCCATGCATGCCGCCTGTCCATGGCTGCTCACCTGGGACGACCATGAGGTGCAGAACGACTACGCGGGCAGTTCAGCCGGCAGCAGCGGGGCGCCGGTGGCTGATTTTGCGGCGCGTCGGGCCGCGGCCTACCAGGCGTTTTACGAACACATGCCGCTGCCCGCCTCGGTGCTCACGCGCGCGATTGCAGGCCTGGCGGCCGGCGCAGAGATGCGCATCTACAGCCACCAGGCCTACGGGCGGCTCGCTTCGCTGACCCTGCTCGACGCGCGCCAGTACAAGGACGCGCAGGTGTGCACGCGCGAGGGAAAAAGGGGCGCGAGTATCCTGGACCCCGCGGCCTGCGCCGACTGGCGGGATGGATCGCGCAGCCTGCTGGGGCTGCAACAGGAGCGCTGGCTCGACGCCCAACTGGCCCGGCCCGGCAGCCGTGACCGGCACTGGAACGTGCTGGGCCAGCAGTCGCTGTTCGGGCAGCGCGACTTCCGGCGCGGCCCCGGGCAGCTGCTCTGGAACGACGGCTGGGACGGTTATGCGGCCGCACGTGCGCGGCTGACGGGCGTGTTGCAGCAGCACCGCGTCGCCAACGCTGTGCTGCTGGGTGGCGATGTGCATGAAAACTGGGTCGGCCACGTCAAGGCCGACTATGCGCATGCGGCCAGCGCGGCCGTCGGTGTGGAGTTTTGCGGCACCAGCATCACCTCGCGTTCGGCCGGCAATGCCCGCATTCCCGAACTTCTGGCGGAGAACCCGCACTTTGTGTTTGCCGATTCCGAGCGCCGTGGTTACGGCGTGGCCGAGTTCACGCCGAAGCAGTTGACCACCACGCTGCGTGTGGTCAGCGACGTCAGGCGGGCCGACAGCGGCATCGAGACCCTGGCGCAGTTTTCGGTGCAGGCCGGCCGGCCGGTGATCGAGCGGATCTGAGCCCGGCGCAGCACCCCGGCTGCCGGTCGCACCGGTGAAACCCAGGCGCGAGGCGGTCGTTCCGGACTCATGCCGCGAACGCCTGTTCTTCCTTGAGGTTGTCGCTCAGGAACCCGCCGCTCTGGTGTGCCCACAGCCGCGCATACAGGCCGCCGCTGGCCAGCAGGCTGCGGTGGTCGCCTTCCTCGACGATGCGGCCCTGGTCCAGCACGATGAGGCGGTCCATCGCGGCGATGGTCGACAGGCGGTGCGCAATCGCGATCACGGTCTTGCCCTGCATCAGGGTGTCCAGGCTGCTCTGGATCGCGACCTCGACCTCGGAATCAAGCGCGCTCGTGGCCTCGTCGAGCAGCAGGATGGGCGCGTCCTTGAGCATGACGCGCGCAATCGCGATGCGCTGGCGCTGCCCGCCCGAGAGCTTGACGCCGCGTTCTCCGACGTGGGCGTCGTAGCCGGTGCGGCCGTGCGGGTCGCTCAGGTGGGCGATGAAGCCGTCGGCTTCGGCGCGTTCCGCGGCCTGGCGCACGTCCTCGTCGCTTGCGCCGGGCCGGCTGTAGGCGATATTGTCGCGCAGCGAGCGGTGCATCAGCGAGGTGTCCTGCGTGACCATGCCGATATGGCTGCGCAGGCTGTCCTGGGTGGCAGCCGCAATATCCTGGCCATCGATCAGGATGCGGCCGCCGTTCAGGTCATGAAAACGCAGCAGCAGGTTGACCAGCGTGGATTTGCCGGCGCCCGAGCGGCCGATCAGCCCGATTTTTTCACCGGGCCGCACGGTCAGCGTCAGGCCGTCGATCACGCGCGGGCCGCTGGCGTTGTAGTTGAAGCTCACGTTGTCGAAACGGATCTCGCCGCGCGGCACCTGCAGGGTACGGGCATCCGGCGCATCGACGATGGTGCGCGCGCGGGACAGCGTGTTGATGCCGTCCTGCACCGTCCCCACACTTTCGAACAGGCTGGTGGTCTCCCACATGATCCAGTGCGACATGCCCTGCAGCCGCAATGCCATGGCGGTGGCGGCGGCCACGGCGCCGGCGCCGACCGAGCCCTTGGACCACAGCCACAGCGACGTGCCGGCCAT
>CALRTF020000144.1:0-10077 GCA_943370985.1 Paenacidovorax caeni
CCCAATATGGACCCCGGATCAAGTCCGGGACGACAGGGAGTGCCCCGGCTGGCCCGCTGATCGCACCGCTCCGATGGGGCTTCCAGCTTCAGGTGGCAGCCGGATTGATCTTGAGCTTCCTGATCGCCAGCGCCAGCTCGACATCCTCACGCCACATCAGGAACTCTTCCACCGACGGCGCCGGGCCTTCGCCGGCCTGGTAGTGAATGATTTTTTCGGTCAGCGCCTCGTAGCGCGCGAGGCGTTCCTTGACGGCTTCAATTTCCTTGACGGCGGCCAGCCTCAGGCGTTCCAGGGAGATGTCTTTTTCGCTCATGGCTGGAGTGTGGGGCTGGGACTGGGTTTTCACCTAGAGATATATTTTCTATCGAGCGCGTCCCGGGTCATATCAATTCAAAAGTATTAATTTTTAGGCTGAAGCTTGAACCGCCGCGTCAGGACCGGGCTTCGAGCATCCGCGCCATATCCTCCCGCCCCAGCCGCCGCGCGTGCTGCAAGGCATCCAGGCCTTCGCGGTCCAGCAGTGCGGGGTTGGCGCCCAGCGCCAGCAGGCGCCGGACCAGCGCGCTGTGTCCGTGGATCACCGCCAGCACCAGCGCGGTCCGGCCTGCGCCGTCCGGGGCGTTGAGGGCTGCGCCCTGTTGCAGCAGCGCCTCGACTTCCGCAAGCTGTCCCGCGCGTGCCGCCTGGTGCAGGGCGGCTGCCAGCGCGGCTGCGCTGCGGGGTGCTTGCGCGCCCTGGCTCTCTTGTGGCGCCGCAGGCGGGGGCATGCGCAATGTCGGTGCGGCAGCAGACCGCGCCATGGCCTGAGGCGCTGCAGGGGCGGCCATGGCTTTTTCGCTGGCCTGGTCGCGCGCCGCATAGCCCGGGCGCTCGCGTGCAGGTGCTGCTTCTGGTTGTGCAGTTGGTGGTGGCGGCGCGGGGGCGGCGGCCTCGGGCGGCCGGCTCGCCGCTTTGGGGGCGGGTGCAGTTGTCACGGCGCGGGCCGCAGGCACCTCGCTGCGCGCGACTTTCGTGTCTGCAACAGTGGGCGGTGGTGGAGGAATAACTGCCGGAACTGGCCGCCCCAGCGCGGTTTCCTGCTCGTCCTCTGTACCGCGGTCAAACTGCAGCACCAGCAAGCCGGTCAGCCCTGCGAGTGCGATGCTGGCGAGCAGCGAAACCTTCCAGCGTGACTGGTTGGCAGCGCGCTCGGGCGAGGGGGCAGGGCTGGCCGCTTTCGATACCAGGGCCATCGCCGCATGAGCGCGCACCGCCTCCCGAACCTGCGCTGACGGCCGGCGCTCGTCCTGCGCGCTGGCTTCGCGGTAACGCCGGATCAGCTCGTCGTTCTCGTCGGGCCGGTTCATGCAAACTCCTGTAGCCATTGTTTGAGGCTGCTGCGCGCATAACGCAGCCGGCTTTTGGCGGTCTCGAAAGCCACACCGGTGGCACTGGCGATCTCTTCCACACCCAGCCCGGCTTCGGCCTGCAACAGGAAGGCCTCGCGCTGCTCCGCCGGAAGCCTCTCGATGGCTGCTATCAGGGCGGCGGCCTGCTCGCGCGACTGCAGCTGCCGCACCGGGCCAAAGCCGGAATCAGCCGCCAGCGTATCGCCCAGCGATCCTTCCTCATCATCGCCGCCTGCCGGTCCGCCATCCAGGCTGACATGATGTCTGGCGGTACGGAAGTGATCGACCAGCCGGTTGTGTGCGAGCGTGAACAGCCAGGTTTTGAAACGCGCCTTGACCTGGTAAGCGGCGGCGCTGCGCGCCACCGCGAACCAGACATCCTGCAGCAGGTCGTCGGCCACCGCCTGCACCCGCACGCTGCGCAGCAGGTAACGCCAGACGCCCAGCTCATGCCGCAGATACAGGGTGTCGAAGGCCGCGATGTCCCCGGCCGCATAACGCAGCATCAGGGCCTCGTCGGCTTCGTTCTCCATCGGTGGGGCAGCGCCTGGCATCTGCCCGATTATGCGGACAGCTGCCGCTCAGTAGGGGCGATGGGGCGGATCGGGCACATAGGATGCATTGCCGGAATTCGGGAAAGCATCGGGCGCCGGCGGGCGCGGATAGGCCACCGGTTCGCGGATCACACCGGCGGCGACCAGGTTCTCTCGGCTGTCGTAACGGATGCGGATGATTTCGTTGGGAGTGGCCTGCAGGCGTTCGAAGCGGGTGTGCGAGACCACCGAGGTCTCGCGCTGGCCATGGCCGGTGCCCAGCCGCGGCGCGGCGAGCGGAGCGGCTTTGGCGACGCTGTCGGCCGCAGAGGGCGAAGGCGCGCGCTGCGCCAGCGCCGGTGCTTCGCCGCTGCTGCGTTCGGACAAACCGGCGGCGGGCGCCGCCGGTGCCGGCGGCGGCATGGTCGCGCTGCGTTCGCGCGACTGGGCTTCCTCCTGCCGGGCCCTGGCATCGCGCGGTGCCAGGTCCGGTGCCAGCACGGCAGGCTCGGGCTGCTTTTCGCGGAACAGCGCGACGCCGATCACGCCCACATGGCCGGGACGGCCGGTGCGGCCGGCGTAGGAGTCGCCGGCGCTGGAGAATTCGAAGGCGGCGATTTCGCTGCTGCTTTTGCGCCAGCCGGTGATCTGGTAAGGCTGCCACGGAGACAGCACATAACCGGTCTGGTCCCAGGCGGCGGTTTCGCCGCTGAGCACATTGACGCCATCGACGGCCGGCACGGCCAGCACCCGCTCGCCGAGGCGGTTGCGCACGCTGATGGCATAACGCGCGCCCGGCCGCCCGGCGACCCAGTAGTCGCCGCGGTGGTAGTGCAACGCCAGCGTGGCGCCGGTGTCCCGGTCGGTCACGGTGACGTCGGCAAGCCGGCCGATGGCATGGGCCGGCAGCGCCAGCGTGGCGCTGGCCGCAAAAAAGGCGAGGGCAAGAAGTCGGGGTGTCATGAGCGCTCCAGAAAAGGGTGGAGCTCACTGAAACGATGGCGGGGGCCGGATGGGGTTAAAACCCGCAAAAAATAATCCGGGCGGGCGGCCGACCCACCGGAACAGCTACTGATTTAATAGCTGTCGGCCCTTGCCAATCAAGGGCTCAGGGCCGATCTGGCCTGAAAAACTGGTCAAACAGCGGGCTCAGCGCCGGGAAGTCGTCGGTGAAACGCGGCCGGTTCACGAAATAGGCCTCGCAGGCCACGGCGAAAAATTCGGCCGGCGAGGTGGCGCCATAGGGGTCCAGCCAGGTCGCTTCGCCGCCGAAACGTTCGGCAATCGTGACCTTCTCGCGAAAGCCGTCATACGCCGCCTGCATGGTGTCGTGCCAGACCCTGCGCGCCGCGCGCGCAGGCAGGGGCGGGCAGCCATCGGGCGTGCCGTCGCGCATGTCGATCTTGTGGACGAACTCGTGGATCACCACGTTGTAGCCCCGGCTGGCCTCCTGGCCGGCGCTGGCCACGTCCTGCCAGCTCAGGGTCACCGGCCCGCCTTCCATGGCTTCACCGGCCAGCACCTCGCTGTAGCGGTGCACCACGATGCCGACAAAGTCGTCGTACCAGTCCAGGCCCAGTTCAAGCACCGGCAGGCAGGCCTGCGCGGCGATGGCCACCGCGATGGCGTCGGTGATCACCAGTCCCTGCGCGCCGTGGAATTCCTTTTGGGCGAGGAAACGCCCGCTCAGCGCGCGCAGCGCGCTGCGCTGTCTATCGGGCAGCTGTGCCAGGAAAGGGTAATCCGCCAGCGTGGCCTGCCACAGCGCGTCGGGAATGGCGCGCTCCGCCTGCTTGCCGCGGAACAGGGTGAGCAGCCGGTCCAGCATCAGCCGAGGGGGATGCGCTGCAGCCCTGCGGCATCGAGGCGCAGCACTTCCAGGCGCGGCGGTGTGGCGGCCGCGTCCCAGTCGCTGAGCACCACGCGCTGGCGGCCGCTGCCGAGTTCATGGGTGGCCGCCTGGTGCGTGTGGCCGTGGATCAGCAGCGGGGCGCCCGCCGCCTGCAGCCATTCGCGCGCGGCACCGGCATCGACGTCGATCCAGGGCTCGCCCGACAGGCGTCGCCGGTCATGCTGCTCGCGGCTTTGCCGGCGCAGCCCCTGGGCGATCGCCTGGCGTTCCGCCAGGGGTTTGCCCAGAAAGGACTGCTGCCAGCCCTGGCTGCGCACCTCATGGCGAAAGCGCATGTAGTCGACGTCGTCCAGGCACAGCGCATCGCCGTGGCTCAGCAGCCAGCGGCGGCCGGCGAAGTCCAGCAGCGTGGGGTCGTCCAGCAGCGTGCCGCGGCAACGCGCCATCAGGGCCGGGCCGACCAGGAAGTCGCGGTTGCCATGCATCACAAACAGCGCCAGCCGCTCGCCCGTTTGCTGCAGCACCTGCGCGCAGGCCGCATCGAAGCCGGAGGCGTCATCCACCGCATCGTCACCGACCCAGACATCGAACAGGTCGCCGAGGATAAACACCGCATCAGCTGTGGTGCCTGACATGTAGGCCTGCCAGGCGGCAAAGGTGGCGGGTTCAGCCGCCTGCAGGTGGATGTCGGAAATGAAATCGACCGTGCGCCAGGCCGCCGGAGCGCTCAGCTCGGCGATCCGGGGCACGGCCGTGGCCATGGTCACCTGGCTTACAGCGCGACCGCTTTTTCGATCACGACGTCGGTTTGCGGCACATCGCTGTGGCCGCCCTTGCTGCCGGTCTTGACGGCTTCGATCTTGTCGACCACGTCGGTGCCGGACACCACCTTGCCGAACACGGCATAACCCCAGCCCGATGGCGTGGGCGAGCTGTGGTTCAGGAAACCGTTGTCGGAGGCATTGATGAAAAACTGGGCGGTCGCCGAGTCGGGCACGCTGGTGCGGGCCATGGCCACGGTGTACTTGTCGTTTTTCAGGCCGTTGGCGGCTTCATTGGCAATCGCGGCGTCCGACGGTTTTTGTTTCATGCCGGGTGCGAAGCCGCCGCCCTGGATCATGAAGCCGGGAATCACGCGGTGGAACACCGTGCCGTCGTAGTGGCCTTTGGCGACATAACTGAGGAAGTTGGCGACCGACTTCGGCGCTTTTTCCTGGTCGAGTTCAAGGGTGATGACGCCGTGGCCGGCAATGTGGAGTTCGACTTGGGGGTTGCTCATGGTGTTCACTTGATGAGGGTTGCGGAATTGATGACGATGGGCGTTTTGGGCACATCGCCGGGAAAGGGGCCGCCCGCACCTGTCGGGACGGCCTTGATCTTGTTGACGACGTCCATGCCGCTGACCACCTTGCCGAAGACGGTGTAGCCGAACAGCTGCGGGGCGTTGACCAGCTGGGCACGCGGCGTGTTTTCATACACGCGGCCCTGGTACTCGAACTTCGGCACCGGGTCGCCCGGCGGGATCAGCGTCGGGTTCAGAAAATCGTTGTCCTTGACGTTGATGAAAAACTGCGACGAGGCGGAGTTCGGGTCGTTGGTGCGTGCCATGGCCAGCGTGCCAACCACGTTTTTGTCGCCGCCTTTGGCCAGCGCCTCGCGGCCCTCATGGGCCACTGGCGGTCGCGTCGGCTTTTGCGCATAGGCCGTATCAAAGCCACCGCCCTGGACCATGAAGTTGTTGATCACACGGTGAAACACCGTGCCGTCGTAATGTTTGTCCTTCACATACTGCAGGAAGTTCTCGACGGTTTTGGGCGCCTTGTCGGGATAAACCTCGACCACGAAGTCGCCGGCGCTGGTGGCAAATTTCACCCGCGGTGCGCTCGGGGCCTGTGACCAGGCCTGGCCTGCCACCAGGGCCAGGGCCGCCATGGTCAGGCAGGCGCGGCGTGTGTGCTTGCTGAGGGTCATCCGATCACTCCTTCAAAAAATATCTTCCACTGGCTGCCTTGGCGCACCCAGTACTGGCGCCGGGTGGGGCCGGTGCGCGAGCCGTTGGTCACCTCGCCGAAGGTCACCACCATGGTGTCATTGGCGTCGGTCCAGCGCAGGTAGGACAAGTCCTTGAGTTGCACCGGCCGGCCGGCCTGTTTGTCGATCTCGGCACGCAACACGGCGGTCCAGTCGGCCAGTGTCTTGCCATAACTGCTGAAGTCGCTGGTGTAGAGGCTGGCCAGCTTGGCCAGGTCGCCGCCGGAGCGGGCTTTTTGCCAGCTTTGCAGGGCGTCCTCGAAGGACTTGCCCTCGGCGCGCGCACTGTGCGGCGCGACCCACTTGAGGCTCTGGGCGATCACCACTGGCGTGGTGCGCACTTCCACCGTGCGGATGATGCGTTCGAGGTCCGGATTGGCCAGCACCACGCAGCCGTCGCTGGCCTGCGGCGCGCGCGCAAACTGTGCGGGCGGCGTGCCATGCAGCCAGATGCCGCTGCCGGTTTTGCCGCGCTTGAGATCGAGCGCATTCGGGTAGTTGATCGGCAGGGCGCCCGAACCGTAGAAATCCTTCAGTGATTTGGGGTCGAGGTTGCTGGTCACGAAATATACGCCCAGCGGCGTGCGCGAATCACCCTCGACGGATTTTTCGATGCCGGATTTGCCGACCGAGATGTAGTAGTCGGCCAGCAGCTTCAGGCCGTTGGCGGTGTTTTCGAACAGGTAGAGCCGGGCCCGCGAGGCATCGACCGCGATCGCATGTTTGTTGCGCGGCGACAGTGCCAGGAACTGCGAGGGCACGGTGCCGGGCGCGGGCCGCTCGCGCAGGGCCTTCAGGCGCAGCAACGACTCCTGGCGCAGGTCACCGAGCATGCCGGCACCGGCTTTGGCCGGGCCGTCGGGAACATCGCCGAGCGTGCGCAGCGGCCGGGCCTGCGCGGCCAGAAGGTCGCCGTACACCAGTTGTGCCAGCTGGAAGTTGGGGTGGTCGGCGACCAGGCGTTCGGCCCGGGTCAGCGCCTCGCGGCTTTTGGCCTGGCCGGCGAGTTTGTAGATCTCGATCAGCCGCGCCTCGGCTTCACCGTCCTTGTGAACGGGCGCGGGCGGCCGCGCGACACGCTCGCGTTTTTCACCGGCGGCTGCGCGGGAGGTTTTCTTCTTGCTCTTTTTGGAACTGCTGTCGGTGGCCGCCGAGGCGTGGCACAGCACCGAGAAGGCAAGCAGGAGAAGCGCGGCGGCCCGTTGCATGAAAGTGGTCAGGAGGAAAAATCCGTGAGGCCCGGCGGGACATGGGTACCGGAGGCGGTGCCAGCCATCTGCATCAGCCGCCGGTCGATTCCCTGACGATCAGCCAGCGTTCGCCGGCCTTGGCCATGTCCAGCGTCTTCCGGCTGGAGACATTGAGCGAGTCGGCACTGTAGTCCTGCTTGAATTTGGCCGTGGCCTTGCCGCCCTTGACGTCCACCGAGAGGTTGCTGAGCTTGACGCTGATGCGCGACTTGCCGACGATGCGGCTGCGCCGCTCTTCTTCCCAGGCCTTGCGCGACTGGTTGCCGGGTGTGTCGAAATCCTTGCCGTAGGCGGCAAGGTAGGCGGCCATGTCCTTGGCGGCCCAGGCGCTGGCCCAGGCACGGACGGCCGCCTCGACTTCTTTTTCTGCGGCGCTGACCGATGCAGCCGGGGCCGCAGAAGCCGGTGGGGTGGCCGGCGCGGCCGGCGCTGCGGCCGGTGGCGGGGCCGGCACCACGGCCGCCGGCCGTGCGGGCGCAGGTGTGGGTGCGGGTGCCGCCGCCGCAGGGGCGGTCGTGACCGGGCCCGACGAGGTATTGCTGGCGCCGGCTTTCTGGCCCTTGGCGTCGGTACTGAAGAGGGTGCGAATCAGCGCCAGCT
This sequence comes from Paenacidovorax caeni, assembly GCA_943370985.1. GTDB lineage: Bacteria > Pseudomonadota > Gammaproteobacteria > Burkholderiales > Burkholderiaceae_C > Polaromonas > Polaromonas caeni_A. Next base: position 7,658 of record CALRTF020000144.1, read on the forward strand.
TGGGCTGCACGCCGGCGTTGCCGCCGTCGAGTTGCAGCGCCTTGCTGTAGGCCTGGCTGGCGAGTTTGGCGTAGACGTCGCCGAGGTTCTCGTGGGCGGTGGCGTAGCTCGGGTTGGTGCGGATCGCCATCTCGAGCGCAGCCCTGGCCTTGTCGAACTGGTTCTGGCCGGCATACAACACAGCCAGGTTGTTGTAGGGCTCGGGCAGTTCCGGGTAGTCCTGGGTGATTTTGGTGAAGGTGCCGATGGCATCGGCCGGTTTGCCGGCTTCGGTCTGGATCACGCCCTTGATGAAACGCATTTGCGGATCACGCGGCTTGGCGGCCAGGTACTGGTCGGCCTTGGCCATGGCCTCGGTGAGCTTGCCGGAGCGGACCAGGTCGTTCACATCGGTGTAGTCGTCGGCGTGGACGGCCGACACCGACAGCGCGGCGGCCAGGGCCAGGCAACGCAGGGTGGCCGACAGGGGGGTGCTCGAAGATGAAGCGGACTTGGACATATTTCCTCTGGGACGCATTGGGATGGCTGGCACAAAAACATGAGCCTGCGAGCCGGCGTGGCAGCGTGCTGCACGGGCCCTGACCAGCTGGATATACTGGGAGATTGTATCTGAGGGGTATAGTTTAAGCTTGGCCCCGCTCCCAGCATTTTCACCGGTCCGGCGACTCCAGCCGGGCTGAAATCCAGACATTCATGAGCTTGCGCATTTACAACACGCTGTCGCGTGCCGTGGAAGATTTTTCGCCTCTGGTGCCCGGGCAGGTCCGCATGTACGTCTGCGGCATGACGATTTATGACCTGTGCCACATCGGCCATGCACGCATGATGATGGCCTTCGACGTGGTGCAGCGCTGGCTCAAGACCAGCGGCTTCAAGGTCACTTACGTCCGCAACATCACCGACATCGACGACAAGATCATCAGGCGCGCGGTCGAGCGCGGCATCAGCATACGGGCGCTGACCGACGAGATGATTGTGGCGATGAACCAGGACATCGGCGCGCTCGGCATCGAGCCGCCGACGCTGGAGCCGCGCGCCACCGAGTACGTGCCGCAGATGCTGTCCATGATTGCCACGCTGGAGCAAAAAGGGCTGGCCTACCGGTCCGGCAACGGCGATGTCAACTACGCGGTGCGCAAGTTCCCCGGTTACGGCAAGCTGTCGGGCAAGTCGCTGGACGAGCTGCGCGCCGGCGAACGCGTGGCGGTGCTGGACGGCAAGGAGGATCCGCTGGATTTTGTGCTCTGGAAGTCGGCCAAACCCGCGGAACCGGACGATGCGAAATGGGCCAGCGACTACGGCCCTGGCCGCCCCGGCTGGCACATCGAGTGTTCGGCCATGAGCTGCCAGACCCTGGGCGAGACCTTTGACATCCACGGCGGCGGCGCCGACCTGCAGTTCCCTCACCACGAAAACGAGATCGCGCAGAGCGAGGGCGCCAACGGCAAGCCGCTGGCGAAGTTCTGGGTGCACAACGGTTTTGTGCGCGTGGACAACGAAAAGATGTCCAAAAGCCTGGGCAATTTCTTCACCATCCGCGAGGTGCTGGCCAAGTACGACCCGGAGACGGTGCGGTTTTTCATCGTGCGTGCGCATTACCGCAGCGCGCTCAATTACAGCGACGCGCACCTGGACGACGCCCGCAATTCGCTCAAGCGCCTGTACACCGCGTTGAGCCTGGTGCGGCCCGCAGCCGCCCCGACCGACTGGTCGCAGCCCTTCGCGGCACGCTTCAAGGCCGCCATGGACGAGGATTTCGGCACGCCCGAAGCGGTGGCGGTGCTGTTCGAACTGGCCGGGGAGGTCAACCGGACCGGGTCGGCCGAGCTGGCCGGCCTGCTCAAGAACCTGGGCGCTACGCTGGGCCTGCTGCAAGGCGATCCCGCGGCCTTCCTGCAGGCCGGCGCCGGGCTGGATGTTTCGGCCATCGAGGCCCTGATCGCCAGCCGCGCCCAGGCCAAGGCGGCAAAAAACTTCGCCGAAGCCGACCGCATCCGCCAGGACCTGCTGGCCCGGGGCGTGGTGCTCAAGGACGCCGCCAGCGGCACGACATGGGAAGTCCAGTCTTGACCTGTTCCCGCCATTTTTCAAGCCATTTCGGGCTCCAGCCCCCGCCAGACGGTCGTAAGTAGCTATGAAAAAGATAGTAAAAAGCGGCCCGGCCAGCGCCGAGCTGGCCGACGTTGCCACGCCGGCAGTCACCAGCGTGCCCGAGTACTGGTCCGAGGCCTGCAAACACCTGGTCAAAAAGGACCGGGTCATGAAACGCCTGATTCCGCAGTTCGGCGACGCCTGCCTGCAGTCGCGCGGCGACGCCTTCAGCACGCTGGCGCGCAGCATTGTCGGCCAGCAGATTTCGGTCAAGGCTGCACAAACCGTCTGGCACCGCTTTGCCGCCCTGCCGCGGAAGATGACGCCGG
>CALRTF020000145.1:0-9946 GCA_943370985.1 Paenacidovorax caeni
CTGTTCGATGTCGGTGCCGGCGATGTGATCGAGACCGTTTTTATTCCCGAATCCGACCGCGGCACCCTGTGCATTTCCTCGCAGGCGGGCTGCGCCGTCGGTTGCCGCTTCTGTTCCACGGGGCACCAGGGCTTCAGCCGCAACCTCACCACCGCCGAAATCATCGGCCAGTTGTGGTTTGCCGAGCATTTCCTGCGCCAGCACCTCGGCCGCAGCGAGCGGGTGGTGTCCAACGTCGTGATGATGGGCATGGGTGAGCCGCTGCAGAACTATTCCCAATTGCTGCCGGCCCTGCGCGTGATGCTCGACGACCATGCCTACGGCCTGTCGCGCCGGCGTGTGACGGTGTCGACCTCGGGCGTGGTGCCCATGATGGACCGCCTCGCCCAGGATTGCCCGGTGGCCCTGGCGGTGTCGCTGCATGCGCCGGAAGACGTCCTGCGCAGCAACCTGGTGCCGCTCAACAAAAAATACCCGATCGCCGAGTTGCTGGATGCCTGCGGCCGCTACCAGTCTGCGGCACCGCGGGACTTCATCACCTTTGAATACTGCATGCTCGATGGCGTCAACGACCAGGCCGAACATGCGCACCAGCTGGTGGCGCTGATGCGCCAACATGCGCTCAGCGGGCTGTCGTGCAAGTTCAACCTGATTCCGTTCAATCCCTTTCCGGCCTCGGGCCTGAAGCGCTCGGCCACGCCTCAGGTGATGGCTTTCGCCAAAATCCTGATGGATGCCGGCATGGTGACCACGGTGCGCAAGACGCGGGGCGACGATATCGATGCGGCCTGCGGCCAGCTCGCCGGTGATGTGCAGGACCGCACCGGCGTGCAGCAGCGCATGGCGACACAGCGGCAGGGTATGCTCAAGGGCATCAAGGTAGTCTCCAGGGAGGTCGGTGTATGAAGCTTGTCCGCAACGTGATCTGGCTTTCCGCTTGCTGGATCGCCGTCCTGATGGCCGGTTGCGCCGCCAATCCTGGCGCAGCGCCCGGCCCCGGGGCGCGCGGCGAGATCATGACCGAGTCGGACGAAACCGACGGCCGCCGGCGGGCCCGCATCCGCCTCGAACTGGCCGCCAATTATTTCCAGCAGGGCCAGACCAATGTGGCGCTCGATGAGATCAAGCAGGCGCTTGGCGCCGACCCGACCTTTGCCGAGGCGTACAACCTGCGCGGCCTGGTCTACATGCGGCTGGGCGACAACGCCATGGCAGACGACAGCTTCCGGCGCGCGCTGGCCCTGAATCCGCGCGATGGCGACGTGATGCACAACTATGGCTGGCTGCTTTGCCAGCAGGCCAAATACAACGAGTCGACGGCCATGTTCGCGCGTGCCGTGGCCACACCGGGGTATGGCGGACAACCCAAGACGCTGATGACTCAGGGGATCTGCCAGGTGCGTGCCGGCCAGCTGGCAGAAGCCGAACGCAGCCTGTTGCAGTCCTATGAACTCGATGCGGGCAATCCGCTGACCGGTTACAACCTGTCCAGCCTGCTGTTCCAGCGCGGCGACCTGAGGCGCGCGCAGTTTTATATCCGCCGCCTCAACAACAGCAACCTGGCGAATGCGGAAACCCTGTGGCTCGGCATCAAGGTGGAGCGCGCCCTGGGTGACCGCGAAGCCATGCTGCAGCTCGCCGGACAGTTGACCAGACGCTTCGGCGGATCGCGCGAAGCGGCAGCTTATGACAAAGGGGCCTTCAATGAGTGAGTTTGACGGCCAGGCGCCGGGCAGCGCCGCGATGCCGCAACAGGCGTCCGTGCACGACGAGGCGACGGCTGCGGCCGGCACCGCCGGATCCCTGATCCGGCAGGCCCGTGAGGCCGCCGGCCTGCACATCGCCGCGCTGGCGGTCGCCTTGAAGGTGCCGGTGAAGAAACTCGAAGCGCTCGAGGCCGACCGGCTCGACCTGCTGCCCGACGCGGTGTTTGTGCGCGCACTGGCCTCCAGTGTGTGCCGTACGCTGAAAATGGACGCGACCCCGGTGCTGGCGCTGCTGCCGCAGACCGGCAAGCCACGGCTGGATTACCAGCACGCGAGCATCAACACGCCTTTCCGCGCGCCCAGCGACGGGCCCGGCCCGTCACTGCTGGCGCAGGTGTCCCGGCCCGCGGTGCTGGCAGGCCTGCTGCTGCTGCTTGGCGCGCTGGTGCTGATCTTTTTGCCGTCGATCCAGCAGCCGGCCATGACGTCCCAGCCCGACGCCGAACCGTCGCCTGCGCTGGCCCGGACCGGCGTGCAAGACCCGGCCAGTCCGCCGCTTGCGGTTTCCCCGCCGCAGGACCCACCGCAAGCCGCAGGTCTGGGGGGCGCGCCGGCGGTAGCGCCAGCTGCGGACGCTGCGCCTGCAGCGCCGGTCATGGCGTCCGGCATGGTGGCGCTGCCTGCGCCGCCACCGGAGGCGGTGAGCCCTGCGGTAGCGGCCTTGCCGCCGGCACCTGCGTCGGCGCCGGCCACCGGCACCCTGGTGTTCACGGCCAAGGGTGAATCCTGGGTCGAAGTGACCGATGCCAAAGGGGTGGTGGTCCTGCGCCGCACCCTGGCCGCCGGTGAAACGGCCGGCGCATCGGGCGCCATGCCGCTGGCGGCCGTGGTCGGCCGGGTGGATGCCACCCAGGTCCAGGTGCGCGGCCGGCCGTTTGATCTCGGCCCCGTGAGCAAAGACAACGTTGCACGTTTCGAGGTGAAATAGTGGCGGCCTGTTTACCGGTGGAGTCGGCGGCGCCCAAGGCACGCATGTCCTCGCAGGCGCGGGTGGTCTGGGGTTCGCGCGTGGTCACGGTGGGCGGCGATGCGCCGGTGCGCGTGCAGTCCATGACCAACACCGACACCGTCGATGCGATAGGCACGGCCATCCAGGTCAAGGAGCTCGCGCTCGCCGGGTCGGAGATGGTCCGTATCACGGTCAACACGCCCGAGGCCGCCGAGGCCGTGCCCTATGTTCGTGAGCAGCTCGACCGCATGGGCATCGATGTGCCGCTGATCGGCGACTTTCATTACAACGGCCACCGCCTGCTGACCGACTACCCGGCCTGCGCCGAGGCGCTGTCCAAGTACCGCATCAATCCCGGCAACGTCGGCAAGGGTGACAAACACGACCGGCAGTTCGGCCAGATGATCGAGGCCGCGGTACGCTGGAACAAGCCGGTGCGTATCGGTGTCAACTGGGGCAGCCTGGACCAGGAGCTGCTCGCCAGCCTGATGGACGAGAACAGCCGCCGCGCCCAGCCCTGGGATGCCAAACAGGTCATGTACGAGGCCCTGATCAGCTCGGCCATCGACTCGGCCGCGCTGGCCGAGCAGATGGGCATGGACAAAAACCAGATCATCCTGTCCTGCAAGGTCAGCGGCGTGCAGGACCTGATCTCGGTCTACCGCGAACTCTCCAGACGCTCGCGTTACGCGCTGCACCTGGGCCTGACCGAGGCCGGCATGGGCACCAAGGGCACGGTGGCCTCATCCGTGGTGCTGGGCATCCTGCTGCAGGAAGGCATTGGCGACACCATCCGCGTGTCGCTGACGCCCCAGCCCGGCGAAACACGCACCCAGGAAGTGGTGGTGGCCTCCGAAATCCTGCAGTCGCTGGGCCTGCGCAGCTTTGTGCCCAGTGTCACCGCCTGTCCGGGCTGTGGCCGCACCACCAGCACCACCTTCCAGGAACTGACCAAGGAAATCGATGATTTCCTGCGTGCCCAGATGCCGGTCTGGCGCGAGAAATACCCCGGCGTCGAGAAAATGAAGGTGGCCGTGATGGGCTGCATCGTCAACGGGCCGGGCGAAAGCAAACATGCCGACATCGGCATCAGCCTGCCGGGCTCCGGCGAGGCGCCGGCAGCGCCGGTCTACATCGACGGCGAAAAAAGCGTGACCCTGCGCGGCGAGCACATCGCGCAGGAGTTCCGGGTGATTGTCGAAAACTATATTGAAAAGCGCTTCGGCACGGCTTCCGTCGCCCAGGTCGCCTGAAGAGACTCCATGGCTGAAAAACTGACTGCCGTCAAAGGCATGAACGACATATTGCCGCCCGATTCGGCGCGCTGGGAGTGGCTGGAGGGCAAGGTCCGCTCGCTGATGGGACGCTACGCTTACCGCAATATCCGCACGCCCATCCTGGAGCACACGCAGCTGTTCGTTCGCGGTATCGGCGAGGTGACCGACATTGTCGAAAAGGAGATGTACTCCTTCGACGACCGCGCCGACAAGGACGGCAAATTCGAGCAGCTGACGATGCGGCCGGAGAACACCGCCGGTGTGGTGCGGGCGGTGACCGAACACAATCTGCTGTACGAAGGCGGCAAGCGGCTGTATTACATGGGTCCCATGTTCCGGCGCGAGCGCCCGCAGCGGGGCCGTTACCGCCAGTTTCACCAGATCGGTGCGGAGGCGCTGGGTTTTGCCGGTCCCGATGTCGATGCCGAGCTGATCCTGCTGGCGGTGGCGCTCTGGAAGGAGCTGGGCCTGAATGACTGGCGGCTGGAAATCAACAGTCTGGGCCAGCCCGCAGAACGTGCGCAACACCGGGCCGAACTGATCGCCCACCTCGAGAAACACGCGGGCCTGCTCGACGAGGAGGCCCGGCGGCGCCTGCACAGCAACCCGCTGCGGATTCTGGACACCAAAAACCCGGCCATGAAAGCCGTCGTGGAGAGCGCGCCGCAGATGCTCGACTTCCTCGGTCCCGAGTCGCTGGCGCATTTCGACGGCCTCAAGGCCATCCTCGATGCCAATGGCATCCCCTGGACCCAGAACCACCGCCTGGTGCGCGGCCTCGACTATTACAACCTGACGGTGTTCGAGTTTGTGACCGACCGCCTCGGCGCCCAGGGGACGATTTGCGGCGGCGGCCGTTACGACTACCTGATCGAACAGATGGGTGGAAAGCCGGCGCCTGCGGTGGGCTGGGCCCTCGGTGTCGAGCGGGTGCTGGACCTGATCCGGGAGCAGGGCACGCCGGTCGAACTGCCGGTACCGGACGCCTACGCCATCATCCCCGATGCCGCCGCCTGGCCCGTGGCCTCGCTCGCGCTGCAGGCGCTGCGTGCCGCCGGTGTCAGCGTGCAGATGCACGCCGGCAGCGCCGAGGGCATGGGCAGCATGAAGTCGCAGTTCAAGAAGGCCGACGGCAGCGGCGCGCGTTATGCGCTGATTTTTGGCCAGGCCGAACTCGAGGCCGGGCAGGTGGCGGTCAAGACCCTGCGCGGGGAAAAGTCAGATGCCGCACAAGGTCAGGTGCTGGAACCGCTGGACGCCATCCCCTCCTGGGCGCAGGGACTGCGCAACCGGGCCTGATACGCGCCCTACAATCGAGGGCTTGCTGGACATCCACAGACCCCCACAGACATTACCGGACAGAACAAGAAACGCTTTATGGCAAAACATCTCGATTTGGAAGAACAGGAGCAGCTTGACGAGCTCAAGCACTTCTGGAAGCAATACGGCAACCTCATCACCTGGGGCCTGATTGCCATTTTTGGCAGCTTCGCCGCATGGAACGGTTACCAGTACTGGCAGCGCAGCCAGCAATCCCAGGCTGCGGTCATGTACGACGAGGTCGAGCGCGCGGCCGCGTCGGGCGACGCCAGCCGCCTGGACCGATCGCTGTCCGACATGAAGGACAAGTTCGGCAGGACCGCCTTTGCGCAACAGGCCGGACTGCTGGCTGCCAAAACCTATTACGACAAGGGCAACCTCGAAGGGGCCAAGTCCGCCTTGACCTGGGTGGCCGGCAAAAGTGCCGATGAAGGTTATCAGGCGCTTGCCAAGCTGCGGCTGGCCGGCGTGTTGCTCGAGGCCAAGGCCCATGATGAAGCCTTGCAGCAGCTGTCGGGCACCTTCCCCAAGGAATTCACGGCGCTGGTCGCCGACCGGCGCGGCGACATCCTGCTGGCGCAGGGCAAACAAAGCGAAGCCCGGGCTGAATACGAAAAAGCCTGGAAAGGCATGGACGAGCGCACGGAGTACCGGCGCCTGATCGAAGTCAAACTCAATGCACTCGGCGTCAACCCGTCGGCGGCGTTGCCCAGCGCTGCAGCACCCGCTGCAGCTTCTCCCGCGTCCGCACCGGAGGTCAAGTCGTGATTTTCAAGTCTTTTATGCCCCTGGCCCACGCCGCTAAAGCGCCGGCAGCTATCGTTCTGGTAGCGCTGCTGTCCGGTTGCTCGATGTTCAGCGGCTTTTTTGGCAGTTCCGTCAAGAAGCCGCAGCCCGCCGAGCTGCAGCCGGTGGTGGCGCTGGTGCCGGTGCGGCAGGCCTGGACCGCCCGCATCGGCGAAGTCGGTTTTCCGCTCGAAGTCGAGGTCACCGGCGACAGCGTGGTGCTGGCCAGCGCCGACGGCACGGTCGCTTCGCTGGACGCACGTACCGGCCGCGACCTCTGGCGCACCAACATCGGCACGCCGATTGCCGCCGGTGTCGGCAGCGACGGCAAGCTGGCTGCGGTGGTCACGCGCGGCAACGAAGTGGTCGCCATTGCCGGCGGCCGCGAAGTCTGGCGCCAGAAACTGGCGGCGCAGGCCTTCAGCGCGCCGTTTGTCGCCGGTGGGCGGGTGTTTGTGCTGGCTGCAGACCGTTCGGTCAATGCGTTTGACGGCCAGAGCGGCCGCAAGCTCTGGACCCAGCAGCGCCCCAGCGAGCCGCTGGTGCTGCGCCAGTCCGGCGTCATGCTGGCCGTCGGTGACACGCTGGTGGTCGGTCTGGCCGGCCGCCTGACCGGCCTGAACCCGCTCAACGGCAGCATTCGCTGGGAAGCGCCTGTCGCATCGCCGCGCGGCATCAATGACGTCGAGCGCCTGGTCGACCTGGTCGGCACCGTGAGCCGCACCGGCAACATGGTTTGCGCGCGGGCTTTCCAGGCCAGCGTCGGCTGCGTCGATGCCGACCGCGGCACCCTGCTGTGGAGCAAGCCTGCCAACGGCGCCCAGGGCCTCGATGGTGATGGCACCCTGGTGTTCGGTACCGAGGCCGACGGCAAGGTACTGGCCTGGCGCCGCGCCGATGGCGAAAGCGCCTGGAACACCGACCGCCTGCGCTACCGCAACCTGACATCGCCCGTGGTGGTGGGCCGTTCCATCGCCATCGGTGACTCCGCCGGTTTTGTGCACCTGCTGTCGCGCGCCGACGGCGCGCTGATGAACCGCCTCAGCACCGACGGCTCGCCGGTGGTGGCCTCGCCGGTGCTGGCGGCCAACACCCTGATCGCTGTGACCCGATCGGGCGCCGTCTACGGATTCGCTCCTGAATGATGCCAGGCCATGGACGATGTGATATCCACCCGTCCATGTCCAAGCATGAGTTCCAACCAGCCGCAACCCGGCTGTGAAATGTATTGATGAAACCTGTTCTCGCCCTGGTCGGTCGCCCCAATGTGGGCAAATCGACGATTTTTAACCGGCTGACCAAGTCGCGTGATGCGATCGTGGCCGACTATGCCGGCCTGACGCGGGACCGGCATTACGGCAACGGCCGCCTGGGTTCACAGGAATTCATCGTCATCGATACCGGCGGCTTCGAGCCCAAGGCCATCGACGGCATTTACAAGGAAATGGCCAAGCAGACCCGGCAGGCGGTGGCCGAGGCCGACGTCGTCGTGTTTGTGGTCGATGCGCGCGCCGGCGTGAACGCCCAGGACCATGAAATCGCCAGGTATCTGCGCAAACTCGGCAAACCGACGGTGCTGACGGCCAACAAGGCCGAGGGCATGACCGAAGGCGTGCAACTGTCCGAGTTTTTCGAACTCGGGCTCGGCGAGGTGCTGGCGGTGTCCGCGTCCCACGGCCAGGGCATGCGTACCCTGGTGGAAATGGCCCTGGCGCCGCTGCATTTGCCGGATCCGGACGAGGAGGGCGAGCCTGCCGACCCGACCGTGATCAAGCTGGCGGTCGCCGGGCGCCCCAATGTGGGCAAGTCGACGCTGATCAATACCTGGCTCGGCGAGGAGCGCCTGGTGGCGTTTGACCAGCCGGGCACGACGCGTGACGCGATCTCGGTGCCTTTCGAAAAAGCCGGCCAGAAATTCGAACTCATCGACACCGCCGGACTGCGCCGCAGGGGCAAGGTGTTCGAGGCGATCGAGAAGTTTTCGGTGGTCAAGACCCTGCAGGCCATCGAAAGCGCCAATGTGGTGCTGCTGCTGCTGGACGCCACCCAGGGCGTGACCGACCAGGACGCGCATATCGCGGGCTACATCCTGGAAAGCGGCCGGGCCGTGGTGCTGGCGGTCAACAAGTGGGATGCGGTGGACAGCTACCAGCGGGAAATCCTCGAACGATCGGTCGAAACGCGCCTGTCCTTCCTGAAATTCGCCGCCATCCACAACATTTCCGCGATCAAGCGGCAAGGCCTGGGCCCGGTCTGGAAGTCGATTGTGCAGGCGCATGCCTCGGCCAACCGCAAGATGTCCACCCCTGTGCTGACCCGCTTGCTGCTGGAAGCGGTGCAGTTCCAGAGCCCGCAGCGCGCCGGCATGTTCCGGCCCAAGCTGCGTTATGCCCACCAGGGCGGCATGAACCCGCCCATCATCATCGTCCACGGCAATTCGCTGGAACATGTGACCGACGCCTACAAGCGTTTCCTCGAAGGGCGCTTCCGCAAGGAGTTCGACCTGGTCGGCACGCCGCTGCGCATCCAGATGAAATCGTCGAGCAACCCTTTTTCCGACAAAGATACGTCATAAACCTACCTTGGCGCCCGATGGCGTGTGGTAAGGTGAAGTTCTATCAACTCTTGAACACGGAAAATATCGTGAGCAATAACAAAGGTCAGCTGTTGCAGGACCCGTTCCTCAACACTTTGCGCCGTGAGCATGTGCCGGTGTCGATTTACCTCGTCAACGGCATCAAGCTTCAGGGCCAGATCGAATCTTTCGATCAATACGTCGTGCTGCTGCGCAATACCGTCACCCAGATGGTTTACAAACACGCGATCTCGACCATTGTTCCCGGTCGTGCCGTCAACTTCGCTGCGGCTGAAGCTCCGGAAAGCCCAGCCAGCTGAGGCCTCTGGACACTCCCCCAAACTCGCCCCCCCTGGCCATCCTGGTCGGGGTTGATCTGGGCGAGCCCCATTTCGACGCCGGCCTGCAGGAGCTGGGCCTGCTGGCCCAGACAGCGGGCCTGCAGCCGGTTGCGCGCGTGGTCTGCAAACGCCGCGCTCCCGATGCCGCCCTGTTCATCGGCAGCGGCAAGGCCGACGAGATCAAGATGCTGGCCCTGGAAACCTGTGCCAGCGAAATCCTGTTCGACCAGTCGCTGAGCCCGGCGCAGCAGCGCAACCTCGAGCGGGTGCTGGGCCTGCCGGTCAACGACCGCACCTTGCTGATCCTGGAGATTTTTGGCCAGCGCGCGCGCAGCCATGAAGGCAAGCTGCAGGTGGAGCTGGCCCGGCTGCAGTACCTGTCGACGCGCCTGGTCCGGCGCTGGTCCCACCTGGAGCGGCAAACCGGCGGTGCCGGCGTGCGCGGCGGGCCGGGCGAAAAGCAGATCGAGCTCGACAAACGCATGATCGGCGAGTCCATCAAGCGCACCAAGGAACGCCTGGCCAAGGTCAAGAAGCAGCGGCAAACCCAGCGCCGCCAGCGCGAGCGGCGCAATGCCTTCGCGGTGTCGCTGGTGGGTTACACCAATGCCGGCAAGTCCACGCTGTTCAATGCGCTGGTCAAGGCGCGTGCCTACGCGGCCGACCAGCTGTTCGCCACGCTGGACACCACCACGCGCCAGCTCTACCTCGGTGATGCCGCGCGTTCGGTGTCGCTGTCCGATACCGTGGGCTTCATCCGCGACCTGCCGCACGGGCTGATCGACGCGTTTGCCGCCACCCTGCAGGAAGCGGCCGATGCCGACCTGCTGATCCATGTGGTGGACGGCGCCAACCCCGACCATCTCGAGCAGATCGAGCAGGTGCAGCGCGTGCTGTCTGAAATCGGCGCGGCCGACGTGCCGCTGATTCTG
>CALRTF020000146.1:0-9934 GCA_943370985.1 Paenacidovorax caeni
GCCAGCACCGCCGCCCTGCCCTCGGGTGTGGTGATGTCGGCAGCCACCGTGGTGATCACCGAGCCTGTTTCGCGGCGTATGGCTTCGGCCGAAGCTTCCAGCGCCTCGGCACCGCGCGCCACCATGGTCACGGCCACACCTTCACGCGCGAGTGACAGCGCGCAGGCGCGCCCCAGGCCCTTGCTGGAGGCGCATACCAGCGCACTGCGTCCGGAGATGGCGAGGTCCATGGTTCTGCTTTTTTCAGGGAATCAGGAGATGAGCAGCGCACCTTTGGCGCTGATCGACAGGCCGACACGTTCTACCGTGGCCTCGAGCTCGCGCGCAGTGACCGGGTCCATGCGCATGCCGGGCGAGCGGATCGCGTCGCAGGCGATCACGCCGCGCTTCACATAGATGTATTTGCGCAAGGCCAGGCCGATCTTGGGCTGGAACTCGTAACGGATCAGCGGGCAATACTTGTCGAAGGTCGCGGCAGCGCCGGCATGGTCACCGGCGGCGAACTGGTCGTAAATGCGCACCAGGATTTCGGGGTAGGCGAAACCGGTCATGGTGCCGACCGCACCGCGCTGCAGCTCTTCGAGGAAATACACGCCGCCCAGGCCGCCGAAGATGCGCATGCTGTCGCCGGCCAGCGCACGGATACGCGTGATTTTCTGGCCCACCGGGGGCTCCTCCATCTTGATCATGCCGACACCACCCTCGCGGCCGAGACGGGCGATCACGTCGGCATTGATCTCGGTGCCAAAGGAATCCGGAAAGTCGTGGATCACCACCGGAATCGTCAGCGCCTTGGCCAGTGACTGGTAATAGTCGAACTGCACCGCATCGGATGCGTTGTCCAGGGGCGCGGCAAACACGGCGGTGGCGCCGACCTCGGCGGCTTCACGTGCCTGTTCGATCGCGCCGGCGGTGCCCAACGCCCGCACACCGACCCAGACCGGCACCCGGCCGGCCGACTGTTTGACAAAGGCATCGGTCACGGTGCGGCGCTCGGCATTGGACAACTTGTGCGCTTCGCCGAGGAAGCCGAGGATGGCCAGGCCGGTGACACCGGCTGCCACCTGGAAGTCGACCAGCGAAGCGATGCTGTCCAGGTCCAGCGAGCCGTCGGCCTGGAAGGGCGTCGGACAGATGGTGTAGACGCCACTGGCATCTTGAAGGGTGTCGGCAGGCGAAAGGCTTGAAGAAGGCATGGAGTTCCGTTGGCGTCAGCGTCCGGTTCAGGGCGACCGGCTCATGGAGGGCATTGTTGGGGAGCGGCCTGCAAAAGTCGCATGCCTTTTTATGCGCAAGCCTTAACACCAGGTTAAGGGCCGTGTTGCCGGCGCGCGGCTCACGCGGCCAGCGCCAGCGGCGCTTCGTCCACCGGCATGCCGAAGCCCTGCTGCTGCACCAGCTGCTGCAATTCGGCGATGAAGGCCTGGGTCAGTTGCGACAGCGGCTCGAACCGCATGTGCACCAGATTGGCTTGCAGAATCGGCGCGTTGGCCACCGGACGCACCACCAGCCGGCTGTTGGCCGACCAGCTGCGCACCGAGAACTCGTCGACCAGCGCCACCCCCGCGCCCATCTGCACCAGCGAGCCGGCGTTCTGCGGCGAGCCGACCTCGATCGCCGCCGCCAGCGGCTCGTCGGCATCGCGGTACATCCTGCCGACCATGAGGCCGAACGGTGAATCCTTCTCGTAGGAAATTAGCGGATAGGGCCGCAGGTCGGCCAGGCTCAAGGTGGCGCGCCGCGTCAGTTCATGGTTGTAGGGCAGGATGCAGACCAGGCGGTTGCGGCACAGCGGCGTGACTTCCAGGTTCGGGTGCTCCATCGGCAAAATGATGATGCCGAGGTCGGCCTGGTGGCTCAGCAGGCGCTCCTTGAGGTAGCCGTAGCCCAGGGTCTGGAAGGTCAGTTTGACCTCGGGGTGGCGCGCCCGGAACAGCGTGAGGGCCTCGGGAATCAGCATCTGGCCGACGCTCGGGCTGGAGACGATGTTGAGGATGCCGCTGCGGTTTTTCGACAGGTCGGCGGCCAGCTCGTTGACCCGCTGCACCGCCTGATACACCGACTCGACCTCGTGAAACAGCTTTTTCGCCTCGGGCGTGGCATACAGCCGGCCCTTGATGCGTTCGAACAGCGCAAAACCCACACGCTGCTCGGTGTGCGACAGCAGGCGGCTCACCGCCGGCTGCGAGACAAACAGCAGCTGCGAGGCGCCGCTGATGGACCCGGTGGTCATCACGGCCCGGAAAATTTCGATCTGGCGCAGGTTCAGCGTCATGGTGCCCTCGGTATGGGCGCCGCATAACCAAATGTTAAGGGCGCCGCACAAATGAGCAAGGAGCATGCCGCCTCCGCGGCGCTAGAGTCGAAGCCAACAGCAGCCGCTACGCAGCGCCCAGGAGCCCGCCATGACCCCGACGATTTATGTGATCAACCCGAACAGCACACGCGCGGTCACCGCCGGCATCGACGCCGCCATGGCGCCGCTGCGCGTGGCCGGCGGCCCGGCCATCACCTGCCTGACCCTGGAATCCGGCCCGCCGGGCATCCAGACCCAGTTCGACGTCGAGTCCGTCACGCTGCCGCTGGTGCAGCTGGCACGCTCGCTGCAGCCGACGGCGGCCGCGCTGGTGATTGCCTGTTTCAGCGACCCCGGCCTGTTTGTGGTGCGCGAGGCGCTGGCCAAACCGGTGCCCATCCCGGTGCTGGGCATCAGCGAATGCGGCCTGCTGACCGCACTGACCCTGGGGCAGCGTTTCGGCGTGATTGCCATCCTGGATACCTCGATCCCGCGCCATTTGCGCACCTACGGCGCGATGGGACTGGCCGACCGCTTCGCCGGCGAGCTGGCGATCGGCCTGAATGTCACCGAGCTCGGCAACTACGAGGCCACACTGGCGCGCATGCTGGCCACCGGCCGGCGCCTGCGCGATGAAAAAGGCGCGGACGTGATTGTGATGGGCTGCGCCGGCATGGCGGCCTACCAGCCGGCGCTGCAGGACGCGCTGGGCATCCCGGTGGTGGAGCCGAGCCAGGCCGCGGTTGCGATGGCGATCGGCCGGGTGCAGCTCAACTGGCACAAGGCATCGCATGTCTGAAGCCGTCAACAGCACCCTGCTCAACCAGTTGCTGGCCGTGGTCGGCCCGACTGGCCTGGTCACCGACAGCGAAACCCAGGCCAGCTACACCCGCGACTGGCTGGGCAAATGGCAGGGCCGCGTGCCTGTGGTGGTGCGCCCGGCCACCACGGCCGAGACCGCGGCCGTGGTGCGTGTCTGCCACGCCACCCATACGCCCATCGTGACCCAGGGCGGCAACACCGGCATGAGTGGTGGCGCCACGCCCGACGCCAGCGGCGCGCAGGTGATTGTGTCGACCACCCGCATGAACCACATCCGCGCCATCGACCCGGTCAACAACACACTGACCGTGGACGCCGGCGTGATCCTGGCGAACGCCCAGGAAGCGGCGCGCAGCGTGCAGCGTTTTTTCCCGCTGAGCCTGGGCGCCGAAGGCAGTTGCACGGTCGGCGGCAACCTGGCGACCAATGCCGGCGGCATCGCCGTGCTGCGTTACGGCAACATGCGTGAGCTGGTGCTGGGCCTGGAAGTGGTGTTGCCCGACGGCCGCATCTGGAACGGCCTGCGCGGCCTGCGCAAGGACAACACCGGCTACGACCTGCGCGGGCTGTTTGTCGGCTCCGAAGGCACGCTGGGCATCATCACCGCCGCGGTCCTCAAGCTGTTTGCCCAGCCGGCCGCGCGCGCCACCGCCTGGGTCGGTGCCGACCGGCTCGAGCAGCTGGTCACGCTGCTGACCCGGCTGCGCGCGCGCTGCGGCGAACGCCTGACGGCCTTCGAGATGATGTCGGCGCCCTCGCTGGCGCTGGTGCTGCAGCATGTGGCCGACACCCGCGCGCCGCTGGCTTCATCCCACACCTTCAATGCGCTGATCGAACTCAGCGACACCGAAGACACCGGCCTGCAGCCCATGCTGGAAAACGCGCTCGGCCAGGCCATGGAAGAAGGGCTGATCAAGGACGCGATGCTCGCAGCCAGCCAGGCCCACGCCACGGCGCTGTGGAAACTGCGTGAAGGTGTGTCACAGGGCCAGGTGCGCGCCGGCGCGGTCGTCAAACACGACATTGCGCTGCCGATCTCGGCGCTGGCCGCTTTTGTGGCCGAGGCCGACAATGCGGTGCTGGCGGCCACCGCGGCCAGCGGCCTGGCGGCGCGTGTCATCAACTTCGGCCACCTCGGCGACGGCAACCTGCACTACAACGTGTTGCTGCCGCCGGGCCTGCTGCCGGCTGCGGTCAAGGACGCCACGCTGCTGCTGAACCGCACGGTGCACGACCTGGTCACGGCCTGGAATGGCAGCATCAGCGCCGAACACGGCATCGGCCAGTTGCGCCGCGACGAGTTGCGGCACTACAAGTCGCCGCTGGAAATGGAGCTGATGCTCAGCATCAAACGTGCTTTCGACCCTAACCAGATCATGAACCCGGGCAAGCTGCTCTAAGCAGGAAACGCTCCTGTTTTGATAGCTGCCAGCGCTTTACCCACGGGGGCCGGAGCCCGATTTGGCTTGAAAGTATCAGCCAGCCTGGCGAAAGGTCAGGTTGATGCGGCGCCGGCCCAGCAGCGCGTGATCGCCCTCGGCCAGCGGCGCGACGCCGTGGAAGGCCAGCCGCGCCGGTCCGCCCCAGACCACCACGTCGCCGTGTTGCAGCCGGTAGCGCTGCGGCCGGTCTGTGCGCTGCGGCGTGCCGAACAGGAAAACCGCGGGCAGGCCCAATGACACCGACACAATCGGCGCCGAGAAATCGTTCTCGTCCCGGTCCTGGTGCAGCGAGAGTTTGTTGCCCGGCCCGTACTGGTTGATCAGGCAGGCATCGGGCGCGAAGCCGTCGAAACCGGCCTCGGCGGCCGCACGGGCGGCGAGTGCCCGCCAGCCTGGCGGCATCGCGGGCCAGGGCCGGCCCGACAGCGGATCGTCCTTCGCATAGCGGTAGCCGCGCCGGTCCGAGACCCAGCCCAGCGCGCCGCAGTTGCTCATGGCCACCGACATGGTGTGGCCACCGGGCGTGACCAGATGGCGCAGCGGCGCAGCGGCCAGCACCGGGTCCAGCGCCGCCAGCCACGCCGCATCGGCCTCGCGCGCGAAGCCGCGCAGCAGCACGGCGCCGGGGGCCAGCAGCTGCTGCGCCGGCGCGGGCGCCTCCATGTCGTCAAAAAGATCGGCCGTCACCACCCCATTGTCGCCGTCACCCCACTACTGCGCGTCGTGAAAAATGATGCCCAGCGTGTGGCGCCGGCCGGCGCTGACCTCGCTCACGCCATGGCGCATGTTGACGCGGTAAAAGCCGCGGCTGCCGGCCACCGGCCGCTGGTGCACCGCAAACACCACCGCATCGCCCTGCCCCAGCGGCACCACGGCGGCGCGCGACTGCATGCGCGGGCGCTGCTCGGTCAGCACAAACTCGCCGCCGGCAAAATCCTCGACCGGCCGCGACAGCAGGACAGCGACCTGCAGCGGAAACACATGGTCGCCGTACAGGTCCTGGTGCAGGCAGTTGTAGTCGCCTTCACCGTATTGCAGCAGCAGCGGCGTCGGCCGGGTCTGTCCGGCGGCATGGCAGCGTGCAAGAAAAGCCGCGTGTTCGGCGGGGTAGCGAATGTCCACGCCCATGGCCTCGTTCCAGCGATTCGCCACATCCACGAGCTGCGGGTACAGCCTGCTGCGCAGGCCTTGCACCAGCGCGGGCAAGGGGTAGCTGAAATACTGGTATTCGCCGCGGCCAAAGCCATGGCGCGCCATCACCACGCGGCTGCGGAAGGTGCCGGCCTGCGGGTACAGGCCGCTGATGGCCGCACACTCAGCCGGGCTCATCAGCCGGGGCAACACGGCATGGCCGCGGCTGTGCAGCGTCTCGGCCAGGCTGGCGGCCTGCGCTTCGGAAGGAAAAGACATGGACAAGAGGTCTGGAGCGGTGATGCCCCAAGATTAGGCCTGCCTGACGGCCCGCGCTGGCCGGAACCGGACATGTCGCCGCTTTGTGCATCAAATCGCGCTCCAGCCCCTGTCTGGCGGGCGTGAGCAGCTACGAAATATGTAGCGGAACGAGGGCTGCAGCGGACTTCAGGCCGGAACAGCGAGACCCGCAAGCAAAGGCGGTCGGGCTACCGGCGCCATCACGGCGGCCGGTACGAGCGGCGCAGCGGCGGCGGCGGGCAACAGCACCGGCAGGCGGCTGTCGGCCGGGGGCAGATACGGCAGCAGCTCGGCAAAACCCGCCGCCAGGCCGGGCCGCACCCAATGGCGCATCCAGCCCGCCAGCACCAGGCGGTGGTCGCGCTGGCGCAGGCTGGCGGCAAATTGCGGATGGTCGAAACACGCGGCGACCTGCTGCTCGACCAGCGGCGTGGCCTCGTCCGCCACCCAATCGAGGAACACCGGCGGCAGCTTCAGAGGACGGGACTTCACCAGCAGCGTCACCAGCTCATCGAGCGCCGAGACGGCAATGACGCAGGCCTCGTGCGGGCAAAGGGGTCGTGTGCGGATCATGGCTGTCGGTGCGGCGTGGTGGGGAAGTTGCCTCCATGGTGCACCGGGCGCATGACATGGGCGTGTCAGATAATTTCGCAACTTGCCTGCTGCTTGGCACAAAAGCAACAGCCTGCGCGCAGGCCACCCGTTCAGGCTGAGGCGGACAAGGCGCGGTCTATCGCTTCGTGCAGGTGCTGCAGGCTGAAGGACACGTCGACATACACGCCATTGACGTAAAAGGCCGGCGTGCCGCGCAGGCCCAGGCGCTTGCCGCTCTGCAGGTGCTCCTGCACCCGCTGCAGGTAAACCCTGTCCTTCATCTCGAACTGGTAACGCGCCATGTCCAGCCCGACCCGGCCGGCGTACGCGGCCAGGTGTTTGTCCTGCAGGTGCTGCGGGTGTTCAAACAGCAGCGCATGAAATGCCCAGAACTTGCCCTGGGCGCCGGCCGCTTCTGCGGCCTCGGCGGCCAGTTCGGCATGCGGATGCGCTTCACGCTGCGGGTAGTGACGGAACACAAAACGCAGGCGCCGCCCAAAATGTGCGCGCAGGATGTTCACCGCGGGGTGCGCCTGGGCGCAGGCCGGGCATTCGAAGTCACCGTATTCGAGCAGCGTGACCGGGGCCGAGGCCGGGCCCAGGATATGGTCCAGCGCCTCGTCGGCCTGCAGCAGCGGATCGGAGGGGGCCGGATCAAACATGGCGTGTCCCCGGGCCGGAACGGCTAGAGCGCGTGGAACCTGGCCCAGCGCACGATGTCGGCAGCGCCCATGGCGCCGGCCTGGCGCGCGACTTCGCGGCCGCCGACGAACAGGGCCAGGGTCGGGATGCTGCGGATGTTCAAACGAGCGCCCAGGGCGGGGGAAGCTTCGGTATCGACCTTGGCGACGCGGAAGCCCGGTTCGAGCTCGGCGGCGGCCTGTTCGTAAGCCGGCGCCATCTGCCGGCACGGGCCGCACCAGGGCGCCCAGAAATCGACCAGCACCGGGATCTGGCTGCGGGCGATATGGCGGTCGAAGGCCACCTCGTCCAGCGCCACCGGATGCCGCGTGAACAGCATCTTGTGGCAGTTGCCGCAGTCTGGCGCCTTGCCCAAGTCGTCCTGCCGCACCCGGTTGGTGGTGTGGCAGTGCGGGCAGACAATGTGCAGGGAATCAGCCATCGCGCGCGCCCGGAGTGCTTTTCAGCAGCGCGTCAGCTGTTGGTGGCTTCGTCCAGCGCCTTGCAGGAAGGCGCGCAGACGGCGTGCGACTTGCCGAGCACCTTGCGGGTGCCCATTTGCGAACGCGGGCGGTGTTTGCCGCACATGAAACACGACATGGTGGCCGCACCGAAAGAAGCGGACGCCACAAAGGGCGAACCCGACACCTTGGATTTGTAGCGCAGCCCGTCGGCGAGGACAGTGGTTTTGGCATCAGCTCTGGCCATAGGGGGTTCCTTTGTTGGATGAGCGCATGGCGCGCTCGATGACTTGCCTGGCTTGCTGCTCGGCGCTGAGGGATGTTTCCAGCGGGGAGCGGCACAAGCCCGCGTACTGGTAGTTCATATTTTCGTACAACTCGGCCGCAGCCGGGTGGGTATCGAGCAAAGCCCCCAGTTCGGCGCCCGGCGGGACGCTGTCAAACGCCTCGACCAGGTGGTTCACGACCGACAGGTATTGCTCCGGCCCGACCGGCTCCTGGCTGTGCTCCAGCCGCTCGAGCAGTTCGGCGAGCACGTGGGTCACGGTCAGGCTGGTGCTGGGAGAAGGGGTGTGGGTGGTGGTCATGCATCAAAGCTGGGGGTCCCGGCGCGCAAATCAAGCACCTGGACGGTCATTTTACCAGCAGCGGCGGGCCCCGGACCGGATCGTGGCGACACCGGTCACTCTTTTTTTTATAGCACCTGGCGCTTGCCGCACAAGGGCTGGCAGGCATTTTTGCTTCCGGACATGGCTTTCACCAGAGGCCGGTGATGCCGGGGGCAGTATCGGCCCGTCGCAGCGCGCCTACAAACAGATACAGCCGGGACCGACGGCGCCCCGGCCGCCGCCCTGAAACACTCTGGCCATTGGCCCGCCACTGCCGGCGCTTTCAGGACCTCCGCGTGCAATTCAAGCTTTTTTACCGCCTTGCCAGGCAATCCGTCACGGCCTGGATCGACGACTACGCGCCCAGCATGGGCGCTGCGATTTCCTACTACACCGTGTTTTCGATCGCGCCGCTGCTGATCATCGTGATTGCCGTGGCTGGCCTGGTCTGGGGCCGCGACGCTGTCCAGGGCGAAATCGTGGCCCAGCTGACCGGCCTGATCGGCCAGGACGGCGCGGTGGGCGTGCAGGCCCTGATTGAAAGCGCCAACAAACCCGCCAAGGGTGTGATTGCCACCCTGATCAGTGTGGGGGTGCTGCTGGTCGGCGCCACCACGGTGTTTGCAGAACTGCAGAGTGCGCTGGACCGGGTCTGGGACGTGCCGCCCTCGCAAAAGGCCTCAGGCCTCTGGGCGACCCTGCGCGCGCGGCTGCTCTCGCTCGGCTTTATCCTCGGGCTGGGCTTTTTGCTGTCGGTGTCGCTGGTCTTCAGCGCCGGCGTCGCGGCTTTCGGCGGCTGGGCCAACGGCCTGTTCCCCGGCTGGGAAGTGCTGCTGCAGGTCGTCAACACCGCGATCTCACTGGGTATTTCCAGCCTTCTGTTTGCGATGATTTTCAAGCTGATGCCGCAGGCAACGGTCAGCTGGCGCGACGTCTGGGTGGGCGCCGCCGTCACCGCGGTCTTGTTCGAAATCGGCAAGGCGCTGATCGGCCTTTATATCGGCAAAAGCAGCGTGACCTCCTCATTTGCGGCGGCCGGTTCGCTGGTGGTGCTGCTGGTCTGG
Organism: Paenacidovorax caeni; assembly: GCA_943370985.1. GTDB lineage: Bacteria > Pseudomonadota > Gammaproteobacteria > Burkholderiales > Burkholderiaceae_C > Polaromonas > Polaromonas caeni_A. The sequence goes on from CALRTF020000146.1 coordinate 9,400, forward strand.
GTCTATTACTCGGCGCAGATTTTCCTGCTGGGCGCGGAATTCACCTGGGTGTTTGCCCACGAACACGGCTCGCTGCGCGGCCAGGCCAATTCCAAAACGGCTGCAGTTGCCGAAGCTGCGGCGCGGGCTCCCGACGAGGGCAGCGTGCTCGCGCCGGCGGTCGCTGCACCGCGCCGCACCGAATCGGCCGGCAAGGCGCTTGCGGCCGCCCCTGAAACCGCCCGGCCCGTACGCCGGGCGTCGCCGGCGCCCAGCCTGGTCCAGCGTGCCGCGCTCTACGGCGCGGTCTCTGGCGGCCTGGTGCTGCTGTCCCTGCTGCTGAACCAACGCCGTGGTGGACCGCGACCACCCGGCCGACCCTGAAAGAATCCCTGATGCCCCCATCCCCCCGGCCCCGCGCGCCCGCCGCCGCGGCCATCCCGGAACGCAGCCGCTTTGTGCAGGTGCGCGGCGCGCGTGAACACAATCTCAAAAATGTGGACCTCGACATCCCGCGCGACGCGCTGGTGGTGTTCTCCGGCGTGTCGGGGTCCGG
>CALRTF020000147.1:0-9932 GCA_943370985.1 Paenacidovorax caeni
CGCATCCTCGACGAGCTGTCGCTCGAAGTGGCAACGCCCGCCGAGGCCCGCGCCATGCTGGCTCTCAAGGGCGCCAAGGCCGTGAATTTCTGAACTTCAAGAACACACCATGAAAAAACTTCTGCAAGACCGGGTTGCCATCATCACCGGCGCCGGCGGCGGCCTGGGCCGCGCCCATGCGCTGGAGCTGGCGCGCCACGGGGCACGCGTGATCGTCAATGACATTTCCGGGCCCGGTCTTGGCGCAGCGGCACGCGGCGTCGTCGCTGAAATCAGGGCCACGGGCGGCGAGGCGCTTGTGCATCTGGGAGACGTCACCCGCGCCGACGACATGCGGCAGATGGCCACGGAAGCCATGGCGGCCTGGGGGCGGATCGATATCCTCATCAACAACGCCGGCGTTCTGCGTGACAAGAGCTTTGCCAGGATGGCGCTGGACGACTTCCGCCACGTGCTGGACGTGCACGTGATGGGGGCGGTCAACGCCACCAAGGCGGTGTGGGAACAGATGCAGACGCAGCAGTATGGCCGCATCGTGATGACCACCTCGTCCTCGGGCCTGTACGGCAACTTCGGGCAGGCCAACTACGGCGCCGCCAAGATGGCCCTGGTCGGCTTCATGCAGACGCTCGCGCTGGAAGGCAGCAAGCGCAATGTGCGGGTCAATTGCCTGGCGCCAACCGCCGCCACCGGCATGACCCACGGTGTGCTGCCGCCCGAGGCGCTGGCCAGGCTGGCCCCGCAGCAGGTGAGCCCGGCGCTGATACCGCTGGTTGTCGAGGACGCCCCGACGCGCATGATCCTTCTGGCTGGCGCCGGCAGCTTTGAGGCGGCGCACATCACCATGACCGACGGCATACACATTGCCGACGGCGCCGACGTCGGGGCGCAACTCTGCGCGCGCCTGGCCGAAGTACAGGACCGGCGAGGCGAATGCGTGCCGGCGATGGGCTGGGAGCAGTACGCCCACGAACTGCGAAAGGGCGCGCCGGCCCAGGAGCTTGCCGCATGAACGGTACCCTGCAAGGCCAGGTGGCCTGGATCACCGGAGCCGGATCTGGCATCGGCCTGGCGGGGGCGCAGGCTTTGGCTGCTGCCGGTGCAACGGTTGTGCTGTCCGGCCGTCGGACCGCCATCCTGGGGGCGGCGGCCGATGCCATACGTGCGCAGGGCGGGGCGGCCGAGGTGGAGGCGCTGGACGTGACGGATGCCTCAGCCGTGGCTTGCGTTGCGGCGCGCATCCTGGCGCGCCATGCAGGGCGCCTGGATATCCTGCTCAATAGCGCGGGCACCAACACGCCGGCCCGGTTCTGGCGCGATCAGTCCGCTGCGGGCTGGCGTCAGGTGGTGGGCACCAATCTGGACAGCATCTTCTACACCACGCATGAAGTGTTGCCGGCGATGCGCGCGCGTCGCAGCGGCCTGGTCATCAACGTGTCGTCCTGGGCCGGCGTCCATCATCCCAGGCTCACCGGGCCGGCTTACAACGGCAGCAAACATGCCGTGGTCGCCATGACCGAGACCATCAACATGGAAGACGGCGTGCACGGCATTCGCGCCTGCAGCCTGTGCCCGGCCGAGGTGTCCACACCGATCCTGGACACGCGACCGTCGCCGCCCAGCGCCGAGGAGCGCGAGCGCATGCTTCGCCCTGAGGACCTGGGGCGAACCATCCGCTTCATCGCGGAGCTGCCATCTGGCGTCTGCATCAACCAGCTGGTTGTCAGCCCCACCTGGAACCGGATGTACGTGAACGACCTGTAGACGGGCAGCCGGCGTGCCGTCAGCGTCGGAGAAACGCCGTCGGGATGGCGAGGCATGACACAGTTGGGAGAAGCGAGGCGTGGACAAGGCAATCACTGTGGCGGTCGTTGGTGCGGGACTGATGGGCCATGGCATAGCGCAGGTGTTTGCCCGCGCCGGGCATGCGGTTGTGCTCACCGACCCCAGCCCGGACAGCTTGTCTGCCGCACTGGAAAGCGTGCGCCAGCACCTGGTCGACGAAGGGGCTGATCCGGAACGCGTGTTGTGCAACATGTCCACCGAGGTGCACCTCGCCACTGCTGTGGCGCACGCGGACATGGTCATCGAAGCGGCCCCGGAGCGGCTGGAGCTCAAGCGCCAGCTGTTCCGGGACATCGCGCGGGCCGCACCAACACACGCCATCCTGGCCAGCAACACGTCAGCGATTCCCATCACCGACATCGGCGCTGCGCTGAACCCGCACGCGCGAGGCCGGCTGGTGGGGACGCATTGGTGGAACCCGCCACATCTGGTTCCGCTGGTGGAAGTGGTGCGCACCGAATTCACCCGGGAAGAAGTTTTTGAGCAGACCTACGCACTGATCGAGGCGCTGGGGAAGTGTCCGGTGAAAGTCTTGCGCGACGTCACCGGGTTCATTGGCAACCGCCTGCAGCATGCGTTGTGGCGGGAAGCGATAGGCCTGGTGGAAGACGGCATATGCGATGCCGTTGCGATTGATACGGTGGTCAAGCACAGCTTCGGGCTGCGCAGCCCCGTGTTGGGACCCATGGAAAACGCCGATCTCGTTGGCCTGGAACTGACACGCGAAGTGCACCGCACCATGTTCCCCGCACTCAGGACAAACAGTGAACCCTCGCCCTTGCTGGACAGGCTTATCGCCGAGGGGCATGTGGGCATGAAATCCGGCCAGGGGTTTCGTCACTGGACAAGGGAAAGCGCAGACCAGGTGCGTCTCGCGCTCGATCAGCATCTGCGGCGCATGAGACGCAGCTAGGGCCGGTTCGTCATCTCGCCAGCGAAGTATTCCGGGAAATCGGGACGCTGCGATGTGCAGCACTGCCAGTGTCGATCTGAAGTGACGCCGGTGGTTCGCGGTCGTCCCCTCAGGCGTCGCTTCCGCTGCCGCGTGAGGCCGCGCGGCGGCCGGTCGCTGCTGCCGCGGACCATGCGCATGGCCCGGGTGCGCGGTATCCGCACGGGCACAGCGTTGTCATTGCCGGCGTGAACGCTAAACTCCAGCCATGAATACCGCTGTCCTCCCGCATTCCAGTACCGGCCCGCATGTCGGGCCGGACATCGTGGCGAGGGACGACTGGGTCGAGGTCAGGCTGACCCGCAGCTTCATGCGCAATGGCCGGCCCGCGCTGCATTCGGCCAGCATGGTGATCCCGGTGCTGGTCGCCATCCTCTACAACGACGTCGACAACTGGGCCCTGTTGTTCTGGGCGATGGCGGCTGTGCTGATGACCCTGGCGCGTTACCGGGTGATCGACATTTATTACCGCGATTACGCCGGCGCCAGCGCGGCGCGGCTGCGCGAGTTCATGTCGCGCTACAGCTGGACCTGGACCGTGAGTGCCGCGATATGGGGCACGTCCATGTTGCTGCATTTCCGCAAGGCGCCGATTTATGACCAGTTCATCGGCCTGCTGATACTGGCGGGCATGGCCGGCTTTGCCGTCGGCGCCTTTTCCGCGTCACAGCGCTGCTTTCTCGGCTACATCAACGGGCTGGCCTACAGCACGATTGCCGCAGTCATCTACAGCGTGGGCCTGGAGCGGCCCTTCATGGGCACGGTGCAGACCTACAGCCTGGTGCTTCTGGTGCTGATCTACTGGGCCGCGATCCGCTCGGCCGGCAAGCGCTTTCATCGCGGGCAGCGCAAGACGCTGGAGCTTCAGTACGCCAATGCCATGCTGATTGCCTCTCTGACCGAGAAAACACGCGTGGCGCTGGAGGCGGTGCAGACCAAGGACCGTTTTATCGCCAGCGCCGCGCATGATTTGCGCCAGCCGGTGCACGCGCTGGGCCTGTACGCCGACTGGTTGCGGGCCGAACCGGAAATGGTGGCGCAGATCACCCCGAAAATTGTGCAGTCCACGCAGGCGGTCAACGACTTGTTCAACTCGCTGTTTGACCTCGCCAAGCTGGACTCCGGCGCCGTCGAGCCGACATCGCAGCCGGTGGACCTGGCAGCCCTGGTCTGCGAACTGGAGCTGCAGTATTCGCCGCTGGCCCGTGAAAAAGGCCTGACGCTGCGCACCCGCGTCCTGCCGGCGGTAGCGCAGTCGGACCCGATGCTGCTCAAGCGCCTGCTGGGCAACCTGCTGTCCAATGCGGTGCGGCACACGGTCAAGGGGGGCGTGTTGCTGGCCGTGCGCGACGGCGCCGACGGCCCGCGTATCGAAATCTGGGACACCGGGGTCGGTGTGGCGCCGGAGCACCAGCAGGCGATCTTCCAGGAGTTTTACCGCGTGGCCGCCCACAACGGCACCGAGGAGGGCTTTGGCCTGGGACTGTCCATCGTCTCGCGGCTGTGCGAGACCCTCAACCACCGCCTGACCATGCGTTCGCGCCCCGGGCGGGGCACGGTGTTCAGGCTTTACCTCGATCCGCTGGGAGGCGGCGGTGTGAGTTTTGCGGACACGGCGCCCGCCACTTCCCCGCGTTCGGCCTAGAGCAGGCCCTGGGTGCGTGCCAGGTGGCTGGCCTGCGAACGGCTCTTGACGTTGAGCCTGCGGAACAGGCGCCACAAATGCACCTTGACCGTGTGTTCGCTGATCTGCAGTTCGGCCGCGATGTCGCGGTTGCTCAGGCCCTTGTCCAGCATGACCAGCAACTGCTTCTGCCGCTTGGACAGTTTCTCGGGTTCCGTGCCGCCTTCGGCGTCGGCGCCGTCGTCGAGAAAGGTCTTGAGGACCTTGGAGATTTCTGTCGCACCGGCCGATTTTTCAATGTAGATGTCGGCGCCGGCTTCCAGCGACAGCTCCTGGTAATCCTGCGCCGGCGCGGCCGACAACACCAGGATGGGAACCTCGGGGAACTGGTGGCGCAACTCGCGCACACCGGACACACCATGGGTGTCAGGCAGCTTGAGGTCCAGACACACCACGTCGGGGATGCCGTGTTGTTCGACGGCCGGCCCGATGCCGGCGAGGCGGTCGATTTCGATGATGCTGGCCTTGGTGTGCAGGCGGCGAATCAGCATCACCACGGCTTCGCGCATGAGGGGGTGGTCATCAATGACAAAGATGCGCATGGGGGCAGCCGTGATTTGTGAGTGATTGTGATTTGTGCCGGGAAAAGTAAGCATACTCGTTAGTTGTCAAGTTGTTGCACGAACTATAAACATTAAGTTCGGGATTAATCCACATTTCAGTTGCGTCAAAAAACGGTGTAGTACTTAAGAATTCGCTCGTCGCCAGTCACTCCGGCTTGTTGCGCAAAAGTTGTAATGCTGCAGCGATTGCTTCATCGCTCACACCCGGCACGGACTGGAGCTTTGGACGTAATGCGGCCAGTGCGGCGTCCCCTTCGGCCTGCAATTGGGCGATGGCCTTGCCGGCCTCCCGGGGTGAATCAAAGCCGTCGCTTTGAAGCAACAGCCCACCCTGGGCATCCAGCAGCTTGAAATGAAATCTGCCGTCGGTTTCGCGGTATTGCTTGAAAACAGGCCCGCCGGATTTGGCGGTTTTTGCTGCGGCCGCAGGTGCAGCCGCGGCCACCAGCGGCCGCAGGCCGACGGCCTGGCGCAACTCGCGCATGAACGGCGTGGCCAGCCGGCGTGCCTTCGCCGCGCCGGCCAGCAGGACGGCCTCGATTTTTGCGGGGTCCTGCATCAGGTCCTGGTAGCGCGCGCGCATGGGCGCCACTTCGCGATCGATGCGCTCGAACAGCGCCTGTTTCGCGTCGCCCCAGGCGATGCCATCGGCGAACGCCTGGCGCAGCGCGGCCGTCTCCGGCTCGCTCGCAAAAGCCTGGTAAATCTGGAACAGGGCCGAGCCTTCGGTGTCCTTGGGCTCGCCGGGTGCGCGCGAGTCGGTGACGATGCCGGCAATCAGTTTCCTGAGCGGGTCGCGCGGGGTGAACAGCGGGATGGTGTTGTCGTAGCTCTTGCTCATCTTGCGGCCGTCCAGGCCGGGCAGCAGGGCGACCGACTCCTCGATCAGCGCCTGCGGCAGCACAAAGTGTTCGCCGTAGAGGTGGTTGAAGCGCTGCGCCATGTCGCGCGCCATCTCGATGTGCTGGATCTGGTCGCGGCCGACCGGCACCTGGTGCGCCTTGAACATCAGGATGTCCGCGCCCATCAGCACCGGGTACATGAAGAGGCCGGCGCTGACATCGGCATCCGGGTCGTTGCCGGCGGCACTGTTCTTGTCGACCGAGGCCTTGTAGGCATGCGCGCGGTTGAGCACGCCTTTGGCGGTCACGCAGGTCAGCAGCCAGGTCAGTTCGGGAATCTCGGGAATGTCCGACTGCCGGTAAAAGGTCACGCGCTCCGGGTCCAGCCCGGCTGCCAGCCAGCTCGCCGCGATTTCCAGCGTGGACTGCTGGATGCGGGCCGGCTCATCACACTTGATCAGCGCGTGGTAGTCGGCCAGGAAGTAAAAACTTTCGGCCCCTGGGCCGGTGCTTGCGGCCACCGAGGGACGGATCGAGCCCACATAGTTGCCCAGGTGCGGCGTGCCGGTGGTGGTGATGCCGGTGAGGAAGCGCTGTGGCGCGGGATTTTGTTTGTTTGTCATGATCATCATCGCACCAGCATGGCCAGCGGCATCAACACAATTTCAAGAAGGGCGTAGGACAGGGTCATCAGCGGGCGCATCCACCAGTCGGTCAGCACACCGGCAATCACCAGCGCCATCACCACAAAAAAGCCCCAGGGTTCGATGCGCGACACCAGCTCGGCCTGACGCCAGGGCAGCAGGCCCACCAGCACGCGGCCGCCATCGAGCGGCGGCAGGGGAAACAGGTTGAAGACCATCATCACGATGTTGACCAGGATGCCGGCCTGGCACATCTTGATGAAAAACGGCTCGGTCACCGCAGCGCCCTGCAGCAGGTAAAAAGCGATGCCCCAGAACACGGCCTGGATCAGGTTGGCGCCGGGCCCGGCCAGCGCCACCCAGATCATGTCGCGTTTGGGGTTGCGCAAATTGCCGAACTGCACCGGCACCGGCTTGGCATATCCGAACAAAAAGGCGCCCGAGGTCGCGAGGTACAGCAGCAGCGGCATCGCGATGGTGCCCAGCGGGTCGATGTGTTTGACCGGATTGAGGGTCACGCGGCCCAGCGCCCAGGCGGTGTTGTCACCAAAGTAGCGCGCCACGTAACCGTGCGCCGCCTCGTGCACGGTGATGGCAAACAGCACGGGAAGCGCATAGATGGCGACGGTTTGAATCAGCTTGGCAAAGTCCATCCGCTGATTGTCTCAGACCGCGCCATGGCGGGCGGCAGGCTAGAGGCCCAGGGCGGCCAGGTCACCGCGCCCCTGCCGCACCACCACCGGCTCACCACCGTCGCCCATGCCGGTCAGGTCGATCACCGTCGTTGGCTCCAGCGGACAGGCGCCGGCGTCGATCACGGCGGCCAGTTCATGCTCGAGCTGGTCGCGGATGTCCTGCGCATCGTTGAGCGGCTCGGTCTGGCCGCGCGGGATCAGCGTGGTCGCCAGCAGCGGCGCCCCGTGGATCTCGAGCAGGCACTGCAGGGTCTTGTGGTCGGGCACGCGCAGGCCGATGGTCTTGCGCGAAGGGTGGCTCAGGCGCCGCGGCACTTCCTTGCTGGCCTCGAGGATGAAGGTGTAGGGTCCGGGTGTGGCGGCCTTGACCAGGCGGAACTGCCGGTTGTCGACACGCGCGTAGTTGGCCAGCTCGCTGAGGTCGCGGCACAGCAGCGTCAGGTGGTGCTTGTCATCCACGCCGCGGATGCTGCGCAGCTTGTCGGCGGCGATCTTGTCGTCGAGGTGGCAGACCAGCGCGTAGCTGGAGTCGGTGGGCACGGCGACAATGGCGCCGCGGGCCAGCAGCGCCGCAGCCTGCCTGAGCAGGCGCACTTGCGGGTTGTCGGGATGGATGTCGAAAAACTGGGCCATGGCGGTGGGGGGTGTTCAGGACTCGGCGGGCTGTACGCTGAATTCCTTGAGCGCGCGGCTTTCGCGCGCCGTCAGCCAGGCGCCCGCAGCGCCGCAGACGGCGATCGTCAGCATGCCCAGCATGGACCAGCCGTCCGGCACATGCGAAAAAACAATCCAGCCGCCGACCATCGCAAAGGCAATCTGGGCATAGAGGTAAGGCGTCAGGGTGGCGGCCGGCGCCCGCATATAACCCAGGATCAGCATGAAATGCCCGATGGTGGCGGCCACCCCCATCAGCACCAGCCAGCCCCACAGCGACCAGGAAGGCAGGGCGATCCAGACAAAAGGCAGGGCCAGCGAAGCCAGCAGTGTGCCGACCCAGCCGGTGTACAGGTGCATGGTGATCGGGTCTTCGGTTTTGGCCAGCTTGCTGGTGAGTACCTGGAAGCCGGTGTTGGTCGCCACCATGCCCAGCGGCAGCAGCAGGGTCCAGCTGAAGTCTTCCCCGCCGGGACGGATGATGATCAGCGTGCCGGCAAAACCGCCCAGCACCAGCGACCAGCGCAGCGCCGAGACTTTTTCGCCCAGCGCGGTGGCGGCCAGCAGCGTGATCAGCAGCGGCACGATGGCGCCGATGGCGGTGAACTCGGCCACCGGCATGTATTTGAGGCTCAGGAAAGCGAACAGGCTGCTGCTCAGCAGCAACACGCCGCGCAGGCACTGGAACTTCGGGTGTGCGGTGCGCAGCACGCCCAGCCCGCGCAAAGGCAGCACCACCGCGGTGGTGGCGATGGCCTGGAAGAAGTAACGGAACCACAGCGCCATCAGCAGCGGCACGCTGGCACTGACAAACTTGGTGGTGGTGTCCAGCGTCGCAAAACAGGCGACGGCCGCCAGCACCAGCGCGATGCCCGCCAGGGCCGACGGTGAGCGGCTCACTGGATGCGGTCTTCCAGCAGCGTCCAGACCGGCGTCAGCTCGCCCGGCAGGTAGGGCAGGGTGCCCAGGTCGGTGTGGCTTTCATCGGGGCTGTGGAAATCGCTGCCGCGGGAGGCAGCCAGGCCGAACTCCCTGGCGGTTTCGGCGTATTTCACATATTCCTGCGGGGTGTGGCTGCCGGTCACCACCTCGACGCCCTGGCCGCCGTGCGACTTGAACTCGGTGAACAGCGCGTACTCCTCGTTCGGCGTGAACTTGTAGCGGCCCGGGTGCGCAATCACCGCCACGCCACTGGCGCTGGTGATCCACTGCACCGCATCGCGCAGGCTGGCCCAGCGGTGCGGCACATAACCCGGCTTGCCTTCGGTCAGGTACTTGCGAAAGACTTCCGAGGTTTCCTTGCAGACGCCCGACTCGACCAGGAAGCGGGCGAAGTGGGTGCGTGAGATCAGCTCGGGGTTGCCGACAAACTTCAGCGCGCCTTCGTAAGCGCCCTTGATGCCGACTTTGGCCAGCCCCTCCGACATCTCCATGGCCCGCTCGCTGCGGCCGCCGCGGGTCTGGTACAGGCCCTGTTTCATGGCCGCGTCGTCGGGATCAAAACCGAGGCCGACAATGTGCACGGTTTCGTTGGCGAAGGTGACCGAGATTTCGGTGCCGGTCAGGTAGTTCAGTCCGTGGGCCTTGGCGGCAGCGGCGGCGCGGTGCTGGCCGCCGATTTCGTCATGGTCGGTCAGGGCCCAGAGTTCGACACCGTTGGTTTTGGCGCGTTCGGCCAGCGCTTCCGGTGTCATGGTGCCGTCGGATACCACGGAGTGGCAATGCAGGTCGGCGTTCAGGATGTTTTTGGAGATCACTGACCCATTTTAGGCGGGATGCCCTTTTGCTGCTTGTCATCCCGGAGTTGATCCGGGATCCAGGTTGGCTAGCTCTAGCGCGGTGGTGTGCCAACAAGCCGGGGGTTGCCCGGCGGCAACTTACTTTCTTTTTGCGTCGCCAAAAAGAAAGTAAGCAAAGAAAAAGGCGACCCTGCTGTCTGCGTCCCTCCGCTTCGCTACGGGCAACCTGCGGTGCTCGGTCCAGCCGGGGCCGGGCTCGAACTCGCTTCGCTCAGACAATCGCCCGTCCTGATCCGTCTGGCCCTGCGCTCCTC
>CALRTF020000148.1:0-9836 GCA_943370985.1 Paenacidovorax caeni
AGCACAGCGCCCACTACCGGCTGCTGATGCTGGGCACCTTTTTCCTGACGGTGGTGTTCGACCTCACGGTGGCGCTGCAGGTCGGGCTGCTGCTGGCCTGCGTGCTGTTTGTGCGGCGCATGAGCAGCCTGTTCCAGGTGGTGGAGACCGCGCGCAGCGACGAATCGATTCACTTCCAGCTCTACGGCTCGCTGTTTTTCGGCGCGGTGGCCAAGATCGACCCCATCCTGTCGGCGGTCGAGTCGGCGCCGCGCGGCCTGCTGGTGCGGCTGGACGCGCAGTCGCTGCAGTCGCTCGACGCCTCGGGTCTGGATGTGCTGGGGCAGCTGCACAAGGCCATCGTGCTGCGCGAAGGCCGGTTGGTGATTTCCGGCCTGAACGCGCAACCGCGCCGCGTGATGGAGCGCTCGGGCTTCCTGGCCAAAATCGAGGAAGCCTGAAGCGCTATTGATTCGATAGCTTCGTACGCAAGCCAGACGGTGGCTGGAGGCCGATCTGCCTCTTGTTTTCAGAAAATTCAGGTGACGTTGCCGGTGACGCCGGGCTGGCTTTCGTCGGGCACCGAGCCGGTCCGCAGCACCTTCATGTCGCGGTCGAACTCGACCCGGAAAATCCGCGGCGTGTTCGGCCCGTCGCTGTAACGCCACTCGTAATGCGTCTCGCGCTGCAGCGCCATCGGCGTGATTTTCATCGGCTTGCCGAGCATCTTGCGGACCTGTTCCATGGTCATGCCGGGCAGCACCAGCGCGAAGTTCTGCGCCGTCAAGACCTGGCGCAGGGCGCTCATCCTGCCATCGGCGCCAATCGTGATCATGTAGTTGACCTGGCCCTGGGGCTGGCGGTTGTATTCGAAGGTGCGGGCGCCGGGCTGGGCCGCCGCGCCGGGAAACGGGTTGCCGGCCAGGTCGGCGGCAGTCCAGATGTTTTCAGGCTCGCCGAACTTCGCGCGCACGTCGGCCTCGGTGGCCACGCCCTCCTCGAGTTCCGCGATGCGCTGGGGATCGCAGCCCAGCAGGCCCAGCACGGCAGACAACAGTCCCATGAGCAGCAGGCCCCTTGTCAAACCCAGGGATGCCGGTGCCGCTATCCCCCGGAAAGCGAAAAAAGGCAGGTGCATGGCGGTCCCCGGTAAAATCAGCCAACTTCAGCTTCAGGCAGTTTAATCCCATGTCCATCTTCGCCCGGCCGCACTACACCTCGGAAGTCACCAGCTTCATCGAAGAACTCAAGGCGAAAAAGCCCACCCTGGAAGCCGAGCAGCGCCAGGGCCGCGCCATCTGGTGGGACAAGAAGCTGGACCTGTCCGAGCAGGCCGACTACCAGGACGCCGCCGTACCGCAGCAGCCCTACGTCTACGGCACCAGCGGCCACCCGAACAGCCAATAGGCCGAGTTGATGGTCAAACAGGCCTCCAGCCCCTGCTGGACGGGAGCCGATAGCTATTTTTTTGATAGCAACTGACGGCCCGCGCCGACACCGCCATGTCCAGCATCACTGAATTGCCACCCTCCCCGTCCGAGCCGGGCCAGCCCGAAAGCCTGCTGGCCCTGCCCGGCATGCCGGGCGTGATCGACCAGGTGGCGCTGGCCAGGCTCTACGGCGAGCCGCTGTTCGCCATGCCGCAGGACCTGTACATCCCGCCGGACGCGCTGCAGGTCTTCCTCGAAGCCTTCGAAGGGCCGCTGGACTTGCTGCTCTACCTGATCCGCAAGCAGAACTTCAACATCCTCGACATCCCGATGGCGGCGGTGACGCGCCAGTACCTGGTGTATGTCGACGAGATCCGCAGCACCAACCTCGAGCTGGCCGCCGAATACCTGCTGATGGCGGCGATGCTGATCGAGATCAAGTCGCGCATGCTGCTGCCGCCGAAAAAGGTCGCCGACGGCCAGGAGCCGGAAGACCCGCGCGCCGAACTGGTTCGGCGCCTGCTCGAATACGAGCAGATCAAGCTGGCCGCGCACCAGCTCAATGAGATTCCGCAATACGGCCGCGACTTCCTGCGCGCCCAGGTCTATGTCGAGCAGGCGCTGCAGCCGCGCTTCCCCGACGTCACCGTGGTGGACCTGCAGGAAGCCTGGCGCGACATCGTCAAACGCGCCAAACTGGTCCAGCACCATGTGATCAGCCGCGAGGAACTGTCGGTGCGCGAACACATGAGCATCGTGCTGCGCAAGCTGCAGGGCCAGAAGTTTGTCGAGTTCGAGCACCTGTTCGAACCGGCGCGCGGCATGCCGGTGCTGGTGGTGACCTTCATCGCCCTGCTCGAGCTGTCCAAGGAAGGCCTGATCGACGTGACCCAGGCCGAGGCCTACGCGCCGATTTACGTGCGCCTGGCTTACACACCCGCCTGAGGCCGCGCGTCCGGCAGGCCTTGGCTGCGCAGCCTGGCCGGCCGCCCGGAAAGCGCCTGCGTCCTACTTGAACCCGCTGCAGGGGGCTGCATACTCATCCGACCCCCAGGATGATTGTTGCCATGCACGCCGCTCCGCCGCCCGCCCGCCCGTTTCTTGCTGCACACCGCAGTCGGCCGTGGACCTGGTTCGCACTGGGCTTGAGCCTGGCCGCCGGCTGGGCAAGCGACAGTGCGGCCGAGACAACGCAGCGCGCCGATCCCGTCCAGCAGCGGGTTTCGGCGCCGGCGGCGCAGCTGGCCGGCTGGGTGCTCGATTCGCGCGACAACCAGGACCTGCCTTTCATGATCGTCGACAAGGTCAACGCCCGGGTAATGCTGTTCGACCGCTCGGGACGCCTGCAGGGCGCGGCGCCGGCGCTGCTTGGTCTGGCGCGCGGCGACGACTCCACACCCGGCATTGGCGAGCGGCCGATCGCCAGCATCCTGCCGGCCGAGCGGACCACCCCCGCCGGTCGTTTTGTGGCCTCGCTGGACCGCGACAGGCATGGCCAGGAACTGCTGTGGATCGACTACCACACGGCGCTGGCCCTGCACCGCGTGGTCAGGGGCAAACCGTCGGAGCAGCGCTTGCAGCGGCTGGAAAGCGCCACGCCGGCCGACAACCGGGTGTCCTACGGCTGCATCAACGTGCCGGCCGCCTTCTACGACAAGCTCGTCAGTCCATCGTTCGCGGGAAGCGGCGGCGTGGTCTACATCCTGCCGGAGACCCGCAGCATGCGGGAGGTGTTCGGCGCCTACGAGGTCGGCGCACACGCGCTACCGTCCTCTTCCCCGCCCGTGCCTGCCGCCGGCGCGAAGTAACCTGCGCGCTGTTGGCGTGTGGCGGGCAGTCCGGCTTGCGCGGCTGCAAAGGCCCTGCATTAGAATGGCCACTGCTCCGGGGTGCAGTCCGGCCATGGTGGTCGGGCTGCTGAGATGGCCAACCCAAACCCGTGAACTTGACTCGGTTCGTACCGACGTAAGAAGAGCTGACGATCACCCCCCGCGGGCGACAGTCGCCGACCAGGACTCCCGCCACGGGGTACTGGCCACATCTTCGGAGCAGCTTGTGCCAATGCACATCTGAAGGATGCCCCGATGACCGCCGCGCCACCCCGCCGACCCGTTTCCTCCCGCACCCACCGGTGACACCGCCAGTGAACAAACCCATGCACATCGGCATCGCCGGCGCAGGCCTGCTCGGGCGGCTGCTGGCCTTCGAGCTGGCCAGGCGCGGCCATTCGGTCGAGGTTTTTGACCCGGCACCCGGTCCCGCGGCACCCGCCGCAGGCTCGGTGTATGCCGCCGGCTGGACGGCGGCCGGCATGCTCAGCCCCACGGCCGAGCTGGAGTCGGCCGATGACAAGGTTTTTGCGCTGGGCCTGCGTTCGCTGGAACTCTGGCCGGCCATCGTGGCGGCGCTGGGCCAGCCGGTCGAATTGCACCGGCGCGGCAGCCTGCTGCTGGCGCACCGCGGCGACGAAGGCGCAGCGCGCCGCGTGGTGGACCTGCTGCAACACAAGGCGCCGGCCGGCCATGCGCCGCAGGCCCTTGATGCAGCTGCCCTGCGCGCGCTCGAACCCGCCATCCACAGCCCGCTCCAGGCCTGGCTGCTGCCGCACGAAGGCCAGATCCACAGCGTGCAGGCGATGGCGGCCCTGGCCCATGCGGCCGCTGCCGCCGGCGCGTCTTTTCACTGGCGCGCCACGGTACGCCGGCTGCAGGCCGGTGAAATCCACCTGGCGCAAGACCTCAGAAAATTCGACTGCGTGTTCGACGTGCGTGGCACCGGCGCCCGGCCCACGCCCGCAGAAGACACGCCGCATGATGCTTTCACGCCGGAAGTGCGCGGCGTGCGCGGCGAGATTTTCTGGCTGCATGCGCCCGGCGTGCTGCTGCAGCGCCCGCTGCGGCTGCTGCATCCGCGCCACCGCGTTTACATCGTGCCGCGCGAAGGCGACCACATCGTGGTCGGCGCCAGCGAGATCGAAAGCGAGGACCGCTCGCCGGTCTCGCTGCGCAGCACGGTCGAGCTGCTGGCCGCAGCGCACAGCATCATTCCGGAACTCGCGGAAGCGCGTGTGGTCCACGCTGAAACCAATCTGCGCCCGGCGCTGCCCGACAATTTGCCACGCGTGGACCAGGGCCCGGGCCTGGTGCGCATCAACGGCCTGTTCCGCCACGGCTGGCTGATTGCACCGGCACTGGTTGAACAGGCGATCAAGGAACTCGCATGACAGCCATCACCATCACCCTGAACGGCGAAGCCCGTGAGCTGCCGGCCGGCAGCACGCTGGCCGATGCACTGGCGGCCTGCGGCCAGCCCGCTGCATCGTTTGCCAGCGCCGTCAACGGCGAGTTTGTGGCGCGCGATGCGCGTGCCGACACCCTGCTTTCGGACGGCGACGCCGTTTTCACCTTTCAAGCCATCACCGGAGGCTAAGCACGCCATGACGTTTCACATTGCGGATACAGAACTGAACAGCCGCTTTTTCCTCGGCACTGCCAGCTACCCTTCACCGCAGGTCCTGCAGGACGCGATTGCCGCCTCCGGCGCCGAAGTGGTGACTGTCGGCCTCAAGCGCCAGATGGCGGCCGGCGGCGCGGGCACACAAAACGATTTTTACAAGATGATCCGGGCCAGCGGCGCCCGCCTGCTGCCCAACACCGCCGGCTGCCGCAGCGCGCGTGAAGCCGTCACGCTGTCGCAGATGGCGCGCGAGCTGTTCGGCACGAACTGGATCAAGCTCGAGGTCGTCGGCGATGAACACACGCTGCAACCCGACCCCTTCGAACTGGTCACGGCGGCGGCCGAGCTGGTGCGCGATGGTTTTGAAGTGTTCCCCTATTGCACCGACGACCTGGTCAGCTGCCAGCGCCTGCTCGACGCCGGCTGCCGCATCCTGATGCCCTGGGGCGCACCGATCGGCTCGGGCCAGGGCCTGATCAACCCCTACGCGCTGCGCACGCTGCGCGCGCGTCTGCCCGGCGTGCCGCTGGTCGTCGATGCCGGCATCGGCTCGCCGGCCGATGCGGTGCAGGCCATGGAGCTCGGTTACGACGCGGTGCTGCTGAACTCGGCCGTGGCCCATGCGCGCGACCCGGTGCAGATGGCGCGCGCCTTCAGGCTCGGCATCGAGTCCGGTCGCCTGGCGTACGAGGCCGGCATCATGGCCCAGCAGGACATGGCGGTCGCGTCCACGCCGGTGACTGGCCGGCCGTTTGTGTTGTGAGCGCCGCCATGAAACACACGGTCTGGACCTTTGCTGCCCACGCAAAGGAGATACAGCAAGGCCTGGCGCAAGCCAGCGCGGCGCCGGCGCCGGCCCTGCTCTGCCTGAATCGCCAGGAAGCCGCCACGCTGCTGGGTCTTCCCGCACTCGACGAGCCCGGGGCCGTGAGGCAGGCCGCAACACGTTTGCGCAGCGCCCTCGGCACGTCCGTCGTGATCACCGGCGAGGACGGCGACCATGCCGACACGCCGCAGGCCGGCGGCTGGCTGAGCCATCCCGCTTCACACCGCGCCGATCCCGGAACGGACGCGGTGTTCGCCGAGGCCGCAGCGCGAGCACTGGCAAGCGGCTTTGTCGCCATGGAAGCCATCATCATCGCCGCCATGGCCAGAAGCGATGCCTTGAGCCCGGACGCCGCAAAGGGCTCGCTGCAATCACGCCCCGACTTTGCGCAGCGCATCAGCAACCTGCCGGATTTCAGCCTGCCGCAGGCGACGAGGGTCCGCGGTTTTGCGGCGCTCAGCGATGCGAACCTGGGCCTGTACGCCGTGGTCGACAGCGCGGCCTGGGTGGCGCGCGTGGTCGCGGCCGGTGTGCCCACGGTGCAGCTCAGGATCAAGGATGCGGAAGGCACTGAACACCGCGACTTCGTGCGGCAACAGATCCGCGACAGCATCACCGCCGCCACCGCGGCCGGGGCCCAGCTGTTCATCAACGACCACTGGCAACTCGCCATCGAGGCAGGCGCTTACGGCGTGCACCTGGGCCAGGAGGACCTGCACATCGCCGACCTGGCCGCGATCCAGCGCGCCGGCCTGCGTCTGGGCATCAGCACCCACGCCTATTGGGAAGTCTGCCGCGCCTGGGCGCTGCAGCCGAGTTACATCGCCTGCGGACCGATCCACCCGACCCAGGCCAAGGCCATGCCATGGATCCCCCAGGGCAATACCAACCTGGCCTACTGGTGCAAGCTGCTGCCGCTGCCGGTGGTCGGTATCGCCGGCATGGACGTGGCGCGCACGCAGCAGGCCGCAGCCTGTGGCGCCGCCGGTGTCGCGATGATCAGCGCCATCACCGCCGCACCGTCCCCGGAAGCGGCGATTGCAGCCTTGCAACAGGCCTTGCAGCGCGGCCGAAGCGGGCCGCCCGCGCCGTCACCACTTTTGCCGCGTCCCACGCTGGCCGCCTGAAGGAGTTCTCATGACAGCTGCACCCGCCAGTCCTTACGGCACCCTGCCCGCCGCGCCGCCGGCTGCCTCGCGCAAACCCGTGAGCCTGCCGCGCCTGCGCGAGATGCATGCGCAAGGCGAAAAAATCACCATGCTGACCGCTTATGACGCGACCTTCGCCGCGGTGGCCGATGCGGCCGGCGTGGAATGCATCCTGGTCGGCGACTCGCTGGGCATGGTGTGCCAGGGCCTGGGCAGCACCGTGGGGGTGACGCTGGAAGCGATGCGCCACCACACCGAATGTGTTGCGCGCGGCCTGCGCCGCGCCCAGGCCACCGCCTGGCTGATCGCCGACCTGCCCTTCGGCAGTTACCAGGAATCCAGGGAACAGGCGCTGCGCAGCGCCAGCGTGCTGATGCAGGCCGGCGCCCACATGGTCAAGCTCGAAGGCGGCGGCTGGACCACGGACACCGTGCATTTCCTGGTCGAGCGCGGCATCCCGGTCTGCGCACATCTGGGCCTGACGCCACAGACCGTGCACGCGCTGGGCGGCTACCGCGTGCAGGGGCGCGGCGACGATGCCGCAGCCACCCTGCGCAGCCAGGCCCATGCGCTGCAGGACGCCGGTGCGGCCATGCTGGTGCTGGAGATGGTGCCGGCGGCGCTGTCCGCTGCGCTGACCAAAGAACTCACACACTGCGCGACCATCGGCATAGGCGCCGGTGCCGGCACCGCCGGCCAGGTGCTGGTGCTGCACGACATGCTGGGCATGAACCTGGGCAAGATGCCGAAGTTCGTGCACAACTTCATGGCCGAAGCGCACAGCGTGCAGGGCGCGATGCAGGCCTACGTGCAGGCGGTCAAGCAGGGCCGTTTTCCGGTCGACGCCGTTCACGCCTGGTAGAAACAAGGCCCCCACGTTCGCTCACTGCGTGTAGCTCTCTGCCCCCCGAGGGGGCGCATTTTTTCCTTGGGGCGGCCCGGCGGAAAAAACCTGGCCCCCACGCTTGTCGCTTGTATAGTCGCCCCTTTTGAACACCAGCTTCGCACCGCATGAAAATTGTCCACAGCATCACCGACCTGCGCGCCGCACTGGCACCTTGCCAGCGCCCTGCCTTTGTGGCCACCATGGGCAACCTCCACGACGGCCACATCGCGCTGGTCAATCAGGCCAGGCCGCTGGGCGACATGACCGTGGCCAGCATTTTTGTGAACCGCCTGCAGTTCGCGCCGCACGAGGACTTCGACAGTTACCCGCGAACCTGGGAGGCCGACTGTGACCGGCTGCGTGCCGCCGGCTGCGATCTGCTGTTTGCGCCGCGCGAGACCGACCTCTACCCCGAGCCGCAGACCTACAAGGTGCATCCGCCGGCCGAACTCGCCGACATCCTCGAGGGCCACTTCCGGCCCGGCTTTTTTGTCGGTGTCAGCACCGTGGTGATGAAGCTGTTTTCCAGCGTGTTCGCCGGCAAGCCGGCCGGCTTCGCGATGTTCGGCAAGAAGGACTACCAGCAGCTGATGATTGTGCGGCGCATGGTGCAGCAGTTCGCATTGCCGATAGGGATCGTGCCGGGCGAGACGCTGCGCGCGCCCGACGGCCTGGCGCTGTCCTCGCGCAACGGCTACCTGAGCGCGGCCGAGCGCAGCGAAGCGGTGTACCTGTCGCGCGCGCTGCAGGCGCTGGGCCAGGCGGTGCAGGCGCAAGGCCTGGCGCGACGCGAGGTGCTGGAGCAGGACGCCATGCAGGCGCTGGCGGCACGCGGCTGGCAGCCCGACTACCTCAGTGTGCGCCGCCGCAGCGACCTGCTGCCACCGGATGACGGTGAGGCCAACACGCCGCTGGTGGTGCTGGGCGCAGCCAGGCTGGGCAGCACCCGCCTGATCGACAACCTCGAGATCTGAGGCCGGCCCACGGCTTGAGACTAAAACCGGCCCTCAGCCCCCGTCCCACGGGCATGAGCAGCTATCTATTCAGGAGCATCCGGCGCCGGCGGCGAGTCGGCAGAGACCTGCGCGCGATGCTCAGCCAGCCGCTGCCAGCCTTTCCACGCGAGCCAGGCGCCGCCCGCCGCCAGGACGCCGTAACGGATGGCCGGCCGGCGCGCGCCGGCCAGCGCCAGCGACAGCAAGGGACTGAGCAGCGGTGCGCGCTTGAGCAAACCCAGGGCCAGCGGCAGTCCCTTGCCCATGGCCAGGCCCGGCGCCGCCTCGCCGAACAGTGTCGCCGACCGGCGCACCGCGCTGACGGTCTCGACCAGTTCCGCGCGTTCGGTGGCCGAGCGCAACAGCAGCGCCTGTTTCCTCAGCACCCGCTGGCCGGCAGCATCATTCATGGCGGTCCCCTCCGGTGGCCGGGGCCGGGGCCGATGCGGCCTGCAGGGCCTCGCGGTCGCTCGCCATTTCGGCCAGGGTCGCCTGCAGGAAAGCCGGCCGCGTGGCCAGCATGCGCTGGACACGCCACACAAACCATCCCGCCAGGCCCAGGTAAACGGCGGCAAAACAGCCCATGACCGCCACCCGCTGGCCGGCGTCAACGGCCAGCACCACGGTGAAGGTCAGCATCAGCACACCCATCAGGCCAAACACCAGCAGCCCCAGCAGGCCGAGCAGCAGCCCGAACAGTCGCTGCAGTTCTTCCTCGAGTTCAAGACCTGCCAGCGCCAGCCGCGTATGGGCCATCGCCAGCGCCGTCAGCGCGAGCTGGCGCAGCGAGGCGAGCAGGCGCGGCGGCGCGCCGCTGTCAGCCGGATGCATGGCTGGGCCCGCGACCGGCTACTTGCGATTGACCAGCAGGCCGATCAGGAAACCCGCGGCTGCCGCGACGCCGACGGCTTTCCAGGGGTTGGCATGCACATACTCGTCGGTGACCTTGGCGGCCTCCTTGCCCTTGAGCAACGCCGCTTCCTGCAGGCCGGTCAGCTTTTCGGTGGCCAGCCTGAGTTTGCCGGCGGCTTTTTCGCGCAGGGCGGCGGCGGTTTCGCCGGTGGCGGCGGTCGCGGCCTTGAGCAGCTCCTCCACGTCCGCGAGGACAACCTTCAT
>CALRTF020000149.1:0-9796 GCA_943370985.1 Paenacidovorax caeni
AACAGGCCCGAAATGGCCACGGTATCGGCCAGGCTGGCGGCCATCAGGTGGGCGGGCGGCGGCCGGGAAAACGCCCACAGCGGTTGCGTGCCCTGAAGTTTCAGCTTGCTGCCGCTGTTGTCTGGCGTCCCCAGGATGGCACCGATGGCACGGGCCACGCTGCTCAGGGTGAGTTCCCGCTCAGGCCGGGCAGTTGGCGCGGCGGCGCTCTCATCGCCGCCGCCGGACAGCCCCAGGTCCAGGCGGCGATCAAGCGCGGCACGGGAGGGCAGGCGCACATCATTGGTGATTGCTTCAACGCCGGCCACGGCTTCCGGTCCCGGGATGCTCACCTGGGACCTCAGCGGGAGCAGATCCACGCGCTGCGCCAGCCGGGTGGCCAGCAAGGTATCCACCAGGGACGTGATGCCGCTCATAAACTGGCGTCGTCGGCCAGGCCGTAGGCGAGATTGAGGCTCTGCTGCGCTTCCAGGCTCCTCAGCACGGCGCCCAGCCGCTGCAACTGGGGCATGACCATGCCATGAATGCCCGCATGGTTGGCCTTGATCCGCGTCAGCAACTGGCGCTTTCTCGCCAGCTGGGCATCACTGAGCAATTCCAGCGGCTCGATCAGCATCAGCCTTTCCACCGTCTCGCCGTACTGTTGTTCCAGCGCAGGCAGGCCGGACCATTGGCCGGTACAGGCCAGCATCAGCATGCGTTCGGTCAGCGGCGCGATTTGCTCGTAACAATGCAGGACTTCACTTTGGGAGCACATCTCAGCCTCCCGCCGCAAAGCCGCCGGGCGCGAGGCCGGCCGGCGCGGAATTCGCCTGAGGCGCAATATCACGCCACGCGGAGCCGATGCTGTCCAGAAGCCTGTCGGCCTCGTCGAGCAGCGCCGGGTCGTTGCGCAGGTTGGCATACAGCAAACGCTGGCTGACATAGTCATAAAGCGCTGCCAGGTTCGCGACCAGTTCGGCACCCTCCGCGCCGCCGACATCGGCGTCCAGGCTGGCCTTCAGGCCGTTGTCGACGATGTTGATCGCCTTGGAAATGGCCTGACCCTTGGCGCCGATTTCGTTGTTGGCCATGTGATGCCGGGCCATGGAAATGGCTGTTTTTGCGCCATCAAAAAGCATCATGATCAGCTGGTGGGGAGAGGCACTCATGGCGCCGCTTTCCCGGGCGACCGTCGCATAGGCGCTGGCACCGGTGTTGTAAGCATGGGGAGGTGTGTACACGGCGTTTCCTGGTTATTTGCTGGCATTCATGGCGTCGAACTGCGCCGTCAGATAGCTGGTGGTCGAATTCATCCTGGCCATCATGAGATCGAGCTGGGTGAACTGTTTGCGATAACGCGCGACCTTGGCCTCCACGCCGACTTCGGTGGCGGCATAGCGGGTGTCGAGGGATTTCAGCGTGGCGTTGACGCCTGCCGTGGCGTGACTGATTGCGCCGGTGCTGCCGGTAAAGTTGCCGACCAGTGTGGACATCTGCGTGCCATAACCGGTGCCATCGCCGCTGCCGGCGAAAAGCGCCACCACCGCCTCCCGGTCGCTGGAAAGCGCCGTTTTCAGCCTGGTGGCGTCAAAGGCAAGTGTTCCGTCCTTCTGGAATGTGACACCCACCTGCGACAACACCTTGAGCTGGCCGGTCTGGGGGGTGTTCAGTGCGGCGCGGATCCCGCTCTGGATGCCCCTCAGGGTGGCATCGCCAACCAGTGCCGCGCCGACCTTCTTGTCCTGGTCGTACTTGGTCAGCTGGGTGGCCGTCGCCTGCAAGCCGTTGTAGGCCGTGACAAATGCATTGACCGCACTCTCGACCGAGGCGGTGTCGCGGCTGACGGTCAGCGTGCTGGCGCCTGCTTTCGCCAGGGTCATGGTGACACCCTGCACGGCTTCCTTGACGGTGTTGGAGCTTGAACTGACGGCCACGCCGTTGACCTTCAGCGCCGCATCCACTGCGGCGACGGTCTGCTGCAGGCTCTGGCCGGCCGAGGCATCGTGCGACAAAAATCCCTGCAGACCGGCATCACCGGTGACCGCAATGCGCAGGCTGGAAGCCTGCCCGGTTTGCGCGGAATTGAGCACCAGCCGGTAAGGCGAAGCGCCGCCGTCGTTGATGATGCTGGCGGTCACTCCGAGCGTGGTGTTCGCGTTGATGGCATCGCGCAGACCCTCGAGCGAGTTGTTGCTGCTGTCAATCACGATGGTCTGCGCGGCACGGCCAGCGTCCGGCGTGAAGGCGGAACCGCTGTAGTGACCCGTTGCGGGATCGAGCGCTCCGCCGGATATGGACCCGAAATCAATCGTGACCGTTCCCAGGCCGACAGCGGCCGTGGCGTCTGCCACGCCGGCGGTGGCCAGCGACTGCGACTGCGCCAGACGGGTGACCTCCACCGCATAACTGCCGGACATGCCGCTTGCGGAAGCGCTGGCGGTCATCACATCGGTGGCACTGGACACCACCTTGACGCCCTGGTACAGGCTTGCCTCGGCGAGCTTGCCTGCGGCAGCCTGGAGGCTGCCCAGCGCGTTTTGCAGCGTGCCATAAGCAGACAGCTTTGCGGTGTAACTCACCTGCTGCTTTTGAAGGGCAACGAGCGGCTGGCTTTCCGCGGTGGCAAGCTGGTCCAGAAGGCCGCTCAGATCGAGGTTGGATCCGATGCCCAGGCTTGAAATCGACGACATGATGGTTTCCTTGTTTCGCTCAGACCTTGACCGAGGCGAACGCGCCCAGTTCCGGGGCGCATACAGCCGTTGTCCTCCATGGGCTGCTCCAGCGCGCCGGTGCCGGCGGCTGGGTGTTGTCAGTTGCCTGGGCCTTGCGGCAAATGGCCTGGTGCACCAGGAGGTCATGCAATCTTCCCAGAGCTTTGGACAATTGCATTACCTCTTCAGAAGGCATCTGTCGTATCAACTCACCGGTTGCAACGTCGACCACCCTGGCGATCACCACGTGGGTTTCCCTGTCGAATTCAAGCTGCACCCCGATGGCCGCCAGCGTCAAGCTCTTGTTGACCTCGTCGAGCACACCACTTTCCCAGGTGGGCACTGCACCCTGGGTTTTGCCTGCACGGGGCGCACTGGCGACGTGAACCTGGAACAAGGGCTCGGGCGGCGCCTGCAACTGAGGCACCTGCGCCCTGGCTGACACCGCCTCGGAACGCACGCCCGACAGGATGCTGATGGGAATCGTCATGACTTGTTCTTTCCTGTTGGATCGCTGGACACTCGCGCCTGGGCCTCAAGCGGGACTGCACAACGCAGGCGGACACGCCGCCTGGAAGGGGATGGAAAGCGGGGAAGGCGGCGGGCCCGCAAGCCCGCCGCCCGGATCGATCAACGCAGCAGGGACAGCACGCCTTGCGTGGTCTGGTTGGCCTGCGCCAGCACCGAGGTACCGGCCTGCTGCAGGATCTGAGCGCGGCTCATGTTCGACACTTCGGTCGCGTAGTCGGCGTCTTCAATGCGCGAGCGCGAGGATGTCAGGTTGTTGATGGTGGTGCCCAGGTTGGAGATCACCGAGTCAAACCGGTTCTGCACCGCGCCGAGCGTGCCGCGCAGGTCATCGACCGTTTTCAGCGCTGCGTCAATGGCGGCCAGCGGGTTGGCGGTGGCGGTCAGGCCGGCAGCTGCGTCAGCATCGTAGGCAGCGGTCTGGACGGCGAGGCCGGCGGCCGTGCTCGTGGTGAAGTCGGTCACGACACCGGTGGCGGCAGTGACAGTCGCGCCGTTGCTGACCTTGTACAAGTTGCCGGCCTTGTCGGAGATGGCGTAGTTGGCGTAGGTCTCGGTGGCGGCCGTGTAGGCACCATAACCGTGCAGCGTCAGGTCGGCCGTGGTCGTGCCGGCGGACATGTTGGTGACCGTCACTGCGGAGAGGTTCACCGCCGCCTTGGTCGTCACACCCGAGGTGGTGGAAGAAAAGCTTGTGATGGGTGCCGACAGGCCGGACACGCTGAAACCGGTCAGACCCAGCTTGCTGGAGTCGATCTGCTTGAGGCCGATCGAGATGCTCTCGCCGTCGTTGGCGCCGACCTGGATCGACAGGTTCTTGTCGGAGGCCAGCACCTTGACGCCGTTGAAGTCGGTCTGGGCGGAAGTCCGGTTGATCTCGGACAGGCGCTGGGTGATTTCAGCCTGGATGGAGGCCTTGTCTGCGGCGGAGTTGCTGCCGTTGGCCGATTGCACCGACAGTTCGCGGATGCGCTGCAGGTTGTTGTTGACTTCGGACAGGGCGCCCTCGGTGGTCTGCGCCAGGGAGATGCCGTCGTTGGCGTTGCGCTGTGCCTGGGTCAGGCCCTTGATGTTGGCGGTGAAGCGGTTGGCGATGGCCTGGCCGGCAGCATCGTCCTTTGCGCTGTTGATGCGCATGCCGGAAGACAGGCGTTCGATCGCGCTGTTCAGCGCACCTTGCGACTTGTTGAGGTTGTTCTGCGTGAGCAGGGAAAGCGAATTGGTGTTGATGACTTGGCCCATGAGGAACTCCTGAATTTCAAAGTTTGTGTACTCCGGCTTCTTGCCGTCACGCTGGCCTTGCTTGCCTGGACACTGTGCAAGCCACCGTTATTCAGGTTATCGGCGAGCGCTTGAAAAACATTTAGGGCTGAAGGCAGAAATTTGTTGCTTTCCTCGAAATACAGGCCGTTTCGCGCATCAACCGGCCTCAGGCCGGCATGTTCATGATCTCCTGGTAAGCCGCCACGACGCGGTTGCGCACCTGCAGCCCCATCTGGAAGCCGATATTGGCCTTCTGCATGTCGACCATGACGTCATTGAGTGCCACCCCCGGTTTGCCCAGCTCGAACGCCTCGGCCAAGCCGGAGGCCTGCTGCTGCGAGTCGCTGATGCGATCCAGCGATTTTTTCAGCTCGCCCGCAAACCCTCCGCCCGCTTCACCGGCAGAGACGGCATTGCCGCGCTCCGCGGCCTGGCCGGCCTGGGAAATGGCCCGCATTTGCTGGAGTACGGATTCGATCGACGATATCGACATGGTTTTCTTTCTAGGACAGCAGACGCGTCCTGTCTTCATTGAGGCTGCCAAGCGTAGCAGCGGCTCCCTGGCCGCATCCCGTCAAAAGATGCCAAAAATCCCGGCTGTTCGCCGGATCGCTTGCGTGCCGCCGCTCTGACAATCATTCACGAGAGCCGGACTCCCCGGTCACCACTGGCCGACCCATCCCCCACTTTCCCTGAACTCCGTCGCATGTCCCCTGACCACCCAGTTCCATCGCCCGACCAGTGCCGGATGAACCCGTTCGGCCGGTCCGCGGCCAGCCTGCCCCGCCCGGTCGCGGCGGTTGGGGGATGAACGCATGAATTCTCCGGCGACGGCTGCCGGGACAGCAGGGGCCACCCCGGTCTCCGGCGCCTGGACCATGTTCGAGCAAATGCGCGCCAACCCGCGCATGCCCGCCGTCGTGGCGGCATCTGCCGCCATCGCCCTGGTTGCCGCCCTGTGGTTATGGAACCGGGCACCCGAATACGGCGTGCTGTACAGCAACCTGTCGGACCGCGACGGCGGCGCCATCATTGCCTCGCTGCAGCAGATGAACATCCCGTACAAGTTCACCGATGGCGGAGCCGCCCTGCTCGTGGCGGCCAACAAGGTGCCCGAGGCACGCCTGCGGCTGGCGTCCCAGGGACTGCCCAAGGGCGGCTCGGTCGGGTTCGAACTGATGGACAACCAGAAGTTTGGAACCAGCCAGTTTGCCGAGCAGGTCAACTACCAGCGCGCGCTGGAGGGAGAACTCGCACGCTCCATCAATTCCATCTCTGCCGTGGAATCGGCACGGGTGCATCTGGCACTGCCCAAGCCATCGCTGTTTGTGCGCGACCAGAAAAAACCCAGTGCATCCGTGGTCCTGACCCTGCACCGCGGCCGGAACATCGATGAAGGACAAGTGAGCGCCGTGGTGCATCTGATCTCCAGCAGCGTGCCCGAGCTGTCGGCCAAAAGCATCACCGTGGTCGACCAGGCCGGCAACCTGCTGTCGGCGGCCAATGCCGGCACCCGCGGACTGGACGTCAGCCAGCTCAAATACACGCAGGAGATCGAGCAGAGCTACATACGGCGGATCGAGGCGATTCTCCAGCCCATCGTCGGCAGCAGCAATGTCCACGCCCAGGTGGCCGCCGAGATTGATTTTTCCACGGTCGAGAATACCGATGAAAAGTACCGCCCCAACCAGGATGCCGGCAGTGCCGCCATCCGCAGCCAGCAATCAAGCGAATCCAGCCAGCAGGGCAGCGCCGGCCCGGGCGGGGTTCCGGGCGCGCTGACCAACCAGCCCCCCACCGCGCCGGTGGCGCCTCTGGTCAGCGAAGCGCCGGCGCAGAAAAAACCCGAGACGCCGCCTGGCCAGCTCAAGATGAGCACGGAAATCAGCAGCCTTGGCGCATCTTCACGGGCAACAACTTCCGGCAATGCACGGAAGGACGTCACCACCAACTACGAGGTAGACCGCTCGATCCGCCATGTCCAGCAGGGCGCAGGCGGCATCCGCCGGCTGTCGGTGGCGGTGGTCGTCAATTACCGTGGCAGCCAGAGTGCCCAGGGCAAACGCACGGTGCAGGCATTGTCGGCAGCCGAACTCGACCAGATCCAGAATCTGGTCAAGGAAGCCATGGGCTACAGCCGCGAACGCGGCGACACACTGAACGTGGTCAACAGCCCTTTCGCGGCTGAAAGCAGCGACGCGCCCGAACTGCCGCTGTGGCGCCAGCCGGACAACATCGACATTGCCAAGACGGCCGGCAAATACCTGTTGATGGCGCTGCTTGCACTGTATGTGTGGTTTGCCGTGCTCAGGCCGGTCCTGCGCCGGTACCTGCAACCGGTGCCGCCCGCTCCGGCGGCCAGTGCCAGCGACAACGTCGCCCCGGCCGCCGGAGACGCCGCGCAGGCACCCGATTCCGAGGAACAGCGTCATCTGGAAAACATCAAATATGCGCGCGAATCCGCCCTCAGCGATCCGCGGATGGTGGCCATGCTGATCAGGCACTGGATGGAGAAAAAAGATGGATGAAGGCACACGCAAAAGCGCCATCCTGCTGATGTCGCTGGGTGAGGAAGGCGCAGGCAGTGTGCTGCAACACCTGTCACAGGCGCAGGTGGAAGCCATGGGCGAGGCGATGGCAGGCCTGACCCAGGTCAAGCGCGACGAGGTCAGCCGGGTGCTTGAAGAGTTCCGCATCGAAACCGAGCAGTACTCCGCGCTCCACCTGGACTCGGGCAGCTATCTGCGGACTGTGCTGAACAAGGCGCTCGGCAACGACCGCGCGGCCGACCTGCTCGAAACCATTCTGGAGGCCAGCGACTCGTCCAGCGGCCTGGGCCGGCTGAACCAGCTGGAAGCCACCGAGGTCGTCGAACTCATCCGCGATGAACATCCCCAGATCATCGCCACACTGCTGGTTCACATGGACCGCCACAAGGCAGCCGATGTGCTCGAGCAGCTTCCGGAACGTGTGCGCCACGACGCCGTGCTGCGCGTGGCAACCTTCGGCGGCGTCCAGCCGACGGCACTGAAGGAACTGACAGAGGTCCTCAACGACATGTTGTCGGGTGAAGGCACAAAACGCAGCAAGCTGGGCGGCATCCGCGTCGCCGCGGAAATCGTCAACATGATGGGCAGCGCCCAGGAAGAAGGCGTGATCAAACACGTCCGCGAACATGACGAGGGCCTGGCGCAGAAGATGATCGACGAGATGTTCCTGTTCGAGAACCTGCTCGGACTCGAGGATCGAAGTGTCCAGCTGCTGCTCAAGGAAATCGAAAGCGAGTCGCTGATCATTGCGCTCAAAGGCGCGCCCAAGGAGCTTCTCGACAAGTTCCTCAAGAACATGTCACAGCGTGCCGCGGAAACATTGCGCGAAGACATGGAGATGCGGGGGCCGGTGCGGGTGTCGCAGGTCGAGACCGAACAAAAGGCCATCCTGCTGATCGTGCGACGCCTCGCCGATGCGGGGGAGATCGTGCTGGGCGGGCAGGGAGACGACTCGTATGTATGAACAGAATTTCCCGTCGCGCGCAGCCGATGCCGCAAGAATGCCTGCAGGCCGGGCCGCCCAGCACCAGGTCATCGACCCCAAAGACCGCATCGCTGCCTGGAAGCGGTGGGAAATGACTTCATTTGCCCACGCCCGCCTCGCCGACCCGGCCTCACCCCTGCCGGCCACACCCGCTGCGCCGCAGGCGGTTTCAGCGGCGGATGAGGCCGCGCTCGATGCCCTCAGGCTCGAAGCACGGATGAGCGGAGAGAAGGCCGGTTATGAGCAGGGGTATGAACGGGGCCACGCACAGGGCCGGGTGGAAGGACATGCAGCGGCGATGGGGGCGGTCCATGAACAGGCCGCCCAGTTGCGATGTCTGACGCAGTCCTGGCCGACGGCCCTTCAGACGGCCCGCCAGGATGTGGCGCAGGACCTGCTCGCACTGGCCATGGACCTGGCGCGCCAGGTTCTGGGCCAGGCACTTGCCGCGCAGCCGCAGGTCATGCTGGACGTCGTCCTGGACCTGCTGCAAGCCGAACCGGCCCTTGTCGGGTCCCCGCAATTGCTGCTGCACCCCGACGACGGCAAGCTGGTCGGCGAGCTGCTGGACAAAGAGCTGCAGGCCGCAGGCTGGCGCATCCGCTGCGATACCGGCATCCAGCGCGGAGGCTGCCGCGTGCTGGCCACCAGCGGTGAGCGCGACGCCACCGTGGAAACACGCTGGGAGCGGGTGACGGCTGCGCTTGCCCGGCACACCCCGGCCCCCGCCGAGCCCAACCATGACTGAGACGCCCGCAGGCGCCAGCGAAAACCTGCATGTGCAGGCCTGGAAAACCGTGCTGGTCGACGCACGCGCCGCCGCCGGGAAAGCAGAGCCCGTGCGAAATTATGGGCGGCTGACCCGCGCCGTGGGGCTGGTGCTTGAAGCGGTGGGCCTGCGCTTGCCGGTGGGCAGCGACTGCCTGATTGAACTGCCGCCGGGCTACCCCCAGAAAACTGCAGAAGCCGAAGTTGTCGGCTTCTCGGGCGACCGCATCCTGCTGATGCCCCTGAGCGCGGTTGACGGATTGCTGCCGGGCGCGCGCGTGTACGCGCTGGACCCTCCGGCCCACAGCGGCGGCGCCGGCCCCAGAACCAAGCGCCTGCCTGTGGGCGAAGGCATGCTGGGCCGTGTCGTGGACGCCGCGGGGCGTCCGCTGGACGGCCTGGGACCGCTGAAATTCACCCTCGAGGTCCCGCTGGCAGCCGAACCCATCAATCCGCTGATGCGCGCCCCCATCGACAAGGTGCTGGACGTCGGCGTGCGCGCCATCAATGCCATGCTGACCGTCGGCCGTGGCCAGCGCATGGGCCTGTTTGCCGGCTCCGGCGTCGGCAAAAGCGTCCTGCTCGGGATGATGGCCCGCTACACCAGCGCGGACGTGATCGTGGTTGGACTGATCGGCGAACGCGGCAGGGAAGTCAAGGATTTCATTGAGAACACCCTGGGCGAGGAAGGCATGGCGCGCGCGGTGCTGGTGGCCGCACCCGCCGATACCTCGCCGCTGCTGCGCCTGCAGGGCGCGGCCTACGCCACCTGCCTTGCAGAGTATTTCCGTGACCGGGGGAAAAGCGTGCTCCTGATCATGGATTCGCTCACGCGTTATGCGATGGCGCAGCGGGAAATCGCCCTGGCCGTGGGCGAGCCCCCGGCCACCAAGGGCTACCCGCCCTCCGTGTTTGCCAAGCTGCCGGCCCTGGTGGAACGCGCGGGCAACGGCGCGCGCGATGCCGCGGGCCTGGGCGGTTCAATCACGGCGTTTTACACGGTACTGACC
>CALRTF020000150.1:0-9794 GCA_943370985.1 Paenacidovorax caeni
AAAGTCAACGCAACGGATTAAGGATGTTGGAGAATTTTTGTTTGCTGGATAGCCAATGTTGAAGCGACGAATTATTCCTGTTGAGCTACTGTATCGCGGTAGGCTGGTGAAAAGTAAGGAATTTGGTGCGTTTAGGGATGTTGGCGACCCACTGAAAAGTTCTCAAGTCTATAATGATCAAGACGCAGACGAATTACTTCTTCTCAATATTGATAGGAGTAACAGAGGGTGTAAAGAAACTGCTCGATATCTTCGAGATATCGCAAAAAAATGCTTTATGCCTATTACTGCAGGGGGCGGTGTTCGTACACTCGACGATGCAAAGTTGCTTTTTGATGCCGGGTGCGACAAGGTCGCAGTAAATTCCGCAGCTTATTCTGATCAAGGGCTTCTGTCGGAGATTGCTGGCCGGTGGGGGAGTCAAGCGCTGGTGATTTCTATTGATGTGTCGCTGGTTGAGTATGGAAAATACAAACCTAAATCCGAATGCGGGCAGAAACCGGAAGTGGTGGATCTAATTACGCATATTCAGGATGTTATTGCTTTGGGTGCTGGAGAAATTATAATTAATGCGATTGATCGGGATGGGGTAATGAATGGCTATGATCTTTCTTTGATTGAAGCTGTACGACCCATTTGTAGCATTCCATTAATAATTTGTGGGGGTGCTGGGAATTATTTACATCTTAAGCAAGCTTTCGATAGAGAAGTCAATGCCGTTGCGTGTGGGAGCCTATTCAATTTTGGAGACAATAATCCGTTACGGGCTAAATCGTTTTTGAAAAACTATAGTATTCCACTAAAAAGCATTTAGAGCACTGGCATGTCTCGAGAGTTCGTGTGGTTCTCTTGCGTGAATGTGACACAAATTGATTGATGAAACTTGCTCTAGGCACAGTTCAGTTTGGCTTGAACTACGGTATTGCTAACAGGACTGGGCGGGTAACTGGCTCTAGTGTTGGTGCGATGCTTGAGCTGGCAAGAATCAGCGGAATTGATACGTTGGATACCGCGATTGCTTACGGCGAGAGTGAGGCTTGCCTAGGTGACGCAGGACTCGCCGGGTTCAGGGTGGTCAGCAAGCTCCCGGCATTGCCGGATGGCTGCACCGCGGTCGATGGGTGGGTTCGAGAGCAGTTCGCAATGTCGCTGGCACGCCTTAATGCCGACAGCCTGTATGGCCTGCTGCTGCACCGTCCGGAGCAACTGCTCGAAGAAGCGGGCGCTGCACTGTATCGGGCCTTGCAGCGTTTGAAGGACGACGGGCGGGTGCAGAAGATAGGTGTTTCGATTTACGACCCCCGCCAGCTGGATGTCCTGATTCCCGCGTATAAATTTGACCTGGTGCAGGCGCCGCTCAACCTGGTGGACAGGCGGCTGCAGGCGTCGGGCTGGCTACAGCGGCTGAAGGATCAGCAGGTTGAAGTGCACACCCGCTCTGCTTTTCTGCAGGGGCTGTTGTTGATGCCGAGACCAGCCATTCCAGCGCGATTCGCGCCGTGGACTGTGCTCTGGGACAGGTGGCACGCATGGCTTGCAGGACATGACCTGCCGGCTGTTCAGGCCTGTCTGGCGTTTCCGCTGTCTCTTCCAGGTATTGACCGCGTGGTGGTGGGCGCCGACAGCGCGGGTCAGTTGTCGGAAATCCTCCAGGCAGCAGCGACTTGCGGTAGCCAAGAATTTCCCGACCTGCAGTGTGATGCAGAAGACCTGATCAACCCGGCCCGGTGGTCCCTGCCATGAAAATTGTTGCGATAGTCCAGGCCCGCATGGGCTCCACCCGCCTGCCCGGCAAGGTCATGAAGACTATGGCCGGCATCCCCATGATCGAGCTGCTGCTCGCGCGCCTGTCCAGGGCCGAAGAGGTGAACCAGATCATCGTCGCCACCACGGTGGACGCACGCGATCAAGCCCTGGTCGCGCATGTGCAAAAGCTGGGCTTTGCCTGCGAGCAGGGCAGTGAAAGCGATGTGCTGGACCGTTTTGTCAACGCCGCCAAAAAACACCAGGCCGATGTCGTGGTGCGTATCACCGGCGACTGCCCGCTGGTGGACCCGGCGCTGGTGGACGAGGTCGTTCGCCGGTTCAAGGCTGCCGATGTGGATTACTTCAGCAACATCAGCCCGGCCACCTATCCCGACGGGCTCGACATCGAGGTCTGCCGCTTCGAGGCGCTCCAGCGGGCCTGCGGGGAAACCAGCGCGACCTATGATCATGAACATGTCACGCCGTATCTGCGGGAATCCGGGCGTTTCAGCACGGCTTCCATGCGGCACGGCGAGGACCTCTCCGGGTTGCGCTGGACGGTGGATGAGCCGGCCGACTTTGCGGTGGTCGAGAAGGTGTTCCAGCACTTTGCGCCCCGCACCGATTTCAGCTGGACCGATGTGCTCGGCCTGAACCAGCGCCAGCCGGAAATTTTCGATACCAACCAACACATCGTCCGTAACGAAGGAGCCACTATGGGCACTGGGCAAAAGCTCTGGAAGCGCGCCAAACAGATCATTCCGGGCGGCAACATGCTGCTGTCCAAACGCGCCGAAATGTTCCTCCCCGACCAATGGCCGGCTTACTTCAGCAAGGCCAAGGGGTGCAGGGTCTGGGACCTCGACGGCAAGGAATACATCGACATGTCCATCATGGGCATAGGCACCAACACCCTGGGTTATGGCCACCCGGAAGTGGATGCGGCGGTGCAGAAAACCGTTGTTGACGGCAACATGTCCACCTTCAACTGTCCCGAAGAGGTGTATCTGGCCGAGCGCCTGGTGGCGATCCACCCCTGGGCCGACATGGTGCGCCTTGCGCGCAGCGGCGGCGAAGCCAATGCGGTGGCGATCCGGATTGCCCGTGCGGCATCGGGGCGCGACAAGGTGGCGATTTGTGGTTACCACGGCTGGCACGACTGGTACCTGGCCGCCAATCTGGGTGACGAGCAAAACCTGGCAGGCCATCTTTTGCCCGGCCTCGATCCCAAGGGCGTGCCGCAGAACCTGCGCGGCAGTGTGCTGCCGTTCCGCTACAACAATTTCCCCGAACTCGAAGCCCTGGTGAGCAAGCACGAGATCGGCGTTATCAAGATGGAAGTCTCACGCAACATGGGCCCCGAGGACGGGTTTCTCGAAAAAGTGCGCAAGCTGGCGACAGACCATGGCATCGTGCTTATTTTTGACGAATGCACGTCCGGTTTCCGCCAGACCTTTGGCGGGTTGCACACGCTGTACGGCGTGGAGCCCGACATGGCGATGTTTGGCAAAGCGATGGGCAACGGCTATGCCATTACCGCCACCATCGGGCGGCGCGAAGTGATGGAGGCGGCGCAGTCCACCTTCATCAGCAGCACCTTCTGGACCGAGCGCATCGGACCCACCGCCGCCCTGAAAACCCTGGACGTGATGGAGCGCGAAAAATCCTGGGACACCATCACCGCCATCGGCCACGAGGTCAAGCGGCGCTGGGGGGAACTGGCCTCCAGGCATGGCCTGAGCATCGAGCAGTGGGGCATGCCGGCGCTTGCCGGCTTTACCTTCGCGGGGCCCGAGGCGCTGGCTTACAAGACCTTCGTGACCCAGGAGATGCTCGCCAAAGGTTATCTCGCCAGCAACTGCCTGTACGCATGCACCGAACACACCCCCGC
Source organism: Paenacidovorax caeni (assembly GCA_943370985.1). GTDB lineage: Bacteria > Pseudomonadota > Gammaproteobacteria > Burkholderiales > Burkholderiaceae_C > Polaromonas > Polaromonas caeni_A. The sequence continues at coordinate 3,638 of CALRTF020000150.1, forward strand.
GATCCTCGACGGCTACTTCGACGCGCTCGACGGTGTGTTCGCAACCATCCGTGAATGCGAAGACGGGCGCGATATCCACAGCCTGCTGAACGGGCCGGTCTGCCACGCCGGCTTCAAGCGCCTGAACTGAATTCAGGGCGGCATGGACGTACTGATTCGCGCTGATGCTTCACTTGCCATGGGGCAAGGCCATGTGATGCGGTGCCTCACACTGGCCGGTGCGTTGCGCGGGCAGGGGCTTTTGGCCAGATTTGTCTGCCGTGAACATCCGGGCAAGCTGTGCGATTTCATCGAAGCGCAGGGATTTCCGGTGAGCCGCCTGCCCATGCCCGCGGCCGCCTCGTTGCCGCAGGCGGAGTCAGGGGCGGGCTATGCCACCTGGCTGGGGGGAAGCTGGGCCGACGATGCGGCGCAAACACGGGCGGTCATAGCGCAGGCGGGCACCCGTCCCCCCTGGGTGGTGGTTGACCACTACGGCCTGGATGCGCGCTGGGAAAGCAGCCTCAGGGCGTCGGCAGGACGCATCATGGTGATCGACGACCTGGCAGACCGCCCCCACGATGCGGATCTTCTGCTGGACCAGAACCTGTATCCCGGGATGGACAGCCGTTATGCCGGCCTGGTGAAGGCAGACTGCATCCAGCTGCTGGGCCCTGGCCACGCGTTGCTCCGGCCGGAGTTCGTCGAGGCGCGGGCGCAGTTACGGGTGCGGGATGGTTCGATCCGGCGCGTCCTGGTTTTTTTTGGCGGAAGTGACGCCACCAACGAGACCGGGAAGGCGCTCGACGCGATGGCCATGCTGGACATGACCGGGGTGGAGGTCGATATCGTTGTCGGCGCTGCCAACCCGCGCAGGGAAGTTTTGGCCACACGCTGCGCGGGTTTGCCCAATGTGCGGTTTCACTGCCAGGTGCCGCACATGAGCGAACTGATGGCCGCGGCCGACCTTTCCCTGGGCGCCGGTGGAAGCACGACCTGGGAGAGGTGCGCCACCGGCCTTCCCGCGCTGGTCATCGCGGTGGCGGACAATCAGGTGGCCATCGCTAGGGCGGTTGACCAGGCCAAGGCGCTGCGTTATCTGGGCGCCCACCACGAAGTGTCTGCTCACATGCTGGCAAGTTCCATCACCGCCTTGCGGGAAAATTCGCAGGCCTTGCAGGACATGTCGGCCGCGGCGCTTGCGCTGGTCGACGCGCGTGGCGCCGGCCGTGTGGTCGCCGCATTGAAAGGTGTGCCTTGAAAATCACCATCCTGTGTTCAGACCTTCATCACCCGGTTTTCCCCTGGTTGCAGAGCTGGGCCGAGCGCAACCGGGCCGCCCATGCGGTGGATCTGGTGCGCGCAAAAGACGCATTGGCGGGCGGGGATATTCTTTTCCTGATTTCCTGCCATGAGCTGATCGGACCGGACGTGCGGGCACGCTACCGGGCGACACTGGTCATCCATGCCAGCGATCTGCCGCTGGGCCGGGGCTGGTCGCCGCACATCTGGCAGGTGCTCGAGAAGAAGCAGCACATCAAGGTCACCCTGCTGGAGGCGGCCGACGCGGTGGACAGCGGCGCCATCTGGACGCAGACGGCGTTTGACCTCGAAGGCCACGAGACGTTTGCCGAGATCAACGCCAAACTGTTCGAGGCGGAGATGCGCCTCATGGACTATGCGGTGCTCCATCTGGAAACCGTCCAGCCGCGGCCACAGGACGACCGGGAGCCGACCCGCTACCGCAAACGCACGCCCGAAGACAGCCGGATCAATCCCCAGCGATCGATCGCCGACCAGTTCGACCTGTTGCGCGTGGCCGATCCCGAGCGTTTTCCCGCATTCTTCGATCTCCTCGGCCACCGCTACTTCATCCATATCACCAAGGACCCACAGCATGAGGACAACTGAATTCCTGACCATCGCCGGGCGCGAGGTAGGTCGAGGCCGGCCCCCGTTCATCATTGCGGAAATGTCGGGCAACCATAACCAGTCGCTCGAACGCGCGCTTGAAATTGTCGAAGCGGCCGCGAAAACCGGCGCCCACGCCCTGAAGATCCAGACCTACACGCCTGACACCATGACGCTGGACCTGGACGAGCGCGAGTTCCACATCAGCGACCCCAAAAGCCTGTGGTCCGGCACCTCGCTCTACAAGCTCTACGGCCAGGCCTACACGCCCTGGGAATGGCACAAGCCGATCTTTGACCGCGCCCGTGAACTCGGGATCATCGCGTTCAGCACACCGTTTGACGACACGTCTGTCGATTTTCTTGAGAGCCTGGACGTTCCCTGCTACAAGATTGCGTCCTTTGAAAACACCGACCTCCCCCTGATCCGCCGGGTGGCGGCCACCGGCAAGCCGCTGATCATTTCGACCGGCATGGCCTCTGTGGCGGAACTCGATGACACCGTGCGTGCCGCGCGTGAGGCCGGCTGCCGGGACCTGGTGCTGCTCAAGTGCACCAGCACCTACCCGGCGACACCCGCCAATACCAACATCCTGACCATCCCGCACCTGCGGGAACTGTTCGGGTGCGAAGTGGGCCTGTCTGACCACACCATGGGCGTGGGTGTGTCCGTTGCCAGCGTGGCGCTTGGGGCCAGCGTGATTGAAAAACACTTCACGCTCAGGCGCGCTGACGGCGGCGTGGACAGCAGCTTTTCCATGGAGCCGGGCGAGATGGCCCAACTGGTGGTGGAAGCAGAGCGCGCCTGGCAGGCCTTGGGCAGTGTGAAGTACGGCGCGACTGAGGCAGAACAGGCATCTATTCAGTTCCGTCGGTCTTTATATGTGGTTAGTGACATGAAAGCGGGCGAAATACTTACCCGAAAAAATATACGCGCAATTCGACCCGGATTAGGACTTCCGCCCAAGTTTATAGACGTGGTTCTGGGCAAAAAAGTTAAGCAAGATGTCAAGCGGGGAACCAAGTTTGGATGGGAATTACTGAGTTGAATCAACATTTCTGATTGCTTGCTTTGTGAGGTTCAGTCTGTCCTGCTCAAAATTCCAAGATCGGCAGTGAATGTCACGCAACTCATTGTGTAGCGTCAATCAGTTTGTAAGCGTAGCATTTTTAAATCGAGTCACTAACTAACGTGAGTACTGCACAAACTCCCGAATCAACTGTAGTTTTAATGGACTAATAATGCAATCTGTAATCGAAATCGCCGAACGCCTTTACCCTTACTCATATGGCGTAGTGGGAACTGGTAACGATGCGGCAATCCCAGCTTTTCAAGCCGAATTGCCACCCGGACTACTATTCTCAGTACTTGAATTTCCGAGCGGAGCTGAGAAAAACGGTTGGGTCATACCTCCCGCTTGGCGGCCGCTGAAGGCCGTGTTGCGAACACGTGGACGCGTGGTATACGACGCGATGGTGTCCCCGCTCGGCGTACCCGCATTGTGCCCCTCGGTGAAAAAACAACTTACGCTCGAGGAGCTTAAGCCTCACCTTTACTTTAGCGACGCGGTTCCTTCTGCGGTCCCATATCATTGGACCAACCTATATCGTCCAGGAAATAATAGTTGGGGCCTTTGTATGCCCAAAAAAATCTACGATGCGTTAGAGCAGGGGGACTATGAAATTGATATCGTGACAGAAAATCAACCGGGAACAATGAAAGTGCTCGATTGCATATTGCCCGGTGATACACAAGAAACAATTATTATTAATGCCCATAATTGCCATGCGTATCAAGCTAATGATGATATATCGGGGTGTGCCGCAGCACTATTTGTTTTTAACAAATTGGCAGCCTTGCCAAAGCGCCGTTACACCTATCGTCTTGTAATAGCGCCAGAGCTTATCGGCACTGTGCATTGGCTGGACAGTCTTCCCGACTTTAACGTGAGTCATTTTATCGGGGCGATTTTACTTAAATCTGTCGGTAATAATGCGCCATTAAAGTTACAGGAATCGTACACTGGAAAAGCCGAAATTGATCGTGCGGCAAATAACGTCTATCGTCATCGCTTCGGTGAATATGAAGTGGGAGGATTTAGATCTATTTACGGCAACGATGAAACTGTATTTGAGGCTCCAGGTTATTGTATTCCTACCGTATCACTCACACGCATTCCCTTCCTCGAATACCACACGGATGCGGACACTCCAGAGCGGTTATCTGCTAAACATTTATTGGATACGGTAGAAACCACCTTAGATATCTTGGCAGTGATGGAAAATAATCGAAAATATCGCTGCGCCGTGAAAGGCTTGGTGGCACTCTCACATCCAAATTACGATTTATATTTGGCTGCGCCGGCACCAGGAATCGATCGCATTTCGGTTACATCAGATCAGCAGAAATGGAATCTCTTGATGAACTGCTTGCCGCGGTTACTTGATGGGCAAACAGACATACTCGCTATCGCCGACAGATACAATCTTCCTTTTCTGGCCGTGGAAAAATATATACGCAGATGGTTGGAGAAGGGGCTTGCGGTTGAATGATTGCAGATGTTGACTGGGAATTCAAGCTAAATACGGACCATGAGCTTTTTTGAAAGTCGCTATGAGAATTGATTATCCTTTGCGCGGTAAGCGCTTATCACTACGTACTCTTGATATATCTGATGCGACAGAGAAATATGTCTCTTGGCTTAGTGACACTGAGACCAACCGCTATCTTGAAGTCCGATTTTCCCCACCTCGCACAATACAAGACCTTGCGGAGTTCATAAATGCATGCAATGAAGATCCAAACACATTGCTTCTTGGAATCTTCCTAAATGATACGGATCGCCATATCGGTAATATCAAATTAGGACCAATCAATCGTTATCATCGTCGAGCGGATATCGGTCTTGTAATTGGAGAGAAGGATGCTTGGGGACGTGGCTATGCGAGTGAGGCTATCGCCTCTGTTTCTGAGTTCGCCTTGAAAGATCTCGGCTTAGAGAAACTTAGCGCTGGTTGTTACGACGGCAATATTGGCTCACTTCGCGCTTTTCTGAAGGTGGGGTATCAAGAAGAAGGGCGGCAGATTCAGCATTGGGAAGCAGCGGACAGACGGCAAGACGAAATCCATATGGGTCTTACAGCTGCACGTTTGCCGCGGCGTCTTGGTCATGTAGATAGAATTACCTTGATTGGCGGTGGGCCGTTGCTTGTCGACGCTGCGCACGAAGTACGAACTGCTGGATATCAAATCTGCATCGTGTTAGCACCGAGGCATGCCGAAGAAAATCTTGGAGGGCGCACTGTAATGGATGAGCTCCTCGCAGAGAATTTTGATGTTTCTGTCGTGGACGATATCAACGGCCTTCAAAAACCGCCAGGAGCAGGACCAAGCAGTCTCGCTCTATGCTTTGGTTCTCCGTGGATATTTTCCCGTAACACCAGAACTGCATTCGGAGCGGGAATGTTCAATGTAAATCTAATTCCTATGCCGCGTTATGTCGGTGGAGCCCATTTTACTTGGCAAATCCTCAACCAAAGTAAAGAGGCTGGCTGTATCTTGCAGGAAATTTCGGATCGAATCGACCGTGGGCCAATCTTACGACGCCAACTATTTGAAATACCGCTTTCGGCAACTAAGCCAGTTGATTATTTTTCCGCCTACGCTCCAGCGTCGAAGGTTTTTTTGCGCGAAATCCTTGTTGACATGAGGGCTGATCATGCTTTCTTAGTGTCAGAGTATCTTCCCTATCAATCAGCGCGTTTGTATTTCCCGCGACTAAATACGCTGAAGAATGGCTGGATTGATTGGAGCTGGACGTCGTCGGAAATCGCACTATTTTGTAATGCGTTCGATACTCCTTACCATGGTGCTAGGACGCTGTCCAATGGCAAGGTAGTTTGCCTCACTAATGTGACAGTGGAGGTCACCTCAGAGAGCAACTTCCACCCATTTTGCTCGGGACTTGTCGTTCGACGCACCGGAGGGAGCATTTGGGTTGCGGCAAAGGGAGGGTTGTTACGCATTGGACAGTTTCTTGACGATTCAGGAAAGAATCAGTATGAGTATATAAAAGAAGGCGATCGCCTTTTTACGACTGCTGAAATCCTGCAGAACGCACTTTGCGAAATACCAAAGATATCTGCATTGGGCATAGTTAATTAGATTTAATCCATTGCCCGGTACTGGCATGTGCGCAGCGATTTAGTGCTCACGTGCTCCTAAAAAATCAATTAAAACGGTATGACGCAGAGATTTCTTATTACTA
>CALRTF020000151.1:0-9786 GCA_943370985.1 Paenacidovorax caeni
TACTGTTTCCGGTCCTGCACTGGGTTTGCTGGTGCCGGCCTCCAACCGGGTGCTGGAGCAGGATTTCGCGCGCTGGCTGCCCACCGGTGGCCGCCTTCATGCCCATCGCCTCCCTGCCCCGGAATTGCGCCCGGACGACATGCTGGACAACCTGCGGGCCCTGACCTCGGAGGTCGGCACGTCGGCGCGCTTGCTGGGCCTGGTGCAACCCGACGTCATCGCCTTTGGCTGCACCAGCGGCAGCTTTCTGCGTGGCTGCGCATGGGAAGTGTCCACGCTGGAAGGCATCCGCAAGGCCAGCGGCTGCCATGCGGTGGTCCTCACGGCACAGGCTGTGGTCCAGGCGCTGCGCGCGCTGAAAGCACGCACACTGGTGGTAGTCACGCCCTACCCGCGCCAGGTCAACGAGCTGATGCTGGACTACTTCGCACTCCATGGATTGCTGACGATCCAACGCGCCGCCTTCGACGGCTGGAGGAACGGCGGCATACACAACATCACCCCCGCGCAGATTGAGCAACTGGTCATGGGCACGCCATATGAAACGGCCGATGCCGTGCTGGCAAGCTGCACCAACCTGCAGGCTGGCGGCATGGTCGACAGACTGGAGGCTTTGACGGGCAAACCCGTGGTCACCTCCAACCAGGCAACTTTCTGGGCCTGCGCGCGGGCCGCCGGTGTGCAGACAGCACTGCCTGGCCTGGGGCGACTCGGACGCCTCTAATCCGCGCTTGTGGCGGCAGTCTTCGCTGCCTTGCTGATCTGCTCCAGCTGCCGCGCCAGGACCATCCGCGCGATCCTCAGGAATTCCTTGGCCCAAAGCGAGGCGGGCGCATGAGGCGGGAACAGCACGAGGCTGGAAAACTCGATGTCCGCCTGAAGCTTTCGCAGAACAAGCCCGCTGACATCCGGCGACGGAACGCTCAGGGGATTCGTCACACCAACACCGACGCCGGCACGCGCCAGCGCACAGATGCCGGTGCCATAAGGCGTTTCAGCCGCGATATGCAGAACAATGCCCTGCGCCTCGCAGGCTTTTTCGAGCTGCTGGCGCGTGACGTCCTCGGGGTTGAGCGCCACCAGCGGGTAACGCGCCAGTTCGGCCAGCGTGAGCGGCTTCCTGCCGCGGGCCAGCGGATGTTTCACCGGCACCACCGCCACCGCCGCCGTTCTTGAAAAAACCGAATGCACCACGCCCGCGGTATCCACTTCGCTGGCGGCAAAACCGATGTCCCATTCGCCCGAAGCCACCCGGTCCTTGATCATGCCCGAGCTGACCGTCTGCAGCGACACCCGCACCTGCGGGTACTGGTCGCGAAACATCTTCAGCACTTCGGGCATGAGGGTGAAACCCAGCGCCGGCAGGCAGCCGACAAACAGACGCCCCGCTTCAGCATTTCGCAGCGACTGCGCCTTGCGGGCCAGTTGCTCCATGCCCAGGTAGTGACGTTCTACTTCGAGGTGAAAAGCCACGCCTTCGCGCGTCGGCACCAGCCGGCCTCGCTTGCGCTCGAACAAGGGCACGTCAATGGCCTTTTCCAGTGCGGCCAGTTGCTGGCTCACCAGCGGCTGCGACAGGCCGAGCAGTCGAGCGGCGGCCGACGCACCGCCGGCACGCATCACGGCGCGAAAAATCTCGATCTGGCGCGAACGCAATTGCAATGTGTCCATAAGTCGGAGTAATGGATCAATTGATTTGGCAGCGTCAAATATATACCTCACCGACCTAAACTGGCTGCATGGCCCCTGAAACTTTCTCAGTCACAGACAGTGTTTTCGATTCCCTGTGTGCACCCGTGTGGCGCGCGTCCACGGTTCTTTTTCCGGATGCCCAGGCCTTTGCCACACGCAAGGCGCGCTTTTTTGACGGCTACACCTATGGCCTCGCGGGAACACCCACGCATACCCGGTTGCGCGCCCGTCTGGCCGCCCTGGAAGGCGCGCCGCATTGCGTTCTCGCGCCTTCCGGACTGGGCGCGATCAACCTGGTCAACCAGACCATGCTTTCGGCCGGAGACCATTTACTGTGCTGCAACTCGGCCTATGGACCGACGCAGGACAACGCCCGGCTGGTGATGGGCCGCTACGGCATCGAGGTCGAATTTTTCGACCCTTCCGAAGGTGCGGACCTTTCCGTCCGGTTCCGGCCACGGACCCGCCTCATCTGGATTGAGGCACCGGGCTCGCTGCACATGCAGATGGCCGACGTGCCCGCCATCGCGAGGGTTGCCCGCGCCGCAGGCATTGCGACCGCGATGGACAACACCTGGGCTACACCGCTGGGTTTTCGTCCGCTGGACCACGGCATCGACTTTTCGGTGCAGGCGCTGACGAAATTTGCCGGCGGGCATTCGGACGTGCTGATGGGCAGCATCTGCACGCGTGACGAAACCCGGTTCCGCGCGCTCAAGACCATGGCCAACCTGCTGGGCAACAACGTGTCGCCGGACGATTGCGCGCTGGTGTCACGCGGGCTGGATACGCTGGCCTTGCGACTGGCGCGCCACGGTGCAAGCACGTTGCAGGTGGCGGGCTGGCTGGCGGCCCATCCGGCGGTGGCGACAGTGGCCTGCCCGCCTCTGCCCGGCGACCCGGGGCATGCGCTGTGGCTACGCGACTTTTCGACGGCCGGCTGCCTGTGTTCGGCGAGCCTTGTTCACAATGACTGGAAAAACGTTGCCGGGGTGCTGGACCGGCTGCGCGTGTTTCGCATAGGCGCGAGCTGGGGCGGTACCCACAGCCTGGCGGCCGTGTATCCGCTGCCCGCCACCCGCCACGGAAGTCCCGGCTTCCTGATCCGTTTCCACCTCGGGCTTGAAGATCCGCAACTGCTGATCGACGACCTGTCCCAAGCCATGTCAACCCTGAGTGATCAACCATGCTGATGAACCGCCCCCTTTTTGAACAGGTGCTCGCCGACAACAAGCTCGACGGCTTTCTGGGCACCGGCCCCGAATCCGTAACCTGGCTGTCGGGCTACTGGGCCATGCCGCAGTGGATCCGCCGCGGGCCGCAGGCCTATGCCTTCCAGCCACGGTGCAATGATGCCGCCTCCTTCGTCGTGACCTCCAAGGGCCTGCTGGACCAGGCGGCGGACCAGGAGCTGTACGTGGACGCCGTGCACTTCTTCGGTTTTTTCGCCTATGAGGATTTCGCCGCAGCGGGCGCGGGCACCGACGATCGCTTGCGCCAGCTGCTGCAGGGCCGGGAACATGCAGGCCCTGCCGAAGCACTGGCCCACGCGCTGCAGCAGGCCGGCCTCGGCAAGGCACGCATTGGCATCGAGATGGACGGGCTGGCCGAGGGTGTGCTCGATCAGGTCAGGGCCTCATTCCCCCAGATTGAATTTGTGCGCGCCGATTTGCTGGCCAAGAAGTTCCGCGCCCTCAAGACACCGGAAGAAATTTCTCGGCTGCGCCAGGCCGGTCGCATCGCCGAACGCTCGATTTCGGCCGCGCTTGCGGGTTTGCGCACCGGTGAAAGCGAAGCCGACATGGCGCTGCGTTTTCATGCGCAAACGGTGGCCGACGGCGCCTTCCCGGTTTTAGGCTGCATCGGTTTCGGCGAACGCGGCGCGCTGCCGAATGTGGACCCGTCACCGGAGCGGCGGCTGGCGCCGGGCGACACCATCCGGTTTGACGTTGGCGGCCGCTACAAACATTACCGCGCGGACATCGCGCGTATTGCCGTGCATGGCGAACCCACGACCCGCGCACAGCAATGCCACCGGGCGGTCCAGGCCGGCATCGAGCATGCCTACAGCATCATCCGCCCGGGCCTGCCGGCCAGCCAGTTGTTTGGCGAAGTGATGGGTGCGGTGCAAAAGTCAGGCCTGCCGCACTACCGCCGCAACCATGTCGGGCACGGCATCGGCCTGGACGGATACGAAGTTCCGGCCCTCACCGCCGGCAGTACCGACATCCTGCAAGCAGGCATGGTGATGTGTATCGAGACGCCCTACTACGAGCTCGGCTTCGGCGGCTTCCAGGTCGAGGACATGGTGCTGGTGACACCCACCGGCGTCGAGTCACTGATGACGCTGCCGCGCGAGCTGTTGCGCTTCTAGCCCGGCACCTGCATGCGCACCCGCCGCGCGGCCTCTTCGGCACGCGCGTCGTCGATCTCGCGCAGCACGCTGGCCATGTCGACCGGTGCGGTCCGGCGCTCGAAACGGCCGGTCAGCGGCGTGTCGACCTGCAGCGCACCGCGCTGGTAGAGCTCCCAGATCTCGAGGCCGTAGTCGGTGGACAGCAGTTCAGGCGCCATGCGGCCGAAAAAATGCCGCAGGTTGTCGACGTCGCGCAGCAACATGCGGGCGGCGTGGTTGTTGCCGGCCGCGTCGATGGCCTGCGGCAGGTCGATGATGACCGGCTCGTCCACGCCGTCCTGGTGGCCCAGCAGGATGTTGAACTCGGACAGGTCACCATGCACGACACCGGCGCAAAGCATGCGCACCACCTGCCTTATCAACATCGCGTGGTGGGCCAGCGCCTGCTCGCGCGTCAGCAGCACATCGTTGAGGCGCGGCGCCGCATCGCCGTGTTCGTCGGTCACCAGCTCCATCAGCAACACGCCGTCGTGGAAGTTGTAGGGCGTGGGCACACGCACGCCGGCGGCAGCCAGCCGGTACAGGGCATCGACCTCGGCGCTTTGCCAGGCCGCCTCCTGCGCCTGCCGGCCGAACTTCGTGCCCTTGGCCATGGCGCGGGCCTGGCGGCTGTTCTTGACCTTGCGGTTTTCGGTGTAATCGACCGCCTGGCGAAAGCTGCGCTGCGTGGCCTCCTTGTAGATCTTGGCGCAGCGCGTGTCGTCGCCGCAACGCACCACATACACCATGGCTTCCTTGCCGCTCATCAGCTGGCGCACAACGCTGTCGATCAGGCCTTCCTCGACGAGGGACTGCAGTCTGGGGGGAGCTTTCATGCACCCATTGTGCGCGCTCACGGGTCCGCAAACGGCCAGCCGAATGCCCGCACCCGCGCCATGATGGCCATTTGCGGACAAAACCCATGACCACGCAGCTTCCGCCCGCCATGGCCACCCTGGGCTGGGCCAACCTGGCGGCGCAATCGGCCGAGCAGCTGAGCCTGGCGGCGGTGCCCATCGTCGCCGTGCTGCTGCTGCACGCAGGACCGGGCGAGATCGGGCTGCTGGCCGCTGCGCAAACCCTGCCCTTTCTGCTGCTGTCCATCCCGCTGGGACTGCTGGCCGACCGAGGCTCGCGCCGGCGCATGATGGCAGCGGCCGAGGCGCTGCGCGCATTGGCCCTGCTCGCCTTGCTGGCGGTGCTGCTTGCCGGTGAACTCTCGATGGCGCTGCTGGCGCTTCTGGGTTTCATCGGCGCTGCAGGCACCGTGGGTTTCAGCGTGGCGGCACCGGCGCTGCTGCCTTCACTGGTCCCGCGCGAGGCACTGGCGCGGGCCAACGGCCGGCTGGAACTGGCAAGAAGCGCTGCGTTTGCTGGCGGCCCGGCGCTGGGCGGGGCGCTGGTGGCATGGGCCGGCGCACCGGCTGCAGTTGTGCTGGCCGCGATGCTGTCGGTGGCGGCGCTGGCCCTGCTGCTGCAATTGCCGGAACCCGCGCGCCCGGTGGCAGCCCCGCGCCATCCGCTGCTGGAACTGCGGGACGGCGCACAGTTCGTCTGGCGCCACGAACTGTTGCGGCCGATTCTGCTGACGGCCGTGGCATGGAACCTGTCCTGGTTTGTGCTGCAGGCCGCCTATGTACCGTATGCGATGCGGCTGCTTGGCCTGGATGCGGCCGCGGTCGGCCTGACGCTGGCATGTTACGGGGTCGGCATGATCGCGGGCGCGCTGCTGGCACCGCGTAGTGTCGCCACGCTGGCTTTTGGCCGTGCCATCCAGCTGGGGCCGGCTTTCTCGGTGCTGGCAGCCCTCACCATGGTCGCCACGCTGGTGTTTCCATCGGGTGCACTGGCGGGACTGGCCTTTTTCCTGTTCGGCGCCGGCCCCATCATCTGGACCATCACCTCCACCACACTGCGCCAGACGGTCACCCCCGGCGCCATGCTGGGCCGTGTGTCGGCGATTTTTCTGACGGCCAACACCGGTGCCAGACCGATAGGCGCCGTGCTCGGTGGTTTTGTGGGTGCCACATGGGGCGAGCCGGCCTGCCTGGTGCTGGCGCTCGCGGGCTTTGTGGTGCAGGCCGGCCTGATCACCGGTTCCGCGATCCGCGGCTTGCAGCGCTTGCCGGCGCCGCTGGATTGAATACATGGGCCTCAGGCAGGCGTGTTGATCAGGGCCAGCGCCCGCGCGATATCCGCCTCGCGTGCCGGCCGCACCACACGCCCCAGTTCCCGGCCATCGCGCAGAAACACCAGCGTGGGCCACAGCTTGATGCCGAAGGAACGGCCCAGGCGCCGTCCGCTGCCGTCCTCGACCTTGATATGGCGCACGCCCGCATGGCCGGCAAACGCCGCCGCGATCAGGGGCTGCGCACCGCGGCAGAAACCGCACCAGGCGGTGCCGAATTCCAGCACGACAGGCCCGGGCCAGGCATCGACCTGTGCGCGCTGCGGTTCGGGATCGGTCAAGCTGTCTGAATAGGCCACAGCAAGGTCTCAGCTGGGGAGGGAGGCTGTCAGGGTGTCGTCCCAGTGCTGCAGCAGCACCGGTTTGGGCTCCGGAAAAACGCCAAGCATTTCAGCCGGGGCGATGGTCAGCGCGCCTTTCTTGAATTTCATTTTGACAAACACTTCCGCATGCACGGCCGTGCCGACCGAAAAGACATGGTGGAAATAGGCGCAGCGGGCGTCGGCATACACCACCTGCGATGCCACCGCCACGCGGCTCAGCAGCCGGACCGGCCGGACGAAACGCACCAGCTGGGCGGCATTCACAAAGCGGTAGCCCCGCCGCAACAGCACCGGCAGCAAGCCGCTGCGGATCACGTAGTCCAGCTGGGCGGATTCGGCCATCTGCAGGTATCGGTCGCTCTTGAGCGTGGCGATGCCGGTGTCCAAAGGCGTGACCCGGAAATGCACCAGCGTGCGCGACTGGGGACCGGCGCTGCGCGGGCGCCACAACGCGCCGATAGCGGTCAGCAGGTTTCTCAGCAGGCCCGACATGATGCCTTCAGCGCGCCAGGCTGCGGCCCGGGCTCAATAAGTCCCGGGATAGGCGCCGCCATCGGCCAGCACGTTCTGGCCGGTGATGTAGGCCGCATGGGTGCTGCACAAAAACGCGCAGATGGCGCCGAACTCTTCGGGCGTGCCAAAGCGCCTGGCCGGAATCGTCTTGCGGCGCGCGTCCATGATGGCATCGACCGGCTGGCCGCTTTTGCTGGCCGCGCCCTGCATGGTGACGCGCAGGCGGTCGGTCTCGAAGGCGCCGGGCAGCAGATTGTTGATCGTCACGCCGCTGCCGGCCAGCTTGGGGGTGCGCGCCAGTCCGGCGACAAAGCCGGTCAGGCCGCTGCGGGCGCCATTGGACAGGCCCAGGATGTCGATCGGCGCCTTGACCGAGCTCGAGGTGATGTTGACGATGCGGCCGAAGCCGCGTTCGGCCATGCCGTCCACCGTGGCCTTGATCAGCTCGATCGGCGTCAGCATGTTGGCATCGACCGCCTTGATCCAGGCCTCGCGGTCCCAGTCGCGGAAGTCGCCCGGTGGCGGGCCGCCGGCGTTGGTGACTACGATGTCGAAGTCCCTGCGCTGTGCGAACACCGCCGCCCGGCCTTCGGCGGTGGTGATGTCTGCTGCGATGAATTCGACCGCAGCCCCCGTTCCACGGGAGTCATCAGCTATCAATTTGGTAGCAGTCGCAGCCAGCACCTCGGCGCCCCGCGCAACAATCAGCACGTTGACGCCTTCGCGCACCAGCGCCTGGGCGCAGCCCAGGCCCAGTCCCTTGCTCGCGCCGCACACCAGCGCCCATTTGCCTGCGATACCCAAATCCATAATAATTCCTGCTTCGTTTCGTGAAAGTGAGCGGCCATGATACTGAGTAAATTCAACCGCCTGCACGGGCTGGTCTCTTGTGTCCTGCTGCTCGGCGGCGGGCTGGCCCAGGCGCAAACCGAAGCGCTGCTGGTCAAACGCAGTGCCGAGTTGCGTGAGGCGCCCGGTGAAAGCTCACGCAGTCTGGCCGCCCTGGCCGCCCGTACCCCGGTCACGCGCTTGGGCGCGCGGCAAGGCGCCTGGATCCAGGTGCGCACGCCCGAGGGCGCCTCGGGCTGGGTCCATATGTTCGACGTCGGTTCGGCTGCCAGCGCAGCACCGGCCGGCGCCGGCGCCAGTGCCTTGCGCGGCCTGACCAGCTTTTTCAACAAGGGCAGTGCCCAGGGCGGCACCGTCACGGCCACCTCCACCGTGGGCATACGCGGACTCGGCGCCGAAGACCTCGCGCGAGCCCAGCCCAACCCGACCGCCGTGGTGCTCGCCGAAGCCCTGCGCCAGGACGCCGACCAGGCGCGCCAGTTCGCCGCCAGCGCGGCCCTGAGCAGCCGCGCGGTCGAGCCGCTGCCGGTGCCGGTCCAGACCCAGCCGCAGACGGTGAACCCCGGTGGCTTCGTGAACAACAACAACTGAGGAGTTGCGCGATGAACACGCCACGCCATCCGATGCGACGACCGGCAGGACTTGCCGGCCTGGCCCTGGCTGCAAGCCTGGCCGGCATGCCCGCCTGGGCCCAGGACGGCGCCAAGGCGCTGAACCTGCTGGGCTCGTTTTTGCGACAGGCGGCGCCCGCCGACGCACCGGCCCAGCCGCAGCCCGCCTCGCCGGCGGGTGCGCTCGGCAATTTGCTGGGCGCCGGGCTGGCACCTTCCGGCGGCGGCCAGGCAGCCAACGCCGGCAACCTGATCGGCCTGCTGTCGCAGTCGCTGGAACAGATCGACGAACCGAAGGAAATCGAGATCGGCCGGCAACTGGCGGCCGTATTGCTGGGCAGCAAGCCGCTGCACCCGGACCTGGCCTTGCAGCGTTATGTGAACCAGCTCGGTCGCTGGATCAGCCTGCAGTCCTCACGGCCGCAGCTGCCGTGGACCTTCGGCGTGCTCGACGACCCCGGCTTCAATGCCTTTGCCGCGCCCGGCGGTTATGTGTTCGTGACCAAGGGCCTGGTCGACGGCGTGGCCGACGAGGCCGAGCTGGCCGGTATCCTCGCGCACGAAATCACCCACGTCACCGGCAAACACCACCTGCAGGCCATGGCCAAATCGGCCCGCGCCGGCCTGCTGACCCAGGCCATCGGTTCGCAGGTCAAGGGCCAGCTGGCCAGCGCGGTCTCGTCCCAGTTCCTGAGCCTGGGGCGCGACCTGTATTCGCGCGGCCTGGACCAGGGCGACGAGTTCGAGGCCGACCGCAACGGCGTGGCGCTGGCCGCGCGCGCCGGCTTCGACCCCTACGGCCTGGTGGCGGTGCTGCAGCAGTTGCGCACCGCCACGCCCGACAACCCGCTGTTCGCCCTGTCGCTGAGCACGCATCCGCCGGCGCAGCAAAGGCTGGACCTGCTGGAGCAGGCCATGGGCCATCGCATGGACGGCCTGGGCGGGCAAGCCGCCATCACCGTGGCGCAGCGCATGGAACGGATGGCCGCCGCACGTACGGCCAGCAGCAGCAATCCACCGGCAGGTGCGGCGCCGGCCGGGCGGCGGGTTCCGGTGAAAAAGTAAAGCCCGCTTTTCCGGTGTTCGGGCTGCGCCTGTCGAAGTCTGTTCAAACTCGCGAGTAAGCAGCTCTTCCTGCAAGCCGGGTCTCGCCCCGGCGGGCGACTCACTTTCTCTTGCTTCGCCAAGAGAAAGTAAGCAAAGAGAAGGCGACCC
>CALRTF020000152.1:0-9748 GCA_943370985.1 Paenacidovorax caeni
ATGGTGCGCGGCTTCTTGCTGAACAACGAACTGACCGACTTCAGCTACGCGCCCGCCGACGCGGAAGGCAAACCGGTGGCCAATCGCGTGCAGCCGGGCAAGCGGCCGCGCTCGTCGATGGCACCCACGCTGGTGTTCGACAAGGCCAGCGGCCAGCTGGTGATGAGCGGCGGCAGCCCGGGTGGCGCGCTGATCATCCACTACACCGCCAAGACCCTGTACGGCGTGCTCAACTGGGGCCTGCTGCCGCAGCAGGCCATCAACCTGCCGAACTTCGCCTCCCTCAACGGCCCGACCATGCTCGAGGAGAACCGCTTCGCGCCGGCCACCGTCGATGCGCTCAAGGCGCGCGGCCACGAGGTGCGCGAAACCGCCATGACCAGCGGCCTGCAGGCGATCGCGCGCGGCCAGGCGCATGGCGCACCTTTGCTGCTGGGCGGCGCCGACCCGCGCCGTGAAGGCGTGGTGATGGGCGACTGAACGCCCAGGCTTGAACATTAAAAGTGCCGCCAGCCCTTGACTGGCGTGCGCCAGCAGCTATTAATCCGATAGCGTTTGACGGTCGGGCGCACTGGCTTCGACGCGCAAGGGGTTGGCCACCGGGGGCTGGAGCGGCTTGTCTATGCGTTCGTATTCCGAAATCACCTGGGCGCCCAGCAGCAGCAGGGTCGCCGCAATCTCCAGGCTCAGCAGCACCACAATCGCGGTGGTCAGCGAGCCATAAACGATGTTGACCTGCGACAGCGTGCCGAAGTACCAGACCAGCAGGTGGCGCGTGATCTCCCAGAGCAGCGCCGCGGTCACGCCACCCAGCAGGGCATGGCGCCAGGACAGCTTGCCGACCGGCATCACCATGTAGACCGAGGTCAGCAGGAAAATCTCCCCGGTCAGCCCCAGCAGGTACAGCAGCAGGCCAGAGACGCCGCTGAGCGACCATTCGCGCCCCAGCACGTCGACACTTTCCTCGCCCATGGCGCGCAGCCCGCCCGAGACCAGGGTCACCACCAGCAGGCCGGCGCCCAGGCTGATGATGTAGCAATACGGCAGCAGCGCCGAGACGATGAAGCGCCGGCGCCGTACCGCGATGCGGTGCAGGAAAATTACCGACATGGCGTTTTCCAGCACGGTGAACGCCAGCGAGCTGAAAAACAGCATGGTGCCCAGCAGCACCCAGCCGATGACGTCACGGTGCTGCAGGAAAGTGGCAAGTTCGGCCACCACGGCGCGCGACTGCACCGGCATCAGCCACTCGAGGTAACGGCCCAGGGTCTGCAGCAGCTCGGCCTGGTCGATCACATGCGACAGCGCGATGATCACCAGGATCAGCAGCGGAACAATCGACAGCAGCGCGTAATAGGCCACGGCGCCGGCCAGCAGCAGGCCCTGGTTGGCGCGAAAGCCCTTGAGCACGCGCCAGGCAAAGGCCGCGGGGTTGGCCAGCACATGGGCGGCCTGGTGACTGAGGATCTGCATGCCCGGTCGGCCCCGCTCAGACGTCGATGGCGACGGCCGAGCCGGCCTGCTTGCGCAACTCGAACTTCTGGATCTTGCCGGTCGAGGTTTTCGGCAGCTCGCCGAACACCACCGCGCGCGGCACCTTGAAGCCGGCCAGGTGCTTCCTGCAGTGCGCCACGATGTCTTCGGCCGTGGTGGCCGCGCCGGCCTTGAGTTCGACAAAGGCGCAGGGGGTTTCACCCCACTTCGCGTCGGGCCTGGCCACCACGGCCACGGCCAGCACGTCGGGGTGGCGGTACAACACGTCTTCCACCTCGATCGACGAGATGTTTTCACCGCCCGAGATGATGATGTCCTTGCTGCGGTCCTTGATCTTGATGTAACCGTCCGGGTAGACCACGGCCAGGTCGCCGCTGTGGAACCAGCCGCCGGCAAACGCTTCTTCGGTCGCCTTGGGATTTTTCAGGTAACCCTTCATTGCGATGTTGCCGCGGAACATGATCTCGCCCATGGTTTCGCCGTCGGAGGGCACCGCTTGCATGGTGGACGCATCGAGCACACAGACATCGCGTTCGAGGTGGTAACGCACACCCTGGCGCGCGTTGAGCCGGGCGCGTTCGCCGATGTCAAGCTGGTCCCAGCCGTCCTGCACCGCGCACACGGTGGCCGGCCCGTACACCTCGGTCAGGCCGTACACATGGGTCAGGTCAAACCCCAGCGCCTCCATGCCTTCGATCATGGAGGCCGGCGGCGCCGCGCCCGCCACCATGGCCTTGACGCCGCGCGGCAGGCCCTGCTTCAACTCGTCCGGCGCATTGACCAGCAGGCCATGCACGATGGGCGCACCGCAGTAGTGGGTGACGCCGTGCGCGCGTATCGCGTCAAACACCGCTTTCGCCTCGACCTTGCGCAGGCAGACATTAACAGCGGCGCGCGCCGCCAGCGTCCACGGGAAACACCAGCCGTTGCAGTGGAACATCGGCAAGGTCCAGAGGTAGACCGCATGTTTGGGCATGTCCCACTCGAGGATGTTGGACAGCGCATTGAGCGCCGCGCCGCGGTGGTGGTAAACCACCCCCTTGGGATTGCCGGTGGTACCGCTGGTGTAGTTCAGCGCGATCGCATCCCACTCGTCATCCGGCAGGCGCCAGGCAAACCCCGGGTCGCCGCCGGCCAGGAACTCGTCGTAACGCAGGCTGCCGATGCGTTCGACCGGCCCGGTGTACATCGCGTCCTCGACATCGATGACCAGCAGCGGCGTCCTGGACTGGCGCAGCGCCAGCGCCTTTTTCATGACCACTGCAAACTCGGGATCAACGATGACCACTTTGGCCTCACCGTGGTCCAGCATGAAGGCAATGGTTTCGGCGTCCAGCCGGGTGTTCAGCGCGTTCAGCACCGCGCCCAGCACCGGGATGCCGAAATGCGCCTCCACCATGGGCGGGGTGTTGGGCAGCATCACCGCCACCGTGTCGCCCTTGCCGATGCCGCGCTGCTGCAGCGCGCTGGCCAGCCGGCGGCAGCGCGTGAACACCTCGGCCCAGCTGCGCCGCAGGCCGCCGTGCACCACCGCCAGCCGCCCGGGGTAGACCTCGGCGCTGCGCGCGATGAACGACAGTGGCGACAGCGGCGCATGGTTGGCCGCGTTGCGGGGCAGGTCCTGGTCAAAGATGTGGCTCATGGTGTCTCCTGGGGTCGGCCTGTCATGCAGCCATGGTAGCCGCACAGGCCCTTGCACCCCGCAATGGCCCCAGGCCAGGCCCGCCCGGCAGCAGGCCGGGATGGCCTCGGGGCACAATACGGGCGTGGCCATTCCCCAATCATTCATCCAGGAACTGCTGGCGCGTGCCGACGTGGTGGACATCGTCGGGCGTTATGTGCAGCTCAAGAAGGGTGGCGCCAATTTCATGGGCCTGTGCCCCTTTCACGGTGAAAAGTCGCCCTCCTTCAGCGTCAGCCCGTCCAAGCAGTTCTACCACTGCTTCGGCTGCGGCAAAAACGGCAACGCCATCAGCTTCCTGATGGAACATGGCGGCATGAGCTTTGTCGAGGCGGTGAAGGACCTGGCCCAGCAATACGGCCTGCAGGTGCCCGAAGACGACGTCTCGCCGCAGGAACGCGCCCGCGCCGCCCAGCAACGCGAGCAGCAGGCCACCCTGACCAGCGTGCTCGAAAAAGCCGGCATCGCCTATATCAGGCATTTGCGCAACGCGCCGCGGGCCATCGACTACCTCAAAGGCCGCGGCCTGTCGGGCGAAATCGCGAAAACCTTCGGCCTCGGCTACGCGCCCGAGGGCTGGCGCGCGCTGGCCAGCGTGTTCCCCGACTACAACGACCCGCTGCTGGTCGAAAGCGGGCTGGTCATCACCGGCGAAGCGGGCGAGGAAAATTCGCAGGGCGAAGCCAAGCGTTACGACCGCTTCCGCGACCGCATCATGTTCCCGATCCGCAACGTCAAGGGGGAATGCATCGGTTTCGGCGGGCGTGTGCTCGGCGACGAAAAGCCCAAATACCTGAACTCGCCCGAAACCCCGGTGTTCAGCAAGGGCCGCGAGCTGTACGGCCTGTTCGAGGCGCGCAGCGCGCTGCGCGAACACGGCTACGCGCTGGTCACCGAGGGTTATATGGACGTGGTGGCGCTGGCCCAGCTCGGTTTTGCCAACGCCGTGGCCACGCTGGGCACGGCCTGCACCACCGACCACGTGCAAAAGCTGTTCCGTTTCACTGATGCGGTGGTGTTCAGCTTCGACGGCGACGGCGCGGGCCGGCGTGCGGCGCGCAAGGCGCTGGACGCCGCCCTGCCCTTTGCCACCGATGTGCGCAGCGTCAAGTTTTTGTTCCTGCCCGAGGAGCACGACCCCGACAGCTTTATCCGCGCCAACGGCCAGGACGGTTTTGCCGCCGCTGTCGCCAAAGCCGTTCCGCTGAGCAAGTTCATGCTGGAAGCCGCCGGTGAAGGCTGCGAGCTCGACACCGCCGAGGGGCGGGCCCACATGGCCAGCAATGCACGCCCGCTCTGGACCGCCCTGCCCGACGGCACGCTCAAGCGCCAGTTGCTGGCCGAGATCGCCGACCAGGTGCTGATCGACAGCCGCGAACTGCTGCAGATCTGGCAGCCTGCGAACGCCCGGGACTATAAAAACAATAGCAGCTCACGCCCGGCCGGCAAGGGCCAGCGGCCCAAAACGCCTGAAATAGCGGGCGGCATGCCGGATTTCGGGGAGTTTTCCGGCAATTTCGCCGAGCTGCATGACGAAGGCGCTTACGCGGCCTCGCTGACTATGGATACCGGCCCGTCCAGCCGCGGCTTCGGGGCGAAAGCCGGCGCGGCGCGCCCGGCCCGCCGCATCGCCGGCCGTGTGTTGCCGGCCAGCCGCGAGGACCGGGTGCTGCGCCTGATGCTGACGGATCCGCAAAGCTGGGACAAGCTCGGCAATGAGGAACATGTGCTGCTGTGTCAACTGCCGGCGCCGCACGGCCCGCTGTTTGTCTGGCTCGAAAGCCAGCTGCATGAACACGGCCCCCAGCCCTGGGCGGCGCTGCGCGAGGGCCTGCGCGAGCACCCCCAGGAAAAACACGCGATCGACCAGATCGCCCAGTTGCCCGAAGGCATTGAATGCGACTGGGACGAGGTGCGCGCCATCCTCGACCAGTTGCTCAAGCTCAGGCGCCAGCAGGACATGGTCGAACTGCTGCCGAGTGTCATGAGCGATCCGGCGGCGCGCCAGCGTTATGAAGAACTCTCGGCCCTGCTGAAAAAAAGCTGATTTTCAGGCTGTTTTTGATGCCCAAAAATGAGGCATCAGGGTATAATCCGATTTTCCGCTACGGCAAGCGCGACAGCAGCACCTCCGGCAACCGCCCCCCGCAAGAACGGGACCCCACTGGTTGAGGGCACTTCTCCGCAAGGACTGCACACCAAATGTTCGCCCAAACAACTTGCCTGGGGGCTCCTCAAAGCCCCTGAATGCCCAGCCCTCCGGCCCCGGGCATTTTTTGTGCCTGCGCCCCGGTTCCACCGGTGCCGGGAACCCAGTCTGTTGAAGGAAGTTTCATACCGGGAGTTCGCCATGCCTGCTCAAAAGCCCAGCAAGTCTGCCAAAGCCGTGCCCCAGTCCAAAGCCGCAGCCAAAGCTGCCGCCCGACCGCCGGTCAGCAAGCCAGCCAGCAAGCTTGAAAAACCCGCAAAAACCGCCATCTCCAAACCAGTTCCCGGCAAAAAGGCCGCAGCGCCCAAAGCGCCCCTGAAATCCGAAAAGCCTGTCAAGAAAGCCCCCCCCGTGCCGACCAAGACCCCTGCCTCTCCCGCCAAGCCCGTCGCCAAAAAAGAAGCCCCGCTGAAGGCCGCTCCGGCCGCCGTTGTTGCTGAAGTGCCCGTGAAGAAAAAACCCGGCCGCCCCCCAAAAAACCCCGCCGCAGCCGTAGAAGCCGGCGGCGCCAAGCGCGGCCGCAAGCCCAAGGTGGCCGGCAAGATCGATGGCGACGAGGACATGTCGGACATCGAAGACGACCTGGTCGGTGAGCCAGTGGCAGAGACCACCGAAAAGGTCAAGCCGCTGCGCATGAAGATCAGCAAGGCCAAGGAACGCGCCTTGATGAAGGAATTCGGCCTCGACGAAACCGTGCTGTCCGAAGAGGACATGGCCAAGCGCCGGGCCCGCCTGAAGGCGCTGATCAAGCTCGGCAAGACCCGCGGCTACCTGACCCACGGCGAGATCTCCGATCACCTGCCCGACAAGCTGATCGACGCCGAGACCCTGGACGCCGTCATCGTCACCCTCAACGACCTCGGTGTGGCCGTGTACGAGCAGACGCCCGACGCGGAAACCCTGCTGATCACCGCCAATGCCCCGGCCGGCTCGACCGAGGAAGAGGCCGAGGAAGCCGCCGAAGCCGCGCTGTCCACCGTGGACAGCGAGTTCGGCCGCACCACCGACCCGGTGCGCATGTACATGCGCGAAATGGGCACGGTCGAGCTGCTCACGCGTGAAGGCGAGATCGAGATCGCCAAGCGCATCGAGGGCGGCCTCATGAAGATGATGGAAGCCATCTCGGAAAGCCCGGCCACCATTGCCGAGATCCTGCGCCTGGGCGAGGAAATCCGCGAAGGCAAGATCGTGATTTCCACCGTGGTCGACGGTTTTTCCAATCCCAACGAGGCTGACGATTACGTGGCCGAGGAAGACTTCGACGAGTTCGACGAGGAAGACGACGACGATGGCAAGGGCGGCTCCAAGGCGCTGACCAAAAAGCTCGAAGAGCTGAAAAAAGAAGCGCTGACGCGTATCGATACCATTGCCTCGCTGTTCGAGAAGGTCCACAAAACCTATGACAAGGAAGGCTGGGGCACGCCTGCCTACACGAAAGCCCAGAAGGCGCTCAGCGACGAACTGATGACGGTGCGTTTCACCGCCAAGACGATTGAAAAACTCTGCGACCTGCTGCGCGGCCAGGTGCTGGACGTGCGCAAGAAAGAGCGCGAGCTGCGCCGCATCATCGTCGAGAAGTGCGGCATGCCGCAGGAAGTTTTCATCAAGGACTTCCCGCCGAACCTGCTGAACCTCAAATGGGTCGAGAAACAGGTCGCGGCCAACAAGCCGTGGTCGGTCATCATGGCGCGCAACATCCCGCCCATCCAGGAACTGCAGACCAAGCTCGGCGAGCTGCAGGCCCGCGTGGTGGTGCCGCTGGCCCAGCTCAAGGACATCAACAAGCGCATGAACGAAGGCGAGACCAACTCGCGCGACGCCAAGAAAGAGATGATCGAGGCCAATTTGCGCCTGGTGATCTCGATCGCCAAGAAGTACACCAACCGCGGCCTGCAGTTCCTGGATCTGATCCAGGAAGGCAACATCGGCCTGATGAAGGCGGTCGACAAGTTCGAATACCGCCGCGGCTACAAGTTCTCGACCTATGCGACCTGGTGGATCCGCCAGGCGATCACACGATCCATTGCGGATCAGGCGCGGACCATCCGCATCCCGGTGCACATGATCGAGACCATCAACAAGATGAACCGCCTGTCGCGCCAGCATCTGCAGGAGTTCGGCTTCGAGCCGGACGCCAGCATCCTGGCCGCCAAGATGGAAATTCCGGAAGACAAGATCCGCAAGATCATGAAGATCGCGAAAGAGCCGATCTCGATGGAAACACCGATCGGCGACGATGACGATTCGCACCTCGGCGACTTCATCGAGGACAGCGCCAACACCGCACCGCTGGAAGCGGCGATGCAGGCCGGCCTGCGCGATGTGGTGAAAGACATCCTCGACAGCCTGACGCCGCGCGAAGCCAAGGTGCTGCGCATGCGTTTCGGCATCGAGATGTCGACCGACCACACGCTGGAAGAAGTCGGCAAGCAGTTCGACGTCACGCGCGAACGCATCCGCCAGATAGAAGCCAAGGCACTGCGCAAGCTCAAGCACCCGTCGCGTTCGGACAAGCTGCGCAGCTTCATCGACACGCTGTAAGCGCTGCAAGGCCGACAGGCTGGAACCCGTTAGACGGGTTCCTTTCTTGAAGGGTGCCCATTGAACCGCCAACACCAGTTCTCTCAACTTCAGCAGCAGCCTGGCTTTGACGTTGTGATCCTCGGTGGCGGCATCAATGGATGCTGCCTGTTCGACCATCTTTCACGCCTGGGGTACAGGACGCTGATCGTCGACAAAAATGATTTTTCATCCGGTACCAGCCAGGCATCCGGAATGATGATCTGGGGCGGGCTGCTCTATCTGAAAGATTTCGACATCAGCACCGTCTTTCAGCTCTCGCGGGAGCGGGACCGGCTGATCCTGGAGAAGGCCCAGGCGCTCACCCCGCGTGTGATGCGTTATCTTTCGGCAAGCGAGTACGGGCGGGCCCAATGGTGGGTACACCTCGGACTGTGGGCCTACTGGCTCATCGGAATGGGCAGTCGACGCATCCCGCGCTCATCAGGAATATTCAGCGAGTCCGCCATGCTCAAGCCCGGGCTGGCCAGGGGTTCACTGACTTATGAAGAGGCGTTCCTCAACCACTCGGACGCTCGCTTCACCTATGACTGGATCGCCTCTCACCTGGCATCCGGTCAATGCGCCTTGAACTACTGCCAGGTCGAGGGTAGCCACAGCGCGGCCGATAAACGCTGGCACCTGCAGGTCGAGGACAGGATGTCAGGCAGGCAACAGGAAGTGACCGCCGCGATGATCGTCAATTGCGCGGGTGTGTGGACCGATCAGGTCAACGCCGATTTCCAGATCCGCTCGCCCTTTAAGCACGTGTTCAGCAAGGGGGTCTATCTTGGAATCCCGCGTGCGCAGGAGCATCGCTCCTCGCTATTTTTTGATCTGGGAGAACACGATGACGTCATTACCCATGTCCCCTGGGGACCGATATCCCTGTGGGGGCCGACGGAAACCACGGTAAAACATATTGCGGAAGGCTTGCACCCCGACAGTGGGGATATCGATTTTTTGCTTGAACAGTATGGAAGACGCTATCGCCGGCCCATAGACCGGCACGACATCATCTCCCTGCGCTGCGGTATCAGGCCATTGGTTGTGGAAAGTGGCTACGAGGGAAACTGCTATCCGCTCGAACTCTCGCGCCGCCACGAAGTCATTCAGGATGTCGATCGTCCCTGGATTTCTTGCTACGGTGGGAAACTGACGGGTGCTACGCGCCTGGCTGAACGCGTCTCGGCAATGGTGAAAAAGTCGCTTGCGGCATCGGGCAACCGGAGTGTCGCGAAGGCGGCGCCGACGGCAGTGCCGCACGCCATTTTCCCCGGACTGACGGAGCCGGTCGTATCGGCTGCGTGGTGCGCCGAGCACGAACTTTGCTGCATGCTTGAAGATTACCTGAGAAGGCGAACCAATATTGCGCAATGGGTTCCCCGGGGCGGCTTGGGCATCGATGATACAAACGCCCCCGCGTTGAAACAAATTTCCCTCGATATCGCGCGCGGCGATCCGGCGCTGGCGGACCAATTGTTCGAAGACTATCGAACTGCTGTAGAAAATAATTTTGATTCTTTGATATTCCGATAAAAGTGAGACACCTCATGAGAGATTCAGTGACTGCACTCCCGGCGATTTTGGGCGGAAAACCAGCTGTAACGCTCGACCAGGTCGAGGCCAATCGATGGCCGGTGCTGACGGAAAGTGATGAACAGGCAGTCGTGCAGATTCTGCGCGACGGGGATATCTCCACGCATCCCGTCATTCGGGATCTGGAAAAGGATTACCGGGCGTTTTCCGGCATGCCCCATGCCCTGGCGCACTGCAATGGCACCTCCGCTCTGATGGCGGCATTC
>CALRTF020000153.1:0-9708 GCA_943370985.1 Paenacidovorax caeni
CCTGATCCGTCTGGACCTGCGCTCCTCGGCGCATACAGAAGGGCAGAGAGAAAACCAATGCGGGGACAAAAATCCGGAGTCCTTGAAGCGCGCAGCGCTTCAAGGACGGGAATCCCAACAGACCGTCATGTGTGCACGCGAGCGCAGCGCACGCGGCCACATGAAGTCCCCCTCCATCGCCCAGCGGGGCGAGGGAGGGGCTAGGGGTGGGAGTGGGGAGTTCAGTCCTGCTGTCAGAGGCAGGCCCGAGTGCTGCGGCTTGCCAGCGTTTCACCCGCCGTGTGCCTTGCGGAAGCGCTCTTCTTCCTGCAAGCGCAGAACCCGCCGCTGCACCTTCCCGGTGGTGGTCATGGGCAGGGCGTCGAGGAACTCGATCTCTTTCGGATACTCGTAAGGCGCGAGCAGGCCCTTCACATGGTTTTGCAGCCGGGCCACCAGTTCCGCGTCAAACTGGCCCTCAGCCCCCGTCTGGCGGGCGCGAGCAGCTACAAAATCAGGAGCAAGCACGACATAGGCCTTGACCAGCGCGCCGCGTTCCCGGTCCGGCTTGGGCACCACCGCGGCGTTCGCGACCGCCGGGTGTTTGACCAGGCAGTTCTCGATTTCACCGGGGCCGATACGGTAACCGGCGGCCTTGAACACATCGTCGGCACGGCCCTGGTACCAGAGGTAACCGTCGGCATCACGCGTGGCGAGGTCGCCGGTGCGGCACCAGTCGCCGGTGAACTTGGCGCGTGTGGCGGCGTCCTTCTTCCAGTAACCGAGAAAGAAGATCGGGTCCGGGTCACCGTGAATGTCGAAGCGGTTGACGGCCACATCGCCCGGCATACCGACCGCGCATTCATGGCCCTCGTCGTCGATCACCGCCACGCGGTGCCCGGGATAGCCCTTGCCCATGCTGCCGGGCCGGGCTGGCCACAGCGCCGAACAATTTCCGACGATGTAATTGATCTCGGTCTGGCCGAACATCTCGTTGACGACCACCCCGAGTTCGTCGCGGCAGTACGCAAACACCGCATCGCCGACCGCCTCGCCGGCGCTCATCATGGCCTGCAGCCTGAGCCTGAAATGGCTTCGCGGCTTTGGGTAAGCCTTCATCATGGCCTTGAGCGCGGTCGGGAACAAAAAGGTGTGCGTGACACCGTGCTGCTGCATCAGCCGGAAGGCCAACTCCGGACTGAATCGGCCATTGAAGGCAACGATGGGGCGGCCGAAATACAGCGTCGGCAACAGCGCGTCCATCAAACCCCCTGTCCACGCCCAGTCTGCGGGTGACCAGAACACTGACGTGTTCTGGTCACCCTTGCTGGGCGTCGCCCTTTTTGTGCTCGCCCCCACCCCCGCCCTCCCCCGCGCGGGGGAGGGAGTTTTGGAATCGGGATGCGGGTCGAACCCAAACCAGTTCTGGCTGCAGACAAATCCCGGCAGGTTGCCGATCAGCGCGCGGTGCGCCAGCAGGGCGCCCTTGGGCGGACCGGTGGTGCCGCTGGTGTAGATCAATATGGCCGCATCGTCGGCTTTGGTTTTGACGGCGTTGAAGGCGCGCTGTTGCGCCGCCAGGGCCCTGTCGTAGTCGATATCGCCATGCCCCGCCGCCGCGCCGGCCGCCATGACCGTGCGCAGCGCCGGACAACGGCTGCGCACGGCCTGGATGTTGTCCATGGAACTCTCGTCGCAGATCGCCAGCACCGCGTCGCTGTCCTGCAGCCGGTATTCGAGCGCCTCCGGCCCGAACAGCATGGACAGCGGCATCGCCACCGCGCCCATCTGGAATACCGCCATGTAGGCCACGGCGGTCTCGAAACGCTGCGGCATCACGATGGCCACGCGGTCGCCGCGCTGCACGCCCAGGGCCGCCAGCGCATGGCTCAGCGCGTCGGCCGCCCGCTGCAACTCGGAATACGTATAAAAAAGGCTTGTAGCCCCCGGCTGGTGGACCTGGACAGCTACTCTTTCGATAGCAGATCCAGCGCCATGGGTTTGCGCCCAGCGGCGGCAGCAGACGTCGGCGATGTTGAAGCAGTCATCGACCTGCCAGCGGAAAGCAGCGTGCAGGGCGGCGTAATGGTCAGCCGGCGGCGCGGCGGCGATGTCCCTGCCTTGACTGCTGGCAGGCGCAAGTCTCTTTATCATCACCCCAATGTACAAAGAAAAACGCATCTCCCGCAGCGAGTTAGTCCCTATACGCGGCATCGATTACCACGTGCGCCACTGGGGCGAAGCCTCCAGCACGCTGCCGCCCCTGGTTTTGGTGCACGGCTGGATGGACGTGGCAGCGTCCTACCAGTTTGTGGTCGACGCCCTGTCCGACGCCTTTGTCCAGGGCCGCAGCATCATCGCGCCCGACTGGCGCGGCTATGGGAAAACCGGCGCCGGCGGCGCAGACAATTTCTGGTTTCCTGATTACCTGGCCGACCTCGATTTCCTGCTCGACCATTACGCCGGTGAGCAGCCGGTGGACCTGGTCGGCCACAGCATGGGCGGCAACGTCGCCATGCTGTACGCCGGCGTTCGGCCGGCCCGCATCCGCAAGCTGGTCAACCTCGAGGGTTTCGGCATGCCGGCCACCCGTGCCGGCCAGGCCCCCGGCCGTTTCGCGAAGTGGATGGACGAGCTCAAGAGTCTGCACCGCGGCGAGATGGCGCTCAAGCCCTACAAGGACGCCGACGGCGTGGCCCGGCGCCTGATGCGCACCAACCCGCGCCTCACGCAGACCAAGGCCGACTGGCTGGCGACACACTGGGCCGCGCCCGATGCCGACGGCCAGTGGAACATCCTGGGCGACGCGGCACACAAGATCACCAACGCGCAGCTTTACCGCGTCGACGAGGTGCTGGAGATCTACCGCTGCATCACCGCCCCCACGCTGGCCATCGAGGCCTCGGACGATTCGCTGGGCAAATGGTGGCAGGGCAAATACACCCTGGCCGAGTACCACGAACGGCTCAAGTCGGTGCCACAGGTCAGCACCGCGGTGGTCCAGGACGCCGGCCACATGCTGCACCATGACCAGCCGGAGCAGCTGGCCCGCCTGCTTGAAAGTTTCCTGACGGGGTGACGGCCTACACGAAGAAGGCCGGTTTTAGGGCAAACTTGACGCTTTTTGCAGCGCCCCAAGAGGACCCCGATGCCCGGAACCGCTTCCATCGACCAGGAAAACTTTCGCAACATCCTCAAGCGCAACATCAGCTTGCCGCTGGGCATAGGCGCACTCAGTGCGCTGATTTTTGTCGGCCTGATCTTCTTTTTGCTGTCGACGCTGAACTGGGTGGACCACACCCAGCGCGTGATCGGCAATGCCAACGAAACCGTCAAGCTGAGCATTGACATGGAAACCGGCATGCGCGGCTTCCTGATCACCGGCGACGAAAGCTTCCTGCAGCCTTACGAAATCGCCAGGTCGCGCATGATGACCGAGCTGGGCGGGCTCAAGGACATGGTGGAAGACAACCCCTCCCAGCTCGATCGCCTCAAACGCATCGAGGGCCTGCAAAACCAGTGGAATGCATTTGCCAGCGAGGTGATCACCAAGCGCCGCAACAAGCTCGACTACGAGCTGGACATCCGGCTCGGCCGCGGCAAGGGCCTGACCGACGAGATCCGGCGCGAGTTCAACGGGTTTGTCGTGATGGAGCAGCGCCTGTTGCAGCAGCGCAGCGAGGAAGCCCGCAGCACCACGCTGTGGAGCGTCATCGCTTACCTGGTCTTCACCCTCGGCATCAGCGGCCTGCTGGCGTTTTTCGGCCGCCGCGAACTGCTGCGCCTGTCCGGTACCTACGCGGTGGCGCTCAAGCAGCAGGCCGACGATGCCGAGGTGCTGGAAGAAGTGGCATGGCTGCGCAGCGGCCAGACCCGGCTGGCCGAGCAGATGATAGGCCAGCAGGCGCTGGCGCCGCTGGGCCGCAGCGCGCTGGACTTCCTCGCGCATTACCTGGGCGTGGCGGTCGCCGGTCTTTATGTGCGCGAGGACAGCGGGCGCCTGCAGCGTGTCGCGGCCTACGGCTTCAGCAAGGAGATCGAGGACAAGCCGCAGTCGTTTTACAGCGCCGACGGCCTGGTCGGCCAGGCCGCCACGGAAAACCGCGTGCTGCAGCTTGACGAACTGCCGGACAACTACCTGACCGTGACTTCCGGCCTGGGCCAGACCGCGCCGCGCCATGTGCTGATCGTGCCGGTGGTGCATGACGGCCAGGTCAACGGCGTGGCGGAGATGGCTTTCTTGCGCGAGCTGAGCAAGCGCGACATCGAATTTGTCAAGCTGGTGGCCGGCAGCATAGGCACGGCCATCCACGGCGCGCTGGTGCGCGAGCGGGTGCAGAACCTGCTGGCCGAAACCCAGCAGCTCAATGAAGAACTGCAGGTGCAGCAGGAAGAACTGCGCACCGCCAACGAGGAACTCGAGGAGCAGTCGCGCGTGCTCAAGGAATCGCAGGCCAACCTCGAAAACCAGCAGGCCGAACTCGAGCAGACCAATGAACAGCTGGCCGAACAGGCGCTCAAGCTGGACCAGAAAAACAGCGCCCTCAACGAGGCGCAGGTCGCGCTGGAAGAACGCGCCAGCGAACTCACACGCGCCAGCCGCTACAAGTCCGAGTTCCTGGCCAACATGTCGCACGAGCTGCGCACGCCGCTCAACAGCTCGCTGATCCTGGCCAAACTGCTGTCGGACAATACCAAGGGCAACCTCAGCGAGGAGCAGGTCAAGTTCGCGCAGTCCATCTATTCGGCCGGCAACGACCTGCTCAACCTGATCAACGACATCCTCGACATCTCCAAGGTCGAGGCCGGCAAGCTCGAGCTCTCGCCCGAGGACATCGTGGTCGGCAAACTCGCCGACTCGCTGAAATCCACCTTCTCGCCGCTGGCCGGGCAAAAAAAGCTGGCGTTTGAGGTCACCGTCGAGCCCGGCACGCCGGCCACCTTCTTCAGCGACCGCCAGCGCGTCGAGCAGATCCTCAAGAACCTGCTGTCCAATGCCGTCAAGTTCACCGAAACCGGCAAGGTCAGCCTGGTGGTCTCGGGCAAGGACGGCCAGCTCGCCTTTGCGGTGCGGGATTCCGGCATCGGCATCCGCAGCGACCAGCAGCAACTGATCTTCGAGGCCTTCCAGCAGGCCGACGGCACCACCAGCCGGCGCTACGGCGGCACCGGCCTGGGCCTGTCGATCTCGCGCGACCTGGCGGCGCTGCTGGGCGGCAGCATCGGCGTGAAAAGCATCGAAGGTCAGGGCAGCACCTTTACCCTGGTCCTGCCGCTGCAGTGGCGCCAGCCCGACCTGCCGCCGCAGGCCGCAGCGCCGGTGCGCAGCGCCGCGCCCGCCCCCACCCTTCCCGCATCGATACCGGTGACGGTGCCGGTGTTCCCCGACGACCGGCACAAGGCGCCGGGCGGCCGGCTGGTGCTGGCCATCGAGGACGACCCGGCCTTTGCCAGCATCCTCTACGACCTGGCCCATGAGCTGCAGTACGGCTGCCTGATCGCACACGGCGCCGAAGACGGCTTCTCGCTGGCCACCCAATTCCTGCCCGACGCCATCCTGCTCGACATGAACCTGCCCGACCGCTCGGGCCTGTCGGTGCTGCAGCGGCTCAAGGAGAACCCGAAGACGCGGCACATCCCGGTGCATGTGGTCTCCGCCCAGGAGCGCACCGAAGCTGCGCTGCAGCTGGGCGCCATCGGCTACGCCATCAAGCCGACCACACGCGAACAGCTCAAGGACGTGTTCAAGAAGCTCGAAGACAAGCTCACGCAGAAAGTCAAGCGTGTGCTGCTGGTCGAGGACGATGCGCGGCAGCGCGACAGCGTGACGCAGCTGATCGGCGACGACGATGTGGAAATCACCGCGGTCGAGACCGGCGCTGAGGCGCTGACCCTGCTGGGCACCACAATTTTCGACTGCATGATCATTGACCTGAAGCTGCCCGACATCCAGGGCAACGAACTACTGCGGCGCATGTCCACCGAGGACATCTGCTCGTTTCCGCCGGTGATTGTCTACACCGGCCGCAACCTCACGCGTGAGGAAGAGACCGACCTGCTCAAGTACTCCCGCTCCATCATCATCAAGGGCGCGCGTTCACCCGAGCGCCTGCTCGACGAGGTCACGCTGTTCCTGCACAAGGTCGAGTCCGAGCTGTCGGCCGAGCGCCAGAGCATGCTGCAGACCTCGCGCAGCCGCGACCGCGTGTTCGAGGGCCGCAAGATCCTGGTGGTCGACGACGATGTGCGCAACATCTTCGCGCTGACCAGCGCGCTGGAGCAAAAAGGCGTTCAGGTCGAGGTCGGCCGCAACGGCTTTGAAGCCATCGCCAAGCTCGACGAAATCAGCGACATCGACCTGGTGCTGATGGACGTGATGATGCCGGGCATGGACGGCCTGGAGGCCACGCGCCGCATCCGCCGCGACCCGCGCTTCCAGAAGCTGCCCATCATTGCCGTCACGGCCAAGGCCATGAAGGACGACCAGGACCAGTGCCTGGCGGCCGGCACCAACGACTACCTGGCCAAGCCGCTGGACCTGGACCGCCTGATGTCGCTGCTGCGCGTCTGGATGCCGGCACTGGAACGCGTCTGATGCCCAAACGTGCAGCCGGGCCGGGCGCGCCTTCCCCCAGCAACATCGACATCGAGCTGCCCTTGCTGATGGAGGCAATCTACCTCAAGTACAGCTACGACTTCCGCGACTATTCCGGCGCTTCGCAAAAGCGCCGGGTGCTGCATGCGTTGTCGCAGCTCGACTGCCCCAGCATCTCGGCGCTGCAGGCGCGGGTGCTGCATGACCCGACCATGTTCCACCAGTTGCTGCAGTACCTGACGATCCCGGTCAGCGAAATGTTCCGCGACCCGGGGTTTTTCCTGGCCTTGCGCCAGCAGGTGATCCCGGTGCTGCGCACCTACCCGTCGTTCAAGGTCTGGATCGCCGGCTGCAGCACCGGCGAGGAGGTCTACTCGCTGGCCATCCTGCTGCGCGAAGAAGGCCTGCTGGACCGCGCGCTGATCTACGCCACCGACATCAACCCGGCGTCGCTCGAGAAGGCGCGCCAGGGCATTTTTTCCATGGGCAGCATCCAGGGCCACACCGCCAACTACCAGAAGGCCGGCGGCCTGCGCGCGTTTTCCGACTACTACACCGCCGCCTACAACGCCGCGATCTTCGACAAGTCGCTGCGCGAGAACATCACCTTCGCCGACCACAGCCTGGCCACCGACAGCGTGTTTTCCGAAACCCAGCTGGTGCTGTGCCGCAACGTGCTGATCTACTTCAACAAGACGCTGCAGGACCGCGCGCTGGGGCTGTTCCACGACTCGCTGAGCCGGCGCGGCTTCATGGGACTGGGCAGCAAGGAAAGCATCGACTTCTCGGCCTATGCGAGCCGCTTCGAGCCGGTGGTCAAGCCCGAGCGGATTTTCCGCAAGCTGTAGGCCGGCGCCATGGACACCCTGAGCACTGCCCAGCAGCACCCGGTCCGCGCCGTGGTGATAGGCGCGTCCGCCGGCGGCGTCGAGGCGCTGCTGAACCTGCTGGGCGGCCTGCCGGCCGGTTTCCGCCTGCCCATCATCGCCGTGCTGCACCTGCCGCCCGACCGCGACAGCCGGCTGGCGGAAATTTTCCAGCACCGGCTGCAGATTGCCGTGCGCGAGGCGGCCGACAAGGAATCGATTGCGCCGGCCACGCTGTATTTCGCGGGTTCGGGCTACCACCTGCTGGTGGAAACCGACCATTCCTTTTCACTGAGCTGCGAGGCGCCGGTGCATTTTTCGCGGCCCTCGATCGATGTGCTGATGGAGTCGGCCGCCGATGCCTGGGGGCCTGCGCTGGCCGGCATTTTGCTCACAGGCGCCAATTACGACGGTGCTGCCGGCCTGGCTAAAATCAGGCGTCAGGGCGGCATCACCGTGGTGCAGGACCCGGCAGAAGCCCAGGTTCGCACCATGCCCGAAGCAGCCATCCGCAAGCTGCAACCCAGTTTCATCCTGCCGCTGTCCGGCATCCGCAACCTGCTTCTTGAACTGGACCAACATTCATGCTGAATCCCCACAGCGCCAAACTGCTGATCGTGGACGACCTGCCCGAGAACCTGCTGGCGCTCGATGCCCTGATCCGCCAGGACGACCGCGTCATCTTCCAGGCCTCGCGCGGCGAGGATGCGCTGAACCTGC
Organism: Paenacidovorax caeni; assembly: GCA_943370985.1. Taxonomy (GTDB): domain Bacteria; phylum Pseudomonadota; class Gammaproteobacteria; order Burkholderiales; family Burkholderiaceae_C; genus Polaromonas; species Polaromonas caeni_A. The sequence goes on from CALRTF020000153.1 coordinate 8,161, forward strand.
TGCTCGAGCATGACTTTGCGCTGGCCATTCTCGACGTGCAGATGCCCGGCATGAACGGCTTCGAGCTCGCCGAGATGATGCGCAGCACCGAAAAAACCCGCCACGTTCCCATCGTCTTCGTCACCGCGGCCGGCAAGGAATCGAACTACGCCTTCAAGGGTTACGAAACCGGCGCCGTGGACTTCCTGTACAAGCCGCTGGACGTCGAGGCCGTCAAGAGCAAAGTCAACGTGTTTGTCGAGCTTTACCAGCAGCGCCAGGAAACGCGGCGCCAGGTGCATGCGCTGGAAAAAAGCCGCCAGGAGCAGGAAGTGCTGGTGCAGGAACTGCAGGCCACCGAGGCCGAGTTGCAGAACGCGGTGCGCATGCGCGACGACTTCATGTCCATGGTGGCGCATGAGCTGCGCACCCCGCTCAACACCCTGTTCCTCGAGGCGCAGTTGCGCAAGATGCAGCTGGACCGCGGCAACACCGCCTTTTTCGACACCGCCTACCTGCAGAAAATGGTGGCGCGCGACAAGCTGCAGGTGCAGAACATGGTGCGCCTGATCGACGACATGCTGGACGTGACACGGCTGCGCAACAACCGCCTGTCGATACGCCCCAGCGAGGTCAACCTGCCGGCGCTGCTCGAACGCGTGGTCGCCAACCTCGCCAACCAGGCAGCCTCCACCGGCAGCAGCATCACGCTGCATGCCGCGCAGCCGCTGGTCGGGCACTGGGACGAGTTCCGCATTGAACAGGTGGTGATCAACCTGCTGACCAATGCCCTGCGTTACGGCGAGGGCAAACCCGTCGATGTGCGCATGACACCGCTGCCCGAGGGTGTGCGCATCGACGTGCGCGACAAGGGCCGCGGCATCTCGGCCGCCGACCAAAAACGCATCTTCGGCCAGTTCGAACGCGCCGTCTCGCGCGACAGCGACAAGACCGGCGGCCTCGGCCTGGGCCTGTACATCACGCACCAGCTGGTGCAGGCGCATGGCGGCAGCATCGAGGTGGAAAGCCAGCCCGGCGAAGGCTCGGTGTTCACGGTGCGGCTGCCGTTGCAGCCGCCTGTGGAGCCGGCTGCGGACTGAACAAGCCCATCGCTTGTCATCCCGGACTGGATCCGGGATCCATGTTGGCTGACCACCGCCGTTCGGGCTGAGCTTGTCGAAGCCTCTGCAAGCTTGTGCGGTATAGGTCTTCCATCAAGCCGGGGGTTGCCCGGCGGCAAAGTTCTTCACCTGTCATCCCGGACTTGATCCGGGATCCATGTTGGTGAGCTCTTGCCGGGTGGCTCGCTAACAGGCCGGGTCTCGCCCCGGCGGGCGACTCACTTTCTCTTGCTTCGCCAAGAGAAAGTAAGCAAAGAGAAGGCGACCCGATGGTCTGGGTCCTTCCGCTTCGCTCCAGGCAACCTGCGGTGCTCGCCGAAAACGGGGTCGAGCTCGACTCGCTTCGCTCAAAATCGCTCGCCCTGATCCGTTTTCGGCTGCGCTCCTCGGCCCAGCCCGACGGGCGGGGCGCAGAAATACAAATGCCAATTCGGGGAGGCGAGGACGC
>CALRTF020000154.1:0-9699 GCA_943370985.1 Paenacidovorax caeni
TGCGCCCGCGCCTGGCCGATGCCAAGTTCTTTTTCGACCAGGACCGCAAGAAAACCCTGGCTTCGCGCGTCGCGGGCCTGGACAAAGTCGTTTATCACAACAAGCTCGGTTCGCAGGGCGAGCGCGTCGCCCGCGTGCGAGCAATCGCCAAGGCGATCGGCCAGCAACTGGGCGGCGATACCCTGGGTCAACAGGCCGACCAGGCCGCGCAACTGGCCAAGACCGACCTCGTGACCGACATGGTCGGCGAGTTCCCCGAGCTGCAGGGCACCATGGGCCGGTATTACGCGCTCAACGACGGCCTCGGCGCCGACGTGGCCGATGCCATCGAGGACCACTACAAACCACGCTTTGCCGGCGACGAGTTGCCGCGCAACGAGGTCGGTGTGGCGGTGGCGCTGGCCGACAAGCTCGAGACCCTGGTCGGCATGTTCGGCATCGGCAATTTGCCGACCGGCGACAAGGACCCATTTGCGCTGCGCCGCCATGCACTGGGGGTGGTGCGCATGTTGATCGAGCGTGAACTCCCCTTGCAGTTTCACGAAATCACGCGTCTGGCGTTCGACGCATTTCCTGCGGGGCTGCTGCAGGACAAGGCCACCGAGCTGGACGAGTTCCTGATCGAGCGGCTCAAAGGCTACCTGCGTGAAGGGGGCTATTCGGTGGCAGAGGTGGATGCGGCGATTTATGCGCAGAAGCTGGGCCTGTGGTCCACGCTGCCCAAGCGCCTGGCCGCCGTGCGTGCCTTCGCGGCCCTGCCCGAAGCCCCGGCGCTGGCCGCGGCCAACAAACGCATCAGCAACATTCTCAAGAAGACCGACGGTGTTGATGCCCATGTCAGCGAAGTGCTGCTGCAGGAGCCGGCCGAACAAGCCCTGTACGCCGCGATGCAGCAGGTGGCGCCGCGGGCCCGTGCGCAGTTCGAGGCCGGCGACTACGCGGCTTCGCTGCAGACACTGGCCGCGCTGCGCGCACCGGTCGATGCTTTTTTCGAAGGCGTGATGGTCAATGCCGAACAGACCGATTTGCGGCTGAACCGCCTTGGCCTGCTGGCCACCCTGCACCAGGCCATGAACCGCGTGGCCGACCTGTCGCGTCTGGCGACCTGAGCTGCGCACCATGATGGACATCAAACTGGCATGGCGCGCGTGGAAAACGCGTTACCGGGACCAGGTGTTCGAGCTGCGCGCGATCCGCGAAGCCCTGCGCCATGGCGGCGTGGCACTCGATGTGGGCGCCAACAAGGGCAGTTACCTGTATTCGATGGCGCGCTGGGCCGGCGCCTCGCCGGTGGTGGCGTTTGAGCCGCAAAGCCGGCTCTCGGCTTACCTGACGGAGGCCTGCCGGCGCTCCGGCCTGCGCAACGTCACTGTCGAAAACCTGGCGCTGTCGAATCAGCAGGGTGAACTCGCGCTGTTTGTGCCCGGCGACAGCCATTCGCCCGGCGCTTCGCTGGAGGCCAGTATTGCCGAGAAAACCGATTGCCACACGGAAACCGTCCAGGTCACCACGCTGGACGCCTATGCGGCAGAAAAATTGCATGCACCGGTGCGCGTGATCAAGATCGATGTGGAAGGCCATGAGATGGCGGTGCTGCAGGGCGCGCTGGCGCTGATCCGGCGCGACAAGCCGCTGCTGGTGGTGGAGTGCGAAGGCCGGCACCTGCCGGCGGGCAAAACCGTGCACGACTTCATCACGCTGGTGACCTCGCTCGGTTACCGCGCGACGCTGGCCATGCCCGGCATCGGCGAGTTGCCGGCGGCGGAGTTTCGCGAGGCGCTGCACCAGAAGCAGGCCGGCGAGCGTTTCTGGGACGCCGGGGATTACTACAACAACTTCATATTCAGACCGATCGCGGAGCCCGCATGAAACTTGTCATCCTCGACCGCGACGGCACCATCAACCGCGACAGCGACGACTTCGTCAAGACGCCGGACGAGTGGATTCCGCTGCCCGGATCGCTGGAGGCGATTGCCCGCCTGACACACGCGGGCTGGCATGTGGTGATTGCCTCCAACCAGTCGGGGCTGGGCCGCGGCCTGTTCGACGTGGCGTCGCTCAACGCCATGCACGCCAAGATGCACAAGCTGCTGGCGGCGCTGGGCGGGCGCATCGACGCGGTGTTTTATTGCCCGCACAGCCCCGAAGAAAAGTGCAGCTGCCGCAAGCCGCTGCCCGGCCTGTTCGAGCAGATTGGCGCGCGTTTCGGCGTGCCGCTCAAGGGCGTGCCGACGGCTGGTGATTCCGTGCGCGATTTGCTGGCCGGCGCTGCCGCAGGCTGCGAGCCGCACCTGGTATTGACCGGGAAATCCGCCGCCTGGGCGGGTGGTGGCCAGCCTGAAGGCCTGCCGCCGGGCACACAGCTGCACGCTGACCTGTCCGCCTTCGTCGAGTTCCTGCTGAACCGCAGTGCCGCTGCGCCGCTCCCCAAACAATAGCTGCCAGCCCTTGCTGAACAAGGGCTGGAGGCCTGAAACATCGCCATCTGACCGGAAACCCATCATGCCCCTGATCCGCTCCATCCTGCATCTCCTGTGGATGATCGTCACGGTGATCCCGTGGGCGCTGGTCGTCCTGGTGTTCTCGCTGTTCGGCAGCAGCACCCAGATTTACTGGCTGTGCGCCGGCTGGCTGCGCCTGGCCGTCAGCGGCGGTACCGTCATCCTCGGCATCCAGAACCGGGTGACCGGCATGGAAAACCTGCCGACCGGTGAAAAAAGCGCCGCCGTGCTGCTGCTCAAGCACCAGAGCACCTGGGAGACGTTTTCGATGCCCACGCTGATGCCGCATCCGCTGGCCTATGTGTTCAAGAAAGAACTGCTGTACGTGCCGTTTTTTGGCTGGGCCATGGCCCGCATGGACATGATCCACATCGATCGCAGCCAGCGCGCCCAGGCCTTCAACAAGGTGGTCGAGCAGGGCCGCCGCCTGATGAGCCAGGGCGTCTGGGTGATCATGTTTCCCGAAGGCACGCGCATCGAACGCGGACAGCAGGGCGTCTACAAGACCGGCGGCACGCGCCTGGCGATAGAGACCGGCGCGCCGGTGATCCCGATTGCCGTGACCTCGGCCAAGTGCTGGCCGCGCAAGGCCTTCATCAAGAAGCCGGGCATTGTCGACATCTCCATCGGCAAACCGATCAGCAGCGTGGGCCGCAAGCCTGAAGAGCTGATGCAGGAAGTGCAGGCCTGGATCGAAGCCGAGATGCGCCGGCTCGACCCTGAGGCCTATCCGGAAACTGCCACCACGAGGTTCTGAAGCCAGGTTGCAGCGCTAAACTGCCATGATGCAAAGGCTTCTCCAGTTCACGCTTGACCTGTTCGACAGCGTGCCTGCCCCGCCCGCCGCGAAGCCGCCGCGCCGGGCCCGGAAAAAACAGCCAAATCGGCCCCCCGCCCTTGTCCCGCAAGCGCAGCCAGCTCCTGAAAAGATAGCAATTCTGAGCTCCGCGGACTTGTTGCCGGCCCAGACCCTGCAACAGGTGCTGGCGCCGGCCACTTACCGCCACCCGGCTGCCACGCGCGAAGCGCTGCTGGGCGACACCGTGGTGGCCTACCAGTTCCGGCGCGGCAAACGCCGCACCATCGGCTTTTCGGTGGGCGCCGAGGGCCTGGTGGTCAGCGCCCCGAAGTGGGTGCCGCTGTATGAAATCGACAAGGCCGTGCAGGAAAAAGCCGGCTGGATTGTCGCCAAGCTGCAGGAAACCCGGGCGCGCCACGACCGTCTCGAAGCCGCCCGCATCGAGTGGCGCGATGGCGCCACCCTGCCTTTGCTCGGCGAGACGGTGCGGCTGCAGATCGACCCGCGCCATGCTTTCAGCGGTATCGGCGGGGAACTCCGGCCCGCAGAAGCGGCCGGCCTGGCGGCGCCGCAGCACATCCTGTCCATCGGCGTGGCGCACGACGCCAGCGCCGAACAGATCCGCGACTCGGTGCAGGCCTGGCTGATGCGGCGCGCCAAACAGCTGTTCACCGAACGCCTGAACCACTTCGCCCCGCAGCTGGGCGTGCAATGGCGCAAACTCAGCCTCAGCAGCGCCGGCACCCGCTGGGGCAGCGCCAGCGCCGACGGCGCGATACGTCTGAACTGGCGGCTGATTCATTTCAGGCTGTCGGTGGTCGACTACGTGGTGGTGCACGAGTTGAGCCATTTGCGGGTGATGGACCACAGCCCGCGCTTCTGGGATACAGTGCGCACGGTGGTGCCCGACTATGCCGAGCTGCGCAGCCAGTTGAAGGATGAAGCGGTGCCGCGGTGGTGACGGGGATCAACCGGCGTTTTCGTCCCTGCAGCCAGCTGGCGAGGGCTAATACGGCTGGACAATTGTGTGATTTTCTGTAATATGACAAAGATGATGAAAATGATAGTCAAGCAGCGGTCAACACTGGCAGCGAAGGTCTTATGAACGACAACCCGATTCTTGTAGTTGAGGACAATCCTGATCATCTGGAACTGACGGTCCTGACGCTGCAGGAGCAGGGCGCGGACACCGCCATCGTCACCGCGCGTGATGGCGCCGAAGCCCTCGACTACCTGTTTGGCCAGGGCGCGCATGCCGGGCGCGATACCCACAAACAGCCGGCTTTTATCCTGCTGGACATGAAGCTGCCCAAGCTGTCGGGCCTGGATGTGCTGCGCAGCGTGCGCGCCAACCCGCTGACGGCGCTGGTGCCGGTGGTCATGCTGACCTCGTCGAGCGAGCAGTCCGACATCATTGCCTGCTACCAGAGCGGCGCCAACGGTTTCGTCCGCAAGCCGGTCGACTTCGGCGACTTCACCGAAAAACTCAGCCGCCTGCAGCACTACTGGCTGCGCGTCAACGAGTCCATTGCCACGGTGTGACCCGCGCACCGGCCGGTCGTCCCGCCGGCTCCCGACCTGCCGGCCGCTCCCGGCTTGCCCGGCCACCCGTCCCTTACAGTCGGGTGAATCAACACAGCTGAAAGCACCATGAAGGCCAGGATCAGTTTGCGCGCGCGTATCGTCATGCTGGTGGTCGTGGCGATTGTTCCGCTGTTCGGCATGTCCATCTTCAAGGCGCTGCACAATGCCGACGCCGAAGTCGAGCGCGCCAAGGACGACTTGCGCTTTGCCGCGTCGCTGGTGGCGGCGAGCCAGGAACGTGTGGCCGACTCCGCGCGCCAGGTCCTGACGCTGATCGCGTCGCTGCCCGAGATCCAGGACGCCGGCAACACCAACTGCGACCGCTATTTCTCCCGCCTGTCCCGGGGCCTGCCCGAATATGCCAACCTCGGCGTGGTCGGGCTCGACGGCCAGACCCGCTGCCACGCCATGGGCAGCGCGAGGAAGGCCTATCTCGGGGACCGGGCCTACTTCCACGATGCCATCGAACAGCGCCGTTTTGTGGTCGGCACCTACGCGGTGGGGCGGCTGACGAACAAACCCGTCATCACCTATGCCCAGCCGGTGATCGACGACGCCGACCGGATCACGGGAGTGGTGTTCGCCTCCTTTGACCTGGCCGAGATGGCGCGGCTGGTCGACGGCATCCAGCTGCCGTCGGGCGCGGCCCTGGGTGTGCAGGATCGCGAGGGCGCGCTGCTGGCGGGCAAGCCCAAGCTGCCGATCAATCCCGGCGACATGGTGCGCAGCCCGGTGTTGCAGGAAGCCGTGAAGAGCCTGAGCACCGGCGTGCGCGAAGGCCCGGACGGCGTCGGGCACGACCGGCTGTGGGCCTTCATGCCCAGCAGCCCGCGTCCCGAAGCCGCGGTGTTTGTGTCCGTCAGCATGGACCGCGACCTGATCGTCGATCCGGGCCACCGGCAACTGTGGCTGGAGCTCGCGGTGCTGGCGCTGGTGGCCTTCCTGGGCGCCTGGAGTGCGTGGATGATCGGTGGCAGCGGCATCGTCGGCCCTGCGCACCAGATCCTGTATGCGACGCGGCAGCTCGAGCAGGGTCGCCGCGATGTGCGCATACCGCTGCGCAAGGACCGCACGGCCGGGGAGTTCGACAGAATCGCGGCGAGTTTCAACCTGATGGCCGATTCGCTGGAGCAGCGCGAGCGGGATGTTGAAAACGAGCTGGCGCGCAGCCGCCAGGCCTACGCCACGCTGGAGCTGACCGTCAACAGCATGCAGGAGGGCCTGATGGCGGTCGACACCGCCGGGCGCCTGCTGCTGATCAACGAAACGGCTTCGCGGCTGTTTGCCATCGACGACCTGTCCATGGTCCTGTCCCCGCGCTGGCCCGAGCGCCAGGGCCTGTTTGTGCCGGGTACGCAGGACCTCTACAAGTTCGACCAGTTGCCCCTGTACCGGGCGCTGCAGGGCGAAAGCGGCGGGCCCCTGCACATGCTGGTGCGCACCGCGCATGAAGCCGGCGGCTGCCTGGTCAGTTGCAGCTACCGCCCCATGCGCGGCCCGGACGGCGTGGTCGGCGCCCTGATGGTCTTCAGCGACATCACCGACGTGGAGCGTTTGCAGCTCGAGCAGACGCGCAGCTACGACCAGTTGCGTGAAGTCCAGCGCAAATTGATCAATGCCCAGCGCCTGGGCCGTATCGGCAACTGGGAGCTGGACCAGGCGAGCGGGCGGCTCTGGTGGTCCGACGAGGTCTACGAGCTCTATGGCCTGGCGCGCGAGCAGTTCGACGGCGACCCCGATACCGTGATGGGCCTGATCCACCCGGAGGATCGTGCCGAATATGCCCGCCTGCGGGAGGTGGCGATGCGCGACAGCCTGCCGCTCGACATCGAATACCGCATCGTCACGCCGGCCGGACAGACCCGCTGGATCCACCAGATCGGCGAGCCGCACACGGACGCGCTGGGCAGCGGCATCCTGCGTGCCGGGGTGGTGCAGGATGTCACCAGCCGCAAGACGGCGCAGCAGCTTGCCGCGCGCACCACGGAGATGCTCAAGCGAACCGGCGACATGGCCAGGATAGGCGGCTGGGAGGTGGTGCTTCAGGGGCTGCAGCCGGTCTGGTCGGAACAGGTCTACCGCATTTACGAACTGGAGCCCGGCTCGCCCCTGAGTGTGGAGCAGGCCATGGCCTGTTATGCGCCGCAGGCGCAGCCGGCCCTGCACGCGGCGGCCCGGGCCGCCGCCGAACACGGCACCGCCTGGGACCTGGAGTTGCCGCTGGTGACCATGAAGGGACGGGCCATCTGGGTGCGTACCCAGGGGCGGGCACTGCTGCAGGATGGCCGGGTCACGCGGGTTGTGGGCGCCCTGCAGGACATCACCGAGCAGCACGATTCGCAGGAGCAGTTGCGGCTTCTGGGCACCGCCATTGCCCGCCTCAATGACATCGTGATGATCACCGAGACCAGCCCGATCGAGGAGCCCGGCCCGCGCATCGTGTTTGTCAACGATGCCTTCGAGCGCCGCACCGGTTACCGGCGCGAGGAGGTGCTGGGCCGGTCCCCGCGTTTCCTGCAGGGGCCCAACACGCAGCGCGCCGAGCTGGACCGCATCGGTGCGGCGATGCGGCAGATGAAGCCGGTACGCGCCGAACTGATCAACTACAAGAAAAGCGGCGAGGAATTCTGGCTGGACCTCGACATGGTTCCGATTGCCGACGGCACCGGGCAGTTCACCCATTTTGTGGCGATCGAGCGTGACATCACCAAGCGCAAACTCGCCGTGCAGGCGCTGATCAACAGCGAGCAGCGGTACGCAGCCCTGTTCGAGTCCGCGCCTGTGGCGATGTGGATTGTCGATACCGAAACGCGGGGCTTTCTGGCGGTCAATGAAGCCGCCCTGGACAACTATGGTTACCGCCGGGAGGACTTCCTGCGCCTGACCATTGCAGACATCCTGTCGCCTGCCGAGCGTGCCCAGCTGGAGCAGCATATCGAAAAAAGCCTGACCGGCCGGGTGCATCGCTGGCAGCACGTGGACCGCCAGGGACGGGAGTTTCCGGTAGAGACCCTGTCACGCGCCATCAGCTATCTGGACCGGTCGGCGCGTTTTGTCGTGGCCGTCAATGTGGCCGCCCAGGTCAGGGCCGAGAACGAGGTGCAGGCGTATCTGTTCACCCTGCAGCGTGCCGCCGACGCGACCCAGGCGATCACCGCGCACCGCACCCTGGAGGCGACCATGCAGGAAACGGTGGACCAGGCGCGCGCCGTGGTGGGGGCGCACCAGGCGGTGGTGAGCCTGGCGGCCCGCGGCGAGTCCGTGCCGGCGATCAATGCGGTGTCCTTTTCCGACCACTATGCCAACTGCCGGGACTTTGTGCGGCAGGCCTACGGCTGCGGCATCTCGCAGGCGGTCTGCCAGACCAACAGCCCGATGCGGCTGACGCAGGCTGAACTGGAAGCGCACCCGGGCTGGCAGCCGGACGCGGCCGGCCGTGCCGGCCCGCCGCCCATGCGCGGCTGGCTGGCCGTGCCCCTGACCGGGCGTCACGGTGAAAATGTCGGGCTGCTGCAGCTGACCGACAAGTACGAGGGCGAGTTCAGCCTGCAGGACCAGTATGTGGCGGTCGAGCTGGCGCAGCTCGCATCCATCGCGATGGAAAATGCCAGGCTGTTCGAGGAGGTGCACCAGCTCAACCTGGGCCTGGAGGAAAAAGTCGCCGAACGCACCGCCGCGCTGGAGCGCCAGGAAGCCCTGTTCCGCACCCTGGCCGAACAGGCCCCGCAGGTCATCTGGAATGCCGAGCCCGGCGGCCGCCTGACCTATGCCAACCGCAAGTGGTATGAGCTGATGGGCGGCACCGCGGCCGACTGGATGGGGCACAAGTGGCTGGGCGCCGTGCACCCTGATGACCTGCCCGACATGCTGGCCAACTGGCAGGCAGCGCGCGAAACCGTGACGCCCTACACCGGCTTGCGCCGCGTGCTGGCCAGCGACGGTACTTACCATGTGATGTCCTACCGCGCGTCCCCGGTGCTTGATGAGGGCGGCCAGGTGCTGTTCTGGGTCGGCATCGATGCCGATGTGACCGAGATCAAGGCCATCGAGGCGGCGCTGCGGCTGTCGAACCAGGAGCTCGAGGCCTTTTCCTATTCGGTCTCGCATGACCTGCGCTCGCCGCTGAACACGGTCGACGGTTTCAGCCGCCTGCTGGCCAAGCAGCTCGATCAGGGCCCCTCCAATGACAAGGTGCAGCACTACCTGTCCCGCATCCAGGCCGGGGTGGCGCAAATGGGCCGGCTGATCGAAGACCTGCTGTCGCTGGCGCAGGTCTCGCGCATGCAATTGCGCAACGAGACCGTGGACCTCAGTGCCATTGCGCGCGATATCGCCGAGGAATGCCGGGGCCGGGATCCCTCGCGTGTGGCCGAGATCCGGATCGATGATGGCTTGCGCGTGCAGGGCGACGGGCGGCTGGTCCGCGTGGTGATGGAAAACCTTATCGGCAACGCCTGGAAATTCACGTCGCAGCGACCGCGTACCGTGATCAGCGTCAGCCAGACCAAAGTCGAAGGCGGCATCACGGCGTTTTTTGTGCGCGACAACGGCGCCGGCTTTGACATGGCCTACGCCGACAAGCTGTTCAACACCTTCCAGCGCCTGCATGCGGTCAGCGAGTTTCCCGGCACCGGCGTGGGCCTGGCCACCGTGAGCCGCGTGATCGGCCGCCACCGCGGCCAGGTCTGGGCCGAGTCGGAACCGGACAAGGGAGCGACTTTCTTTTTTACCCTGCCCGGCGTGCCGCCCGCCTGAATTGCAGCCGCCGGCCCGTCCGGCAGCGCGATTTTGCTATGTTTTTTGTAGCTGGAGACG
>CALRTF020000155.1:0-9676 GCA_943370985.1 Paenacidovorax caeni
CCCTTCTTCGACAAGCCTTACGAATCGACACTGCTGGCCGAGGCCCAGCCGGCCTGGGAAGAAGCCGCCAAGGGCAATGCCTCGCGCAGCAGCGTGTCGGCCAACATCAAGCCCAAGAAAAAAGTCGCGGCGCTGTTCAAGACTGCCGGCTGATTGCGGCGCGCACTGCGGCGTCGGCAGCAGCCTACCCGCCCGCGCGGGCGCGTCTGATGCCCGCGCCGCGGGTGCCTGGCTAGACTGGGTGCCATGCCTTCTTCGCCTGCCGGCAAAACGCCGGCTTTTGTGCTCAAGACCTTTCTCGAACCGCTGCGCCCGATCCGGCGCGCTGTCCAGCTCTGGATAGACGCCGACGGCCTGCGCATGAGCGCGGCCATGTCGTTTTACGGCATCCTGAGCCTGGCGCCGCTGCTGGTGCTGCTGGTGGCCGTGCTCGGCTGGTGGCTGGACCGCAGCTACATCGAAGCCAGCCTGGTGCAGCAGATCGCCGACGTGATCGGCGCGCAGGGCGCGCAACTGGTGCAGCAGGCACTGACCAGCGCCCAGAAACCGTCCGACGGCCTGCTGGCCTCGCTGATTGCCTTCGGCCTGCTGCTGTCGGGCGCCACCGGCGTGTTTGCCGAGCTGCAGGACGCTTTCGAGCGCCTGTGGCGGCGCGACACCGGCGAGGTGCCGCGCCAGAAGTGGTGGTACAGCGCCTCGCTGCGCCTGCGCGGCATCGCCTACATCCTCGCATTCGGATTCCTGCTGCTGACCTCGCTGGCGATTTCGGCGCTGCTGAGTTTTCTCACCGGCTGGGCCGGCAGCTACCTGCCGCTCGAAAAAATTGCGCTGGCCATCAATGAAGCGGTGTCCATGGCGTTTTGCGCCGCGCTGTTTGTGGCGCTGATGCGCATGAGCGCCGGTCCCAAGCCGCAACTGCGCTACCTGGTCATGGGCGGCGTCGCCGGCGGCATCCTGTTCTCGCTCGGCAAGTACCTGATGGCGCTCTACCTGTCCACGGCCGCCGTGGTCTCGGCCTATGGCGCGGCCGGCTCACTGGTGGTGCTGCTGATGTGGATTTATTTTTCCTCGGCGGTGCTGCTGCTGTCGGCCAGCGTGGCGCGCAGCCTGTCCGACGAAGCGGCCTTGCAGGCGGCGCGCAAGGCTGAAGCGGTGCAGGCTGCCACGCCGCAGCCGCAGCCGCAGCCGCAGCCGGTCCCCCGTCGCTATTGATTTCGTAGCTGCCCGTGCTTGCTGGACGGGGGCTGCAGGCCCAAGGGGCTTGAAACTCAGCCTGGTGAGCGGGCCTGCTCACAGGGCACGGTGATCAACTCGAAAGCCCCGGGCGCCTTGCCCAGACGCGCGGCCGTCAGGCAACCGCCCCAGACACAGCCGGTGTCCAGCGGCAGCGCATTGCTGAGCAGGCCGGCGCCGGCAGCGGCGGTCTCGGCGCCCAGTGTGGACCAGTGGCCGAAGGCCACCGGCGTGCCGGCGGTGGCCCGGCCCGGCACCTCGAACCACGGCAGGTAGCCGGGCAGGGCGGTCTCGGTGCCGCCGGTGCTGGCGAATTCCATCGCGCCGTCGGCCGTGCAAAAACGCATGCGGGTCAGTGCATTGACGGTCACGCGCAGCCGCTCCGCGCCGTGCAGCGCATCATCCCAGCGCTCCGGGGTGTTGCCGTACATGCCCTTGAGAAAGCCGGCGATGTCCGGACCACGCAGCGCCCGTTCGACCTCTGCGGCCAGCGCCAGGGTCTGCGCCACGCTCCAGGCCGGCAACACGCCGGCATGCACCATCAGCCAGCCGTGTTCAAACATGGCCATGCGGCGGTGCCGCAGCCAGTCCAGCAGCGCCTCGGCGTCGGGCGCGTCCAGCACCTGCTGCACCGTGTCGCCGCGGTGCGGTTTGCGCAGCCCGTGGCGTATGCCCAGCAGGTTCAGGTCGTGGTTGCCGAGCAGGCATTGCGCGGCATCGCCGAGTTGTTGCAGGTAACGCAGCACGACCAGCGAGTCCGGCCCGCGGTTGACGAGGTCGCCCAGCAGGTACAGCGTGTCGCGGCTGGGCGAGAAGTCCAGCTTGCGCAGCAGGCGCTGCAAAGGGTCAAAACAACCCTGCAGGTCACCGATCAAGTAAAGTGCCATGTGTTCATTCTGCCTGCGGATTCATGGATTTCATCCTCATTGCCTTTCTGACCTTGCTCAACGGCGTTTTTGCCATGTCCGAGCTGGCGCTCGCCTCCAGCCGCAAGGCCAGGCTCAACGCCATGGCCGAATCGGGTGACAAGGGCGCGAAAGCCGCACTGACGCTGCTGGACAACCCGACGCAGTTTTTGTCCTCGGTGCAGGTCGGCATCACCTCCATCGGCATGCTCAACGGCATCATCGGCGAGGCTGCGTTCAGCGACGACCTGTCGGCCTGGATACAGACCTTTGGCGCGTCGGTGCGTGCCGCCGACATTTCGGCGACCGCGCTGGTGGTGACCATCATCACCTTCATCACGATCGTGTTCGGCGAGCTGGTGCCCAAGCGCATCGGGCAGCTCTACCCGGAAACCGTCTCGCGCCTGATTTCGCGGCCCATGATGTGGGTGGCCACCGGGGCCAAACCCTTTGTGCGCCTGCTGTCCTTCAGCACCCACACCGTGCTCAAGCTGCTGCGCGTGGACACCACCGGCGAACGCACCGTGACCGACGAGGAAATTGCCGCCAGCCTCGAGGAGGGGGTGGACGCCGGCCTGATCGAGGAGCACGAACACCAGATGGTGCAGAACGTGTTCCTGCTCGACGACCGCCTGCTGACCTCGCTGATGCTGCCGCGCTCGGAGATCGAGTGGATAGACGCCAGCGACACCGTGGCCCAGGCGATTGCCAAGGCCGGCGCCACCGGCCATTCCTGGTACCCGGTGTGCCGCGGCAGCCTCGACGATGTGGTCGGTGTGGTCAACGTCGCCAAGCTGCTGGTGCCGCGTGTCCAGGCCCATCCCTCCGCTGAAGGCACGGCCGCCGGCAGCACGCCGACCATGGACGATCGCATCGCCGCCTATGCCATCCCGGCCGTGTTTGTGCCCGAAACCCTGACCGGCATGGAGCTGCTCGAGCAGTTCCGCAAGCAGTCCACGCGCATCGTGTTTGTGGTCGACGAGTACGGCGTGGTGCAGGGCATGATGACACCGATGGACATGCTCGAAGCCATCACCGGCGAGCTGCAGCCCGGCGCGCAGGTCGATGCCTGGGCCACGCGGCGCGACGATGGCAGCTGGCTGATCGACGGCGTGATGCCGGTTTCGGAACTGAAGGCCAGACTGGAGATCCGCGACCTGCCCGGTGAAGACAGGGGCCGCTACAACACCGTCGCCGGCTTGCTGCAAAGCGTGTCGGGCCGGCTGCTGGCGGTCGGTGAAAAGGTCGAGGCGGCCGGCTGGGAGTTCGAGGTGCTGGACCTCGACGGCAAACGCATCGACAAGGTGCTGGTCAGCGCCTTGCCCGGCACGCCGCTGGTCAGCGACAGCGACTGAGTGTCAGCGCGCGCCGGGCGCTGCAGCGCGCACGGCCGGCGCCACCGTGATCAGCACCTCGTTGCCGCCGAAGTTGCTGCCCTGCATCTGCACCGTGGCCATGCGCTCGGCCTTGGTGAAGGTCAGCAGGCTCAGCCTGGAGAACGAACTCGAGGTCAGCGTCCAGCCGGCACCCGGCATGCTGTCGCGAAAATACGCAAACACCGTCTGCGGCTCGCCCGAGACCGACAGGCTCAGGCGCCCGGTCCAGCTCGCGCCGGCGCCCATGACCAAGGTGTCCTGCTGCTTGATCACGGCGCCCTGCGGCAGCGGCACGTCGCCGGCCAGCTGCTTGGCAATGTTGCCGCTGACCGTGCTGTCGCTGGCCACCGGCGCATTGCCGATGCTGTTGCAGGCCAGCATCAGGCCGGCGATGGACAACACGAGCAGGGTTTTGATGGCAGTCATGGCGTGAAGCTCCCGGGGCGATGGCGCCTGCAGCGGGCTGCCTCAGGCAGGGCGATTGTAGCGGCGGCCGCGGACGCGGTATGCTGGTTGCAGCCCCGTGTGCAAACCTGCCTGCGTTCGTGATTTTTTCGAGGACCCGCCATGCCCCACATTCGCCGATACGCCCTGGCCCTGTTCATGCTGGCCGCCGTGGCCTGTGCCTGGCTGGGGCCGCTGGACGCGCCCGCGGCCGGGCAGGTCGACGCCGGATTAAAACGCGCGTTGATCAGTTTCGCCTCGGCGCGCGCGCTCAACGCGGTGATTTCCGTGGCCCAGGGCACCGAGCTGTCGGTGCAGCCGCTGGGTGTGGGCGTCACCCTGACACCGGGCCAGCTGCTGGACCCGGTCAACGACCTGATCGAAAAGTTCTCGACGCTGATGCTGGCAGCCAGTGTGGCCTTCGGGGTGCAGAAGGCCTTGATCGCGATGGGCGGCTGGTGGGCCGTCTCGCTGGCCCTGAGTGCCGTGGCGCTGGGCTGGGCCTGGCTTTACCTGCGGCGGCAGGCGATCCCGGTGTGGCTGTCGCGCGCGCTGGTCATCCTGCTGATGCTGCGTTTTGCGATTCCGGTGGTGACCCTGGGCAGCGACCTGTTGTGGCAGAAATTCCTAGCGACCGATTACCAGGCCAGCCAGCAGGGCATAGACAGCACGTCGACGCAGGCTGCCAAGCTGGCCCCGCCGCCGGTGGCACAAAGCCAGGGCATGCTGGACCGCATGAAAGGCTGGCTGGCCGAGAATGCCGATGTGAGGGCCCGCTTTGAGGAGCTCAAACAGGCGGCCGAACAGGCCACCGAACACATCATCCGCCTGATCGTGGTCTTTTTGCTGCAGACCCTGGTGATTCCGCTGCTGCTGCTCTGGGCGTTGTATGCTCTGGCCAGAGGCGTGTTCGAACGGGCCGGGCGATGGCCCGCACCCGGCGCACCAAGCCCGTGAATCAGGATGAGGTGGCCAGCACTAAGATAAGTGCTCTTTTATCTGGAACGAAGGTCCATGCCCAACATTGCAAGTGTTTTGAAAGAAGAAATCGCGCGTGTCGCACGCAAGGAAGTGCGCTCGGACACACAGCCCCTGAAAAAGTCCTCGGCCACCCATCGTTCGGACATCGCTGCCCTCAAGCGCCGCATCGCCGCGCTCGAGCAGATGGTCAAACGCCTAGGCAAACAGGCCGGTGGCAAAACCGCCGCGGCCGATACCGCCCCGCCTGCCGGCGGTTTCCGCTTCAGTGCCAGCGGCCTGATGGCGCAAAGAAAACGCCTGGGCCTGTCGGCCGCCGAAGCCGGCAAGTTGCTCGGTGTTTCCGACCAGTCGGTCTACAAATGGGAAAACGGCAAGACGCGCCCCCGCGCCAGCCAGTTCGCGGCCATCGCCGCGCTGCGCGGCATGAGTAAAAAACAGGCTGCCGCCCGATTGGCCGAGTGAGGACGACGGAGCCCGCCGCGCCGCCAGCCATGCGCCACAACCACGAACGTCTCGAGGCCCTGCGGCGCCTGGCCGTGCTCGATACCGCGGCCGAGGTGGTGTACGACGACCTGTCCCGCACGCTGGCCAAAGCCTTCGACGTGCCGATCGCCATGGTCAACCTGCTGGATGCGGACCGCGACTGGTTCAAGTCCTGCATCGGCGTGTCGCTGGCCGAATCGCCGGCCGATACCTCGTTCTGCGAGATATTTTTTCACTGCGACGATGACCTGCTGGTGATCCCCGACACGCTGGCCGACCGGCGTTTTGCCGACCACCCCATGGTGACCGGCGCGCCTTTCATCCGCTTTTACGCTTCGGCGCGCCTGGGTTACGACGGCCATACCGTCGGCACGCTGTGCATTTATGACACGCGTGTGAAAAACGTTTCCGCAGAACAGGTGGAAACGCTGCGCATCCTGCGCCTGGCCGCGATGGAGACCCTGGCCAAACGCGCGCGCGCCGCCTGAGGCTGGCGCTGTCCTTCGGTCCGCTCCTTTTTTGATAGCTGTCTGCCCTTGACTGGCGGGGGCTGGGACCTGATTTTTCTTGTGTACACAGTACGTCCGGGATCTGATGTCCCTGCGCGTGCGGCCATGACGGCGCTGCGTTAAGCTGCCCGCCATGGATTCACTGACACAGATCGCGCTGGGCTCGGCCGTCGGCGTGGCCGTCATGGGCCGGCGCACCGCGGTGTGGAAAGCCGCGCTGTGGGGCGCCGTCGGCGGCACGCTGCCGGACCTCGACGCCTTCATCGATCACGGCAACGCGGTGCTCAACATGACGCTGCACCGCGCCGAAAGCCATGCCTTGTTCTGGCTGACGCTGGTGGCGCCGCTGCTGGCCTGGGTCGTCTCGCGCATCCACGGCGAGGCGGCGCTGTTCAGGCGCTGGTGGCTGGCGCTCTGGCTGGTGCTGGTGACCCACCCGCTGCTCGACGCGATGACGGTGTACGGCACGCAACTGCTGCTGCCCTTCACCAACTACCCGTATGGCGTGGGCAGCGTCTTCATCATCGACCCGCTGTACACCGTGCCGCTGATCGTCGGCGTGGTCGCGGCGCTGCGGCTTCAGTCCGCGCGCGGCCTGCGCTGGAACGCCGCCGGCCTGTTGCTCAGCAGCTTCTACCTGGTCTGGAGCGTGGTGGCGCAGCAGCAGGCCACGCAGGTCGCGCGCGCCTCGCTGCAGGCGGACGGTGTCGCGGCCGAAGCCCTGCTGGTCACACCGGCGCCCTTCAACACCTTGCTGTGGCGGCTGGTGGCCATGACACCGACACACTACCTCGAGGGCCACTATTCGCTGCTGGACGCCTCGCCGCGCATCAGCTGGACCGCTTACGACCGTGGCGCCGCGCTGGCCGCGCAACACGCGCAGGATCCCTATGTCTCGCGCATCGCCGCCTTCAGCCACGGCTTTTACCGCGTCTCCGAAAGCGGCGGCCACCTGTTCGTGACCGACCTGCGCATGGGCCAGGAGCCGGCCTACACCTTCAACTTCGACCTGGGCACGGCGCAGGAGCGCGCGTCCGGCCGCCAGGTGCCCACGCTCCGCAGTGCACGGCCCGATGTGGCCACCGCGCTGCCCTGGCTGTGGCGGCGCATGTGGGGTGAGCCGGTCCCGCCGCCGCGCTGAGGCGGCTGTGCGGGCGCAAGCCATCGCCGAGAATCCCTGAAACAAAACACCCACCCATGAGCCTGCCGCCCCTGCCCATCGCCGAATTTTCCGCAGCCTGCGCAGCCTTGCCCCTGGTGTCCATCGACCTGGTGCTGACCAACCCCGCGGGCCAGTTGCTGCTGGGCTTGCGCAACAACGCGCCGGCGCGCGGCTGCTGGTTCACGCCGGGAGGCCGGATCCGCAAGAACGAGCCGCTGGCCCATGCCAGGCTGCGCGTTGCACAGGATGAGCTGGGCCTGCCCGCGTCGGCGCTTGAACGCGCCCTGCCCATGGGTGCCTGGGACCACTTTTACCCCGACAGTGCTTTCGACCCCGCGGTGTCCACCCATTACGTGAACCTGCCGCTGTGGCTGGTATTGACGCCCGACGAGGAAAAACACCTGCAGTTGCCGCAGGGCGCTGGCGAACAACATGCGAGGTGGCAGTGGCTGGCGCTGGAGCAGGCTGCAAGCGACAAGGCCGTGCACGCCTATGTGCGTGTGTATGCGCAGTGGGTGTTGCAGCAGGCCCGCTGAGCCTGTGCCCGGCGGCGCCCGATTCGAGCCCGCCCACCCTCTGTTAAAATTCGCATCGGGTGTCAGCGCATTCGCGCCAGGGCAGGTATGCGTCGGTCGGGCCGCCACGCGGAGTACCTGCGCCCATGAGTTCCATCCCCCAGCACGTCCAGACCATTGCTGCCGTCATTTTTGCGGTGGCCCTGCTGCACACCTTTGCCGCCAAACAGTTCGAGCGGCTGTCCCACCGCTTTCCGCGCCACGCCGGCCTGTTCCACCTGCTCGGCGAGGTCGAAGTCGTTTTCGGCTTCTGGGCCATTGTGCTGGTGCTGACCATGGCGCTGCTGCTGGGCGGCGGTGACGCGCTGGCGTATGCCGAGTCGCGCAATTACACCGAGCCGCTGTTCGTGTTTGTGGTGATGGTCATCGCCGCCTCGCGGCCGGTGCTGCGTGCGGTGATGGCCCTGGTCAACACCACGGCCCATTACATCCCGGTGCCTACGCCGATGGCGACCGCCTGGCTGGGGCTGGCCGCCGTGCCGCTGCTGGGCTCGCTGATCACCGAGCCGGCCGCCATGACAATTGCCGCGCTGATGCTGGCGCCGCAGATCTTCCGCCCCGCCGTGCCTGAAGCCGTGAAGTACCTGGCCCTGGGTGTGTTGTTTGTCAACGTGTCCATCGGCGGCACGCTGACCGCCTACGCCGCGCCGCCGGTGCTGATGGTGGCGGCGGCCTGGCAGTGGGACAGCGCCTTCATGGCAGCGACCTTCGGCTGGAAGGCCGCGATTGCGGTGGTGATCAATGCCACGGTGGCAACCTTTGTGCTGCGCCGCCACCTGCTCACGCCGCCCGTGAACGCGGCCCGGGAAGAACGGGTGCCGCTGCCGGTGGTGGCCGTGCACATCGGCCTGCTGGCTGCGGTCGTGCTGATGGCGCACCACCCGGTGGCCTTTCTCGCGATCTTCCTGATGTTCCTCGGTTTCACCCAGGCCTATGACAGGCACCAGAGCCCGCTGATCATCAAGGAGGCGCTGCTGGTCGGCTTTTTCCTCGCGGGGCTGGTGGTGCTGGGCGGCATGCAGGCCTGGTGGCTGCAGCCCATCGTTTCCAGCCTGAAACCGCTGGCGCTGTTTCTGGGCTCGCTGGGGCTGACCGCCATCACCGACAACGCGGCGCTGACCTACCTCGGCTCGCTGATCGAAGGCATCTCCGACGAGTCCAAATACATGCTGGTGGCCGGCGCGGTGGCCGGCGGTGGCCTCACGGTGATCGCCAACGCACCAAACCCGGCGGGCGTGGCCCTGCTCAAGCGCGGCTTCACCGACGAAACTGTCGGCGCCGGCGGCCTGCTGCTGGGCGCGCTGGGCCCCACGGCGGTGGCGGCTTCGGCCTTCCTGTTCCTCTGAGAGGGGTTGCGCCGTGCCGCGGACGCTATCGTATTGATAGCCCCCAGCCCGCCAGGGGCGGGGGCGCGGGCCGTATTTGCTTCATGAACGCGGCAGGGCGCGGGGCGCAGCGTGGCCCCCATGCAGTACTTCGGCGCACTTGACTTTGCCGACCCGCGTGGTTAGAACCGCAGGCAACGTCAACCCACAGCAGAAGCGGACACGGCCATGCCCAAAATCACGCAATCGGACATCTGGAAAGTGCCGGGGCCCGCCGGCCCCATCCTCGAACGCGCCGGCATCCACCCCTCGCACGGCCTGGCGATCCAGTCCGTCGTCAACGAGTTCGAGCGCATCGTGATTTCGCGCTGCGCGACGCCGGCCGGCATCCAGCTGCTGGACGAAGGCTACTCGTCCAAGGGTTTCGGCATCAAGGCCAAGAGTTGCGACTGGGGGCCTTTCACCGGCTTTGCGATGTCGGACATCCAGTACTCCAAGTTCGGCGACGGCAACTCGATTGCGGCCTACAACAAGCAGAAGAATTTTTTCGACCACGCGCGCAGCGACACTGGCTTCCAGGCCAGCGACGCCGGCGGCCGCGCCGCCCAGGCCGGCCTGCGGCATTCGTCGATGGCCGCGTCTGACGTGCTCAAGTTGTCCAAGGCGCGGCTGGAGTACCTCAG
>CALRTF020000156.1:0-9671 GCA_943370985.1 Paenacidovorax caeni
CGACGCGGCCGCACGAGGCCATTCGGTGGCCGGCGCCACCGCCTGGGTCACGCTGGAACCCTGCTCTCACCACGGCCGCACCGGGCCCTGCTGCGATGCCCTGATTGCCGCCGGCATCCAAAAAGTGGTTGCGTCCATCGCGGATCCCAACCCGCTGGTCGCGGGACAGGGCTTTGCGCGCCTGCGTGCCGCTGGCGTCGAAGTCGAGGTGGGCCCGGGCGCCGCCGAGTCGCGCGAGCTCAATATCGGGTTTTTCAGCCGCATGATCCGCAAAACACCCTGGGTGCGCATGAAAGTTGCCGCTTCGCTGGACGGCAAGACCGCGCTGGACAACGGCACCAGCCAGTGGATCACCTCGGATACCGCGCGTGCGGACGGCCATGCCTGGCGTGCGCGCTCCTGCGCCGTGCTCACCGGCATAGGTACGGTGCTGGAAGACAATCCACGGCTTGATGTGCGGCTGGTCGACACGCCGCGTCAGCCGCACTTGGTGGTGGTGGACAGCCGGCTGGAGACGCCACTGGACGCCCACCTTTTCGTCCCCGGCCGCACGATCTACATCTACGCTGCCGTACCCAACGAGGAAAAAAAAGCGGCCCTGGAGGCACGCGGCGCCAGCGTCATTTACCAGCCCGGCGCCGACGGCAAAGTGGACCTGGCGGCCATGCTGCGCGATCTGGCGCAGCGCGAGGTCAATGAGGTGCACGTGGAAGCCGGCTACAAACTCAATGGCTCGCTGATCCGGGAAGGCCTGGTGGACGAGTTGCTGGTCTACCTGGCACCCAAATGGATAGGCCAGGGCGCCGGCATGGCCAGCTTTGGGCCGATCACCGAACTGTCGCAGGCGGTGGAACTCGACTTCCGCTCCACCGCCCCCTTGGGCCCGGACCTGCGCATTGTCGCCAGGGTGCGCGGCCGCGACCGCTTTTAAGACCGTGATTGGCGGGCGCGCCATGCGCAGCGCCAATCTCTGCGAAAATACCCGGATGTTTACCGGAATCATTACCGGCGTGGGGCGCATCGTCGCTGTCCACCGCCTGGGCAGCTCTTTGGACCACGGCAAGCGCCTCGACATCGAGGCGCCGGCGGGTTACCTCGACGACGTGGGCCTGGGCGACAGCATCGCCCTGAATGGCGCCTGCATGACGGTCACGGCGCTGGCACCGGAAAAAAGCCTGTTTTCCATTGAAATTTCGGCCGAATCGCTGGACAAAACCAGCGGCCTGGCCGAACCGGGACCCATCAACCTGGAAAAAGCGCTGCGCGCCCATGACCGCCTTGGCGGCCATATTGTTGCCGGGCACGTGGACGGCGTCGGTACTGTCAGCCATTTCGCGCAGGTCGGTGAAAGCTGGGAATTGCGCATCCTGGCGCCCCGGGAACTTGCCAGATACCTGGCCTACAAAGGCTCCATCACTGTCAATGGCGTGAGCCTGACGGTCAACCGGGTGGCCGACCTGGACGGCAACACGCCCGGCTGCGAAATCAGCATCAACCTGATCGCCCATACTGTGCAGAACACCGCGCTGGGCCACTTGCAGGTCCAGTCGAAGGTCAACCTCGAAATCGACCTCATTGCGCGTTATGTCGAACGCATGCTCCACAACGGAAAGAACAGCTGAACCCATGACGATCGCCATCTCCCCTGTTGAAGACATCGTGGCCGACATGCGCGCCGGCCGCATGGTGATCCTGGTCGATGAAGAAGACCGTGAAAACGAAGGCGACCTGGTGCTGGCCGCCGACCACGTCAGCGCTGAAGCCATCAACTTCATGGCCCGTTACGGCCGCGGCCTGATCTGCCTGACGCTGACTCGCGAGCGTTGTGAACGGCTGCAGTTGCCGCCCATGGTTGCGCGCAACGGAACCAAGATGGGCACGGCCTTCACCGTGTCCATCGAGGCTGCCGAGGGCGTGACCACCGGCATTTCCGCGGCCGACCGGGCGCGGACGGTGCAGGCCGCCGTGGCCAGGGACGCCAAAGTCAGCGACCTGGTCCAGCCTGGCCACATCTTCCCGCTGCAGGCGGTCGACGGCGGCGTGCTGATGCGCGCCGGCCACACCGAGGCGGGCTGCGACCTGGCCGGCATGGCCGGCTGCTCCCCGGCTGCCGTGATCTGCGAAATCATGAAGGACGACGGCACCATGGCGCGCCTGCCCGACCTGCAGGTGTTCGCCGCCGAGCATGGCCTGAAAATTGGCACGATTGCCGACCTGATCGAGCACCGCAGCCGCCATGATTCATTGATCGAGAAAATCGGCGAGCGCACCATCCAGACCGCCTTCGGCGAATTCACCGTCCACGCGTTCAGGGACAAGCCCAGCCAGGGCCTGCATCTGGCCATGGTCAAGGGCCAATGGGCTCCCGATGAAACCGTGGCCGCACGTGTGCACGAACCCCTGTCGGTGCTGGACGCCCTGGAGACCGGCCGCTCCATGCATTCCTGGAGCCTCGATCAAAGCCTGGCGCACCTGGCCCAGGCCGGCAAGGGTGTGGCGGTGCTGCTCAATTGCGGCGAAAGTGCAGCGCAGTTGCTGGCGCAGTTCGAGGGCACGGCACGCGCCAGCCAGGCGCCCGAGCGCGGCCGCATGGACTTGCGCACCTACGGCGTGGGTGCGCAAATCCTGCGCGAGTGCGGCGTCCACAAAATGGAACTGATGGGCAACCCGCGCCGCATGCCCAGCATGACCGGTTACGGCCTCGAAATCACCGGCTATATCGCCAACAAGAAGGAATAAAAGTGTTTGGTGCAGAAAAAGGTTCTTCCGATCATCTGAACGGGAAAAAACTGTCGATAGGCATTGTTCAGGCACGCTTCAACGAAAGCATCACCAATGCCCTGGCCCAGGCCTGCTGGCAGGAGTTGCTGGCGCTGGGCGTCGAAGAAAAAAACATCCACCACGTCAAGGTACCGGGCGCGCTGGAGATCCCCTCGGCGCTGCAGGCCCTGGCCGAGCGCGACCAGTACGATGCGCTGATTGCTCTGGGCTGCATCATCCGCGGCGAAACCTACCATTTCGAACTGGTCGCCAATGAAAGCGGCGCCTCGGTCAGCCGGCTGGCGCTGGACTACCAGTTGCCGATTGCCAACGCCATCCTGACGGTGGAGAACGTCCCCCAGGCCGAAGCCCGCCAGGTGGACAAGGGCCGGGATGCGGCGCGGGTGGCTGTCGAGATGGCCAACCTGCTGAACGAACTCTCTTGAACACACCGCAACACATTCACCAGGCGCGCATGTCCGATACCCCTCCCACCAAACCCAAACGCCCGCCGCAAACCCGCACCGGCCTGACCGACACCGGCGTCAAAAAGGCCGCCGACAAATCGGCCCGCACGCGCGCGCGCGAGTTCGCGCTGCAGGCGCTGTACCAGCATCTGGTGGGCCGCAATGAAGCCGACTCGATTGACGCCTTCACGCGCGACCTGGTCGGCTTTCACAAGGCCGACTCCGCCCATTACGACGCCTTGCTGCACGGCTGCATCGGCGAAGCCGCTGCACTCGACGAGAGTTTCACGCCCCTGCTGGACCGCAAGATGGCCGAGATCTCGCCGGTCGAACACGCGGTTCTGTGGATAGGCGCCTACGAGTTCAAGCACTGCCTGGACGTCCCCTATCGCGTGGTCATCAACGAATGTATCGAACTGGCCAAGGCCTTTGGCGGCACCGACGGCCACAAATATGTCAACGGCGTGCTGCACAAGCTGGCGCCCGGTTTTCGCGCGGCCGAAGTCGCTGCCGACAAAAAAGCCTGATCCGCAACATGACGTCCCTGCGGATCGCCAGGCGCGCGCAGCGCATCGAACCTTTTTACGTGATGGAAGTTGCCAAGGCGGCGGCGGCCATGGCCAAGGAGGTGGCGCACACCTCACGCCCGATGATTTTCCTGAACATCGGCGAGCCGGACTTCACCGCGCCGCCGCTGGTCCAGCAGGCGGCAGCCCGCGCCATCGAGGGCGGCAACACCCAGTACACCCAGGCCACCGGCCTTGAAGCGCTGCGCGAACGCATCAGCGGCTGGTATGCCACACGCTTCCAGGCCGATGTGGCGCCCGGCCGCATCATCATCACCGCAGGCGCATCGGCGGCGCTGCAACTGGCCTGCCTCGCCTTGATTGAAGCCGGCGACGAGATCCTGATGCCGGATCCGAGTTATCCCTGCAACCGGCATTTTGTCAGTGCCGCCGAAGGCAATGCGGTGCTGGTGCCGACCACCGCCGATGAACGTTTCCAGCTCAGCCGCGCCAAGGTCGAAGCCGCATGGACCGGCAACACCCGCGGCGTGCTGCTGGCCTCGCCGTCGAACCCGACCGGCACCTCGATCGCGCCCGACGAATTGCGCCGCATCCACGAGTTTGTGCTGAGCCGCGGCGGCATCACACTGATCGACGAGATCTACCTGGGCTTGAGTTACGAAGAACGTTTCGGGCATACCGCGCTGGCCATGGCTGACGGCCTGGGCGACAGCATTATCAGCATCAACAGCTTCAGCAAATACTTCAACATGACCGGCTGGCGCCTGGGCTGGCTGGTGGTGCCCGAAGAACTCGCGCCGGTGATCGAACGCATCGCCCAGAACCTGTTCATCTGTCCCAGCACCGTGGCCCAGCATGCGGCCCTCGCCTGCTTCGAGCCCGAAAGCCTGGCCGAATACGAACGCCGCCGCGCCGAGTTCCGGGCCAGGCGCGACTACTTTATTCCCGAACTCAACCGCCTCGGCCTGACCGTGCCGGTGATGCCGGACGGCGCGTTTTACGCCTATGCCGACTGCACCGACGCTGCGCGACGGCTCGGTGTGTCAGGCAGCTGGGACTTCGCTTTCGAACTGATGAAGCGGGCGCACCTCGCGGTGACCCCGGGCCGCGATTTCGGCACCATGGACCCGGCGCGCTACATCCGCTTTTCGACCGCCAATTCGATGGATCAGTTGAAAGAAGCGGTTGCGCGGCTGGAGGCAGTGCTTGGATAAGCAGAAATCAAGCAGCTTGACTCCGCAGGAGGCAACAAAGAACACCGCGCAATTTTCCGCAGGGCCGCCCCGAGGAAAATTAGCCCCCTCGGGGGGCAGCGTCTTACACGAAGTGAACAGCGTGGGGGCCACATTCCAGTGGCCCTTGCGGGTCTATTGGGAAGACACCGACGCGGGCGGCATCGTGTTCTACGCCAACTACCTGAAATTTTTTGAACGTTCCCGCACCGAGTGGCTCAGATCACTGGGCATTGAACAGCAGGCCCTGCGCGAGCGCACCGGCGGCATGTTTGTGGTCAGTGAAACCAGCATCCGGTACCACCGTCCCGCGCGCCTTGACGATGAACTGATTGTTACCGCGCGACTGATTGAAAAAGGCCGCGCGTCCTTGATAATCGGACAAAGTGCGCTATTAAAATCGGAGCAAGCCCCGGTAGTCCTGTGTGAGGGAAGCATCCGCATTGGTTGGGTCGATGCCGCTGTCCTGAAACCTGCAAGAATTCCCGCTGACCTCCTTGACCGTCTGGAAACCACAACATGAATCAGGATTTATCCATCGTCAACCTCCTCCTCAACGCCAGCTGGGTGGTCCAGGGCGTGGTGGCCTTGCTGGTCGGCGTGTCGATTGCGAGCTGGGCGGCGATTTTTCGCAAGATCATTTCGCTCAAACGTGTGCAGTCACTCAACGACGAGTTCGACCGCGAGTTCTGGTCCGGCACCAGCCTGAACGACCTGTATGCCGCAGCCACCCAGAATGCCAAAACCAGCGGCCCGATGGAACGCATTTTTGCCAGCGGCATGCGCGAGTTCCAGAAGCTGCGCGAGCGCCGCATGGCCGACCCCAGCACCCTGCTGGACGGCGCCCGCCGGGCGATGCGCGCCAGCTACCAGCGCGAGGTCGATGCGGTCGAGTCCAACCTGTCCTTCCTGGCCACGGTCGGCTCGGTCTCGCCATACGTCGGCCTGTTCGGCACGGTCTGGGGCATCATGCACGCCTTCACCGGCCTGGCCGCACTCGAGCAGGTCACGCTGTCTTCGGTGGCGCCCGGCATCGCCGAAGCGCTGGTGGCCACCGCCATCGGCCTGTTCGCCGCCATCCCGGCCGTGGTCGCCTACAACCGTTTTGCCCACGACATCGACCGCGTTGCCAACAAGCTGGAGACCTTCATCGAGGAGTTCTCCAACATCCTGCAGCGCAACCTGGGCGCGACCTCGCCGTCAGGCCACTAGACGCCATGCCAGCAGTTTCATCCCGCGGCCGCGGCCGCCGCACCATCAGTGAAATCAACATGGTGCCCTTCATCGACGTGATGCTGGTGCTGCTGATCATCTTCATGGTGACGGCGCCGCTGATCACGCCCAGCATGATTGCGCTGCCCAAGGTCGGCAAAGCGCCGGGCCAGCCGCCCAGGCCGATCCAGATCGAGATCAGCAAGGACGAAGTCATCCAGATCAAGTCCGAGGGCCAGTCGGTGCCTGCACGCCTGGCGGAGGTCGGCGCGGCGGTCAAGCGCTTGCAGCCATCGGTGCCGGCCGGCGAGCAGGTCACCCCCGTGGTGATCAGCGCCGACAAGTCCATCAAGTACGAAACCGTGGTCAAGGTCATGGATGCGCTGCAAAAAGCCGGCGTCGCCCGTGTCGGCCTGTCGGTGCAAACCGGCAACTGAGCCCCAGCCCATCGATGCCCAGCGCCGCCGACCGCCTCGACCTGGCACCGCAACCCGAGCCTGGCGCGCTGCGGTCTTTTGGCCTGGCGCTGCTGGTCCATGCGCTGCTGATAGGCGCGCTGACCTGGGGCATCAACTGGAAGCACAGCGATCCCGACCTGTCGTTCGAGGCCGAACTCTGGTCCAGCGTGCCGCAGGACGCCGCGCCCAAGCTGGTCGAAGCGCCGCCGGCACCGCCGCCGCCTCCCCCGCCACCACCGCAGCCCGAGCCTGTGGTCAAGGCACCGCCGCCGCCGCCTGAACCCGATGTGGACATTGCGCTCGAGCGCGAGAAAAAACGCAAGCTGGAACTGAAGAAAAAAGAGGCCGAACTGGCCAAGGCCAAGGCCGAGCAGGAAAAACTCAAGGCGCTGCAGGCCAAAAAGGACAAGGAGCAGAAGGCCAAGGAAGATCTCGCCAAACGCAAGGCCGAGGAAGCGAAGAAGCTCGAAGCCAAAAAGGCCGAGGACAAAAAGCAGGACGTCAAGGACGCGGAGAAGAAAAAACTCGCGGACGCCGCTGCCGAAAAACTGCGCCAGGACAACATCAAGCGCGCCATGGGCCTGGCCGGCGCAACCGGCGGCGCCGACGCCAAAGGCACGGCGCTCAAGGCCAGCGGTCCCTCCGCCAGTTACGGCGGCAAGGTGCGCGCCAAGGTCAAGCCCAACATCTTCTTCACAGACGACATTTCCGGCAACCCGACCGCCGAGGTCGAGGTGCGCAGCGGGCCGGACGGCACCATCCTCAGCCAGCGCCTGATCAAGTCCAGCGGCAACAAGGCCTGGGACGACGCGGTGATCAAGGCCATCATCCGCACCGAAACCATGCCGAAAGACGTGGACGGCCGGGTGCCGACGCCGATGATCCTGGAGTTCCGGCCCAAGGACTAGGCGTCAGCCACCCATGCCGCTGGCCAGCCGTGCTATCAATAAAATAGCTAGCAGCCCCCGTCAGCCGGGGGCTGGGGCCCGATTTCACTCATAAACAATCTGCGCCAGACCCTGGTCGGCCTGCGCTGTCCAGCTCGCCAGCGCGGCGTCGGTCGGGAAAAATTTGGCGGCTTCGCCGAGCTGCAGTTCGGCAACCACACTGCTGCGCCTGAGGCTCAAACGCACCGACAGGCCGCGGCTGACCTCCCCCTGCTCGGACATTTCCTTGCGCGGCGGAAAGTCGCGCACGATGCGTTGCACGTCCGGCGCGCTGCCGTTGACCGCCACGCGCAGGTATTTGCCGAAGCGGCAGCGAGCCGACTCCAGGCTCCACACCTGCGTGACCTTGAAACGGCGACCGAAACGTTCGGACGCCGGCTGCAGCGTGCCCTGCACGATCACCAGTTCATCGTCCTTGAGCAGGTTGCGGTTGGCGTTGAAGGTGGCCTCGTCCACCGAGGCTTCCAGCGTGTCGGTCTTGTCGTCGAGCTTGAAGATGATCAGCTTGCCGCGGTTGCCGTTGATCACGCGCAGGTCGCTGACGATGGCCGCCAGCAGGGTCTGGTCGCGCGAATCGATCAGGTCGTCGATCTTGCGCTTGACGAACTGCCGCACCTCGGACTCGACCTCGTCGAACAGGTGGCCCGACAGGTAAAAGCCGATCGCGGTTTTCTCCTGAACCAGCCGCGCCTTCACGCCAAAGGGCACGGCTTCCACCAGCGGCGGCTCCTGCGTGCTCGCCGCATGCGAGTCCATGTCGAACAGCCCGCCCTGGTTGACGTTGGCTTCGGCCTGGGCGGCAAATTCAAAGGCCCGGTCCACCGAGGCCAGCAGCGATGCGCGGTTCAGCTGCAGGTTGTCGAAAGCCCCGGCCTTGATCAGCGCCTCGACCGTGCGTTTGTTCATTTTGGTCTTGTCGACACGCAGGCAGAAGTCGAACAGCGAGCTGAAGGGCCCGCCGGCCTCGCGCGCCGCCACGATGGCGGCAATCGCCTGCTGGCCGGTTCCCTTGACCGCGCCCAGGCCGTAACGGATGCTGGTGTTGCTGATCGGCTCGAAGCGGTAGTGGCCGCGATTGACGTCGGGTGACTCGAAGCTGATGCCCATCTTCTGCGCATCGCCGAACAGGATTTTCAGCTTGTCGGTGTCGCCCATCTCGACGGTCATGTTGGCGCAGAAGAACTCGGCGGTGTAATGGCGCTTGAGCCAGGCCGTGTGGTAAGCCAGCAGCGCGTAGGCGGCCGAGTGCGACTTGTTGAAGCCGTAACCCGCGAACTTCTCCATCAGGTCGAAAACCTCGTCGGCTTTCTCCTGCGTCAGGCCGTTGACACCGGCGCCCTTGCGGAAAATCTCCCGCTGCGAGGCCATCTCCTTCTCGTCCTTCTTGCCCATGGCGCGGCGCAACATGTCGGCGCCGCCCAGCGAGTAACCGCCCAGGATCTGCGCGGTCTGCATCACCTGCTCCTGGTAGACCATGATGCCGTAGGTCTCCTCGAGGATGGGCTTGACGCGCGGATCCGGGTACTCGGGGGTTTCCTTGCCCTGCTTGCGCGCGATGTAAGTCGGGATCAGGTCCATCGGGCCCGGCCGGTACAGCGCATTCATCGCGATCAGGTCTTCGAGACGGTTCGGGCGCGCGTCCCTGAGCATGCGCTGCATGCCGATACTTTCAAACTGAAACACGGCTTCGGTCTTGCCCTCGGCAAACAGCGCATACACCCGCTGGTCATCCAGCGGCAGGTTCTCGAACTTGAAGTCCTTTTGCGCCGGATGCCGCTGCACGATGAACTCGCGTGCCAGCTCGAGGATGGTCAGTGTCGCCAGGCCCAGAAAGTCGAACTTGACCAGACCAATCGCCTCGACGTCGTTCTTGTCGAACTGGCTCACGGCCGAGGTGCTGCCGGGCTGCAGGTAGAGCGGGCAGAAATCAGTGAGTTTGCCGGGCGCGATCAGCACACCGCCGGCATGCATGCCGACGTTGCGTGTCAGGCCCTCGAGCTTGCGCGCCAGCTCGAGCAGGGTGCGCACGTCTTCTTCCTTGGCCTCGCGTTCGGCCAGCACCGGTTCG
>CALRTF020000157.1:0-9646 GCA_943370985.1 Paenacidovorax caeni
TGCTCGCCGAAAATGGGGCCGAGCTCGAACTCGCTCCGCTCAGACAATCGCTCGTCCTGATCCATTTTCGGCTGCGCTCCTCGGCCCAGCCCGACGGGTGGGGAAGAGAAAAAGGCAAATACCGAAGAAAGAATTCCGGAGTCTTTGTAGCGCGCAGCGCTTCAAGGACGGGATTCCCAACGAACGGCCATGTTTGCACGCGAGCGCAGCACACGCGGCCACATGAGGCTCCCTTCTCTCGCCCAGCGGGGCGAGGGAAGGGCGGGGGGTTGGGAGTGGGGAGTTTGCGCCTACTGCCGGGAGCCAGTGCGGGACGCAGCGTGATGCTGTTGACCCGGATTCGCGGCGTACGACCTGAGGCGGCCCCAAGTCCGCCTACTTGCTCAAGCCTTCATGTTTCATCGCCGCCTGCACCGAAGGCCGCGCCGCCATGCGCTCGCGGAAGGCGGCGATGTTGGCAAATCCGCTGATGTCCACGCCGACACGCGGTGCCCAGTTGGTCACTGTGAACAGGTAGGGGTCGGCAACGCTGAAGGCATCGCCCATCAGGTACTGCTTGCCGGCGAGCTGGCTGTCCACCCATTTCAGGCGCGACATCAGCTTGTCGATGACCATGGGTTTGTATTCGGCGGGCGTGGTCGGAACGAACAGGGGACTGAAGCCCTTGTGCAGCTCGGTGCCGATGAAGGTCAGCCAGGACTGCAGCTTGTAGCGTTCCAGCGTGCCGTTGGCCGGTGCCAGCTTTTTGGCGGGCACCTGGTCGGCGATGTATTGCACGATGGCCGGGCCTTCGGTGATGCGTGTGCCGTCGTCGAGCTCCAGCAGCGGCACATAACCGAGGGGGTTGATGGTGTAGTAGTCGGTGCCGTCCTCGAGCTGGTGGGTCTTGGTGGGGGCCAGCACATGCTCAAACGCCAGGCCTGACTCGTGCAGGGTGATGTGCGGGGACAGTGAACACGCGCCGGGGGAGTAATAGAGTTTCATGGATGTCCTTGGTGTGAAGAAGTCGGTGCGAGCAAGATCGCGCAGCCTGCCATGCTAGCCGGTGCCGGCTTTTTCTGCAGGATCCGGCCGGCAAGCGGTCTGGCGCGGGCCGCTGCCTGCACTGCAGGATTTCATGCCGAACAGGCGCTCAGCCCTTGTCTGGAAAGCGCGGACAGCTATCAAAACAGGAGCGCTGCGAGGGTCTGCCTTGTCCTACAGGACCACGCGCAGCAGGCTGATCTGCCTGCGAAAACGCCCCACCTATCATCTGATCATTCATTTTGCGCGCGCTGCGCGCTTTACAGGAGAAGCCTGATGCTCAAGTACGCGATCATTTTTGCGATTATTTCCCTGATTGCCGGAGCCCTGGGCTTTGGCGGCATTGCTGCGGGCTCTGCGGGGATTGCCAAGATCCTGTTTGGCCTGTTCCTCATCCTGGCGGTCATTTTTGTGGTGCTGGCCGCGCTGGGCGTGGGCGCCGTGAAAAAGGCCCTCAAGTAAATGCAGACGCTGGTTTCCTGGCCCAGGGCGTCCATGACTGACATTGGCAAACCCGGGCCGGACAACGCCCCCGGCACCGAGGTTTCGCGCGCGAGTGCGAAGCGCGCCAGTGCCGCACAGATGCTGCTGGTGGCGCGCCTGAAGGCACGCAATCGCCGCGATCTGGCCGTCGATACGCTGGAGCGGGGCGCACATGTGATGTGGGTGACCTGTAAAAACTGGTTTTCTTCGGGCAAGCCGCCGCCTGCTGCGGGCGAGCATGCCGCCAGCACCGATATCGACAACAACGACAACAAAGATAAACATGCACACCGCGACCATTGACTGCCTGCTCGAATACGACGTTGCCGGACCTACCCATTTCCTCTTCAACATCGAGGCCGCCTTTCATGACAGCCACAAGGTGATCGAGGAGCGCCTGAGCGTGACGCCCAGCGTCAAGGTCAGGCATTTCTGCGATGAACGCAACGGCAACCGGTTTTTCCGGCTTGACGCGCCGCGCGGCCAGCTGTCGGTCAACTACCACGCGCAGGTCGAGTTGCACCATGCGCCGGTGCCCTTGCATCTCGACGAAGTGCCGGTGACGGCGGTGCCTGATGACGCCATGCGTTTCCTGATGCCCAGCCGGTATTGCGAATCCGACATCATGAGCCGCGCGGCGCAGCAGCTGTTCGGCCACCTGCCGCTGGGCCTGTCGCGGGTGCGCGCCATCGAAAGCTGGATCCACGACTCCATCCACTACCTGCCCGGCTTCAGCAATTCGACCACCACGGCGCAGGAAGTGTTTGTGCAGCGGGCCGGCGTCTGCCGCGATTTTGCGCACCTGGGCATCACCTTGTGCCGCGCGCTCAACATCCCGGCGCGGCTGGTGGTGGGTTATGTGTATTTCGACGAACCGCCGCAGGACTTCCACGCCGTGTTCGAGGCCTGGCTGGACGGCCGCTGGGTGATCTTTGACGCCACCCGCATGGCGCCCATCGACCGGCTGGTGCGCATAGGCACGGGACGCGATGCCAAGGACGTGGCCTTTGCCACAATTTTCGGCGGCGTCATGATGCTGCGCAAGGAGCTCACCATCGAGCAGGGTGACATCCGCCCGGGCGAAGCTTTCTCCTCGCAGCCGGCCGTGCTTACGGTTTGAGTGGCGAAGGCGCGCTGCCACCGGCACGCCGCAACACCAGCAGGCCGAACAGGGTCGCGGTGATGTACATGCTCACCGAATAAATCGCCGCCGGCAGTGCGAGCTGGAAGTTGTCCAGCACCGCCAGTGCGACAAAAATCGCCAGCGTCGAGTTGTGGATGCCAATCTCGTAACTGATGGCCGTTGCCATGGCTTTGTCCAGGCCGGCCGCGCGGGACAGGTAATAACCGGCCAGCAGGCTGATGAGGTTGAAGCCGACCACGGCCGGGCCGATGGCCGTGAAGCTGGTGCTCAGCGCCTGCCATTCCCTGGCCAGTGCGCCTATGGCCACCACCGCGAGGACTACCGCGCTGAACACCTTCATGGGTTTTTCGGATTTCGCGGCAAACCCGGGCTTCCAGGTCCGCACCCACATGCCGATCACGACCGGCACCAGCACGATCAGGATGACCTCGATGACCTTGCCGGTCTGGATCGGCACGACCTGGCCGGTTTTGGCAAAGGTGCTGATGGCCCAGTTGCTGATCAGCGGCAGGGTGATGATGGACAGCACCGTGTTGATCGCGGTCAGGGAGATGTTCATGGCCACATTGCCGCCGAACAGATGGCTGAACAGGTTGGCCGAGATGCCGCCGGGGGAGGCCGCCAGCAGCATCAGGCCGACCGCAAACAGCGGCGGCACCTGGAGTGCGACGATGAGCGCGTAACAGGCGGCGGGCAAGACCACGATCTGCAGCAGCAGCGCGACCGCCACGGCCCTGGGGTGTTTGAGCAGGCGCGTGAAATCCTGCGTGCTCAGCGACAAGCCCAGGCCGAACATGACCAGCGCCAGTGCCACCACCAGCAGCTGGGTGACCAGCAGGTTGCCGCTCACGCGCTGTAGCCGGGATCCAGACGGTCGAGCTTGCGGATCAGCGAAGGCCAGACAAAGGCGCCGCCCAGGCCGCCGGTCTGCACCCGCATGGCCTCGGCCACCCCCTTGACGATTTGCGGATTCACCGGGATCAGCTCGCCGCCGGCCTGAGCGTCGAGCTGGATGCGGCAGGTGTTCTCGAAGGTGTACATGCTGAGGAAGGCGTCGGGCACGGTTTTTCCGACCACCAGCAGGCCGTGGTTGCGCAGCATCAGGAAATTGGCCTTGCCCAGGTCGGCCTGCAGTCGCGGCTTCTCGTCGTCGCGGAAGGCCACGCCTTCGTAGTCGTGGTAAGCCAGCGAGCCCAGCACAAAAGTCGATTGCTGGCTGATCGCCAGCACGCCGCATTTCTGCGCGCTGACGGCGACACCGGCGCGGGTGTGGGTGTGCATCACGCAACCGGCGCCGGCGCGGGCCTCGTGCACCGCGCTGTGGATCACAAAACCGGCCGGGTTGACCGGGAACGGCGAGTCAATCACCTTGTTGCATTTCTCGTCGACCTTGACCAGGCTGGAGGCGGTGATCTCGTCGAACATCAGGCCATAGGGATTGATCAGGAAGTGGTGGTTTCCCGCGCCGCTGACCGACTCGGGCAGCTTGGCGCTGATGTGGGTGAACACCAGGTCGCTCCAGCCGTACAGCGAGGCCAGGCGGTAACAGGCGGCGAGCTCGCAGCGCAGCTGCCACTCTTCGGCACTGACGACTTCTTTCAATGAGGGGATGTGCATGGGGTGTCTCCGTAGCTGGTTCGGATGATTATTTGCTATGAAATCAGGAGCTTCTGACGCCCGCGGGACAGGCGCCAGTGGCAAGAATCAGTGTTGCAGCGGGGCCGCCGCTGCCTGGCGGAAGGCGCTCGGGCTCTGGCCGGTGTGTTCGCGGAACACCCGGCTGAAATGCGACAGGTTGTTGAAACCCCAGGACAGTGCGATGCCGGTGATGGCGCGTGACTGCGGCCCGCTCTGCTGGATCTCGCGGATGCAGGCCTGCAGCCGCAGCCGCAGGATGTAGCTGGCCAGGGTGTCGTCCTCGCCGGCAAAGGCATTGTGCAGGTGCCGCTTGCTGCAGTTCAGCGCGTGCGCGATCTGTTCGATGGACAAGCCCGGGTCGCGCAGGTTGACGGCGACGTAGGCGCGGATGCGGTCCTTCAGCGCCTCGCGCTGCGTCAGCGCCGTGCCCTGGCCGGCCAGCTCGATCAGCGACAGCCGCACCAGTTGCGCAATCAGCTCGCCCGCGCCGTGGGCGGCGGCGGCGCTCATGTTGGGCAGCTCCTGGTAGGTGCTGCGCATGGTGGCCAGCGCCACCCGCGAGATGCCGCTGGCGCCGCCGACATGGCGTGCCATCAGGGTGTCGAGCTGCAGGCCGCGCTCGACGATCAGCGCCCTGGGCAACATCACGATCAGGTGCTCGACGCGTTCGGGGTTTTCCACGGCGTAACAGCCGGTGGTGTCGTAAATGGTCCAGCCGCCGGGGCTGACCCAGGCCTTGCGGCCCATCTGTTCGACGCCGGCGCGCCCGTGCATGGGCGCGACGATCTTCAGGTAGCCGGCCTCGCTGGCGCGCGCCATGTCGGCCGTACGCACGACACGGTGGCGGTTGGCCTCGAGTTTGGTCAGGATCACGTCGCCGGCGCGTGCCGAGGCCATGTGGCCGTCGAAATCGGTGTCGCCGTAGAGGTCGGACTCGAGGCCGCCGAAGTGTTTCCAGATCCACTCGCGCCAGACCGGCGCGCGTTCACGCGGCGCGAAATTGTCGGTGGATACCAGGGTGGCCGCGGTCATGGGTGTCTCCGGTTGAAGGCGCTGGACAGGCATGGGCCCGTGAGAAAGATTATGGGTGTTGGGGCGGCTTCTGTTGCAGCGTAGGGCCAAGGGTTAACCCCAGTCGCCGTGCGCTGGCCGACAACTGCTTTGTGCGCGCTCAGCAAAGCGCAGGCCGCGGGCCCTGCCTACCATCCGGTTTCCACTGCCCGCCGGGCGTGTACAACGAGGAGACATCATGGTCCAGCCATCCAGACGAACATTGATCCAGGGCGCCGCTGCTGCCGTCGGCGCCGCCGCTTTTGCCCCGCAACTGCTGGCCCAGGCCGCGCCTGTGCGTGTCGGTTACGCCATCTCCCGCACCGGCCCGTGGACCGGCGGCGCGCAGGTCAGCCAGGAACCCAACTACCTGCTGTGGGCCGAGCAGCAAAACGCCGCCGGCGGCATCGACGTCAAGGGTGTGCGCCGCCAGATCGAGCTGATCAGCTCGGATGACCGCAGCGACACCGAGACCGTGGTGCGCACCTACGAAAAACTGATGGGCAGCGACAAGGTGGACCTGGTGTTGCCGCCCTGGGGCAGCAATGCCAACTTCGCGGTCGCCCCGCTGGCCAACCGCTTCGGTTATCCCTTCCTGGCGCCGACGGCCCTGTCGCGCCGGCTGGTCGAGATGAAGCTGCCTTATTTCTTCCTGCTGCTGCAGCAACCGGCGCCCATGACCAACGCGCTGGTCGACATGCTCAAGGCCAACGGCTGCAAGACCCTGGCCTGTATTTATGTGGACGACCTGTTCGGCCTGGAGAACTACTCGGCCCTGAAGGTGGCGCTGCAGGGCAGCGGCATCCAGCTGGTGGAAGACAAGAGTTATCCGGCCGGCGTGAAGGACCTGTCGCCGGTGCTGCGCTCCATCAAGGACAAGAACCCCGATGCCTTCGTCGGTTTCACCTACCCGCCCGACACCATCCTGGCCAGCAAGCAGGCCAAGGAAGTCGGCCTGAACCCCAAGTTTTTCTACGCGTCGGTGGGCACCGCTTTCCAGCTCTACCGCAACGTGATGACGGCGCCGGGCGCAGAAGGCGTGCTGGGCATGGGCTCGTGGAACAGCAAGACCAGCCCCGGCGCCAAGGCCTACTTCGATGCCCACACGAAAAAGTTCGGCGGCAAGGAGCCGGACCGCTGGGCCTCGGGCGCCGCCTGGGCCGGCCTGGAGATCCTGACGGCCTCGGTCAACAAGGTCGGCCTGGACCGCAAGGCGATTCGCGACTACGTGGCGAACAACACCCACAAGACCATCATCGGCGACATCAAGTTCACCGGCAGCGAAAACACCGCCACGCCGGGCAGCGTCAGCCAGTGGCAAAACGGTGAGTTCGAGGTGGTGTGGCCGCAGAAGATTGCCACCGCCAAACTCAACCCGGCCAAGCCGGCCTGGAAATAAAAGGCTCCCCCCCGAAGCGCCCTCGGCGCCTCCCCCTCGAGGGGGCGACACCTGCGGCCCGGCTGAGCCGGTTCCGCGGTGTCCCTGGAATGAACTCTGATGTCACTTTTTTCCTGGTTTGAACTGATCGCCTCCGGGCTGATCACGGGCGGTATTTACGCCCTGGTCGCGCTTGGCCTGAATTTGCAGTACGGGCTGATGCGCATCCTGAATATCGCGCACGGCGAGTTTTTGATGCTGGGCGCCTACCTGACCTGGATGGCGCACACCTCGCTGGGCATCTCGCCGCTGCTGATGGTGCCGGTGTCCTTTCTGGTGCTGATGGCGCTGGGCCTGGTGATCCACAGGCTGTGTTTCCGCCGCCTGACCGTGACCTCGCCAAACCTCGACATCTTCGAGGCGCGCGGCCTGATGGTGGCCTTCGGCCTGATGTTCCTGGTGCAGAACTTCGCCTCCTGGATGTGGGGCGGCGACTTGCGCGGTTACGACTACCTGGCCGACCCGGTCAAGATCGGCGAGGCACAGTTTGCCGGCAACAAGCTGCTGGTGTTCGGCCTGGCGCTGCTGTTTTCCGGCGCGCTGATCGCATTGCTGCGTTTCACGCTGCTGGGCAAGGGCGTGCGTGCGCTGATGCAGTCGCCGACCGGCGCGCAACTGGT
The DNA here is from genome assembly GCA_943370985.1 of Paenacidovorax caeni. Classification (GTDB taxonomy): domain Bacteria; phylum Pseudomonadota; class Gammaproteobacteria; order Burkholderiales; family Burkholderiaceae_C; genus Polaromonas; species Polaromonas caeni_A. Next base: position 7,397 of record CALRTF020000157.1, read on the forward strand.
CGGCATCGACACCCAGCGCCTGCATCCGCTGATGTTCGGTATCGGCCTGGGCCTGTCGGGCGTGGCCGGTTGCCTGCTGTCCATGGCCTACACCATCACGCCGTCGATGGGTGAGCCCTATACCGTGACCGCGCTGATCGTCATCACCCTGGGCGGCTTCGGCAGCATGAGCGGCGCGCTGGCCGGCGGCCTGCTGCTCGGCGTGGTCGAGGCGCTGGGCATGCATTTCACCAATCCGTCGCTGAAGGCGCTGCTGTCGTACAGCGTGTTTATCGCGGTGCTGCTGCTGCGCCCGCGCGGCCTGTTTGCCAAATAAGAAGACCATGAAAGACAAACAGATTCTTGTGCGCGACCTGCTGCTGCTTTTTGCGTTTGCCGGCTGGGCCATGGCCTTGCCGCATTACGGCAGCGAGTTTGTCGTGTCCATGGCGCTGACCTGCCTGATGTATGTGGCCTTGTCCTCGAGCTGGGGCCTGTTCTGCGGCAGCACGCGTTACCTGTCGCTGGCGACCTCGGCCTTTTTCGGCATCGGCGCCTATACCAGCGCGGTGGCGCTGGAAAGCCTGCCCTGGCTGGGCGCGATCGCGCTGGGCGCCGGCATCGCGACCGTGGTGGCCGTGGTCATGGGCGCGGCCGTGCTGCATTTGCGCGGCACCTACTTCGCGGTGCTGACCTTCGGCATGACCGAGCTGATCCGCCATGCGGTGACCTACTTCGAAAAAAAGGTCACGGGCACGGTCGGCCGGGTGCTGACGGTGGTGCCGGACCGCGACACGATTTATCTGACGGTGCTGGCGCTGGCCGTGCTGGCCGTGCTGGTGTCCATCATCGTGCGGCGCAGCCGCTTCGGGCTGGCGCTGATGGGCATAGGCGCGGACGAGCAACGCGCCCAGACCCTGGGCGTGAACACGCGGCTGATCAAGGTGGCCGGTTTTGCGATGACCGCGGCCTTTGCCGGCGCCGTCGGCGCGGCCATGGCCGTGCGCTGGACCTACATCGACCCGCACACCGTTTTCAACCCCTTCATCGGTTTCCAGACCGTGCTGATCGCGCTGATCGGCGGCGCGGTGACCCTGTGGGGCCCGCTGATTGCCGCCATCGTTTTCAGCGTGCTGGCCGAAACCCTGCGCCTGCAGGCGCCGCAGATCTACATGATGTCGCTGGGTCTGCTGCTGATTTTGAGTGTGCTGTACCTGCCGGGCGGCCTGGCGTCCCTGCGCGGCTCCACCTTCAGCGGCTGGTGGCGGGACAGCCGCGGCTGGTGGCGCGGCCTGGGCAGGAAGGAGCGCGACAATGGCTGAGTTGCTGCTGCAGGCGCGTGACATCACGGTGCGTTTTGGCGGACTGACCGCGGTCGATACGGTCAGCGCCGACTTCCATGCCGGCGAGCTGGTCGGCATCATCGGCCCCAACGGCGCGGGCAAGACCACGTTTTTCAACGCGATCTCGGGCGTGATTGCGCCGACGTCCGGGCAGTTGCTGGCGGGCGGCCAGAACCTCAGCGGCAAGGGCCCGCACCGTTACGCCGCGGCCGGCATCGCGCGGACCTTCCAGACGCCGCGGGTGTTTCCCGACATGCCGGTCGAGGCCAACATCGGTTTCGGCCTGAAGTTCGCGGGCCGGCATCGCGCGGGCGCCTGGCAGTTGCGTGACGAGGCCGGCATCCTGGCCCTGATCGGGCTCAGTGCACAGGCGGATCTGCCGGCCGGCGCCATCACGCCCTCGCAGCAGCGCCTGCTGGAGATCGGCATGGCGCTGGCCACGCGGCCGCGCCTCCTGCTGCTCGACGAGGTGGCGGCCGGACTGACCGAATCGGAAATCGAAGCCATGGCGCTGCTGATACGCCGCATGCGTGACGAGCTGGGCCTGACGGTGGTGTGGATAGAACACGCGGTGACCACGCTGCTGCGCCATGTCGAACGCGTGATCGTGCTGCACCAGGGGCGCAAGATTGCCGACGGCACCCCGGCCGAAGTGGTGCGCGATGCCGAAGTGATCGAAGCTTATCTGGGTGATGAGATGAGCGAGACGGCGGCTGGGTCTGGAGCCATGACATCATGATGTGGCATGCCCCCTCTTTTGTTCTTGGCGGCTCTGCCCAAGCCCATCTGAAAGTCCAGGGCCTGAGCGCCGGTTACGGCGCCTTCCTGGTGCTGCGCGAGCTGACGCTCGAGGTCAAACCCGGCCTGACGGTGATCCTCGGCCCGAATGGCGCGGGCAAGACCACCCTGCTCAAGGCGCTGTCTGGCC
>CALRTF020000158.1:0-9613 GCA_943370985.1 Paenacidovorax caeni
CGCAGCGAATGGTCCAGCAGCTTGCGCTTGTGGGCCATGTTGTCGGCCCACAGCAGGGACTGGGTGATCGACGCATGTTTTTCATGCGGCGAGTCGATCTCGACACGCTGCGGCTGGCGCATGACGCGCGTGGCCAGTTGCATGATGCGCGGCGCGAAGGTGGCGCTGAACATCATGGTCTGCTTGCGCTCGATGGTGAGCTGGTTGACTTCGGTCAGGTCGTCGGCAAAGCCGAGGTCCAGCATGCGGTCGGCTTCGTCGACCACCAGAAACTGCACCTGGTCCAGCTTGATCTGCATGCTGCGCTGCAGGTCCAGCAGGCGGCCGGGCGTGGCGACGACGAGGTCGGCGTTCTGCAGCTTGGCAATCTGCAGCTGGTAAGGAATGCCGCCCACCACGTTGGCGATGCGCAGGCCGCGGCAATGACGCACCAGGTCGATCGCGTCGGCGCAGACCTGCTGGGCCAGTTCGCGGGTCGGGCACAGGATCAGGGCGCCGGGGGTGGCGGCCTTGAAGTTGCGCGCATTGGTCGGGTCCTTGCGCTTGGGTTTTTTCAGCGGCGGCTCGCCGCGGGCAACCGCTTCGGCGCTCAGTCGTTCGAATTCGGCGCGTTCAGTGCGCTCGGCTTCTTCCTGCTGCTTGAGCAGGGTGTGCAGCACGGGCAGCAGGAAAGCCGCGGTCTTGCCGCTGCCGGTCTGGCTGGAGACCAGCAGGTCGGTGAATTTCGCCTTGGGGTCGGCCTTGACGTCCTGGTCCAGTGCCTGCATGGCCTTGGGGATGGTGGCCATCTGCACGGCGGTCGGCTGGGTGAAACCCATGTCGGCCACGGCTTGCAGCAGTTCGCGGGCCAGGCCCAGTTTCACGAAACCGTTGGGTTCGGGGGCAATCGCGTCCAGCGAGGTTTCGGCAGCGGCAGGCGCGTCGGAAACATCGGCCAGCACATGGATGTCGCTGTCGGAAATGATGTCGTTCATCGTGTCGGTGTTTGCTTCGGCCAAAGAATCGCCGCGAGCCTCAAAAGAGTCAGTCATGTTTTTCTCACTAAACACCTGTGCGCGCTGCCACGCTTGTGATGTGGGCGGGCGAACAGGAAACTAGCACCTGCCGCGTAGCGGAAGGCTTCGTTCATGGTTAATAAAACATCAACCATCAAACGAATATTTCGGCTCCAGGATTCCGGTGAACCGGTCTGGAGGCGATGGCTCTGTTGGTAGAGCCCAAAAGTGTGAGGTAGATGTACAAATGCGGTGCACCCCTGTGCATCCATCAAGCCCACGATTATGCCACGGTTTGCGGGTTTCTACCAGTCCCCGCCGCAGCAAAGACCCTGCCGGGCCCCGGATCTACCCGGCCATTCCAGGCATTTGCTCCACTTTTGATAGCTGCGCACGCCCGCCACACAAGGGACACAACCCAGAATCACTTCAAAAAGTGGGTCCGGTAATATTCCAGCTCGTCAATCGATTCGTGCACGTCGGCCAGCGCCGTGTGGCTTTGCTGCTTCTTGAAAGCGCTGTAAACCTCCGGCCGCCAGCGTTTGGCCAGTTCCTTGAAGGTGCTCACATCGATGTTGCGGTAGTGGAAAAACGCCTCGAGTTTGGGCATGTACTTGACCAGGAAACGCCGGTCCTGGCCGATGGTGTTGCCGCACATCGGCGAAGTGCCCTTGGGCAGGTATTTCGCCAGAAAGGCCAACAACTCCTTTTCGGCGTCCGCCTCGGTCACCGAACTGGCCTTGACCTTGGCTATCAGGCCGCTGCGGCCGTGGGTGCCCTTGTTCCAGGCGTCCATCTGGTCCAGCAACTCGTCGGACTGGTGGATCACCAGCACCGGGCCCTCGATACGCGGCGTCAATTCCGGTCCGGTGACCACCACGGCCACTTCAATGATGCGCTCCTTGTCCGGGTCCAGCCCGGTCATCTCACAGTCGAGCCAGACCAGGTTCTGGTCGGATTTTTTCAGCAGGGGTTCTGTATCAGCCATCTTGCGATTCTCGCTGATCGCCTAAACTTCCATTCATGACCGATCCTTCCCTGCTTTTGACCCTGGTGTTTTCGGCCGCGCTGGTGCTGGGTCTGCTGACGAAGTTCTACCTCGCGTCACGGCAGATCCGCCATGTGGCGCGTCATCGCGACGCCGTGCCTGCCGCATTTGCGGGCACCATCACGCTGGCCTCGCACCAGAAGGCCGCCGACTACACCATCACCAAGGCCCGCTTCGGGCTGCTCGAGCTGGCCTGGGGCGCCGCGGTCTTGCTCGGCTGGACCTTGCTGGGCGGCATGGACGCGCTGAACCAGGCGCTGGCCGGTTCCAGCCTGGCGGCCTGGGGCAGCCTGGTGCCGCAACTGGCGCTGCTGGCCATCTTTGGCCTGGTCAGCGGCCTGCTGGACCTGCCTTTCACGCTGTACAGCACCTTCCGCATCGAGGAGCGTTTCGGCTTCAACAAGATGACATTCAAACTGTGGCTGGGCGATCTCCTCAAGTCCACGCTGGTCGGCGTGCTGGTCGGCCTGCCCATCGTGGCGCTGATCCTCTGGCTGATGGGCAGCACCGGCAGCTGGTGGTGGCTGTGGGCCTGGGGTGCCTGGATGGTATTCAACCTGCTGATCCTGGTGCTGTACCCGACCGTGATTGCGCCCCTGTTCAACAAGTTCCAGCCGCTGGAAGACGAAACCCTGAAGGCCCGCGTGACCGCGTTGATGCAGCGCTGCGGATTTGCCGCCAAGGGCCTGTTCGTCATGGACGGCAGCAAGCGTTCGGCCCATGCCAATGCCTACTTCACCGGTTTCGGCGCGTCCAAACGCGTGGTGTTTTACGACACCCTGCTCAAGCAGCTCAATCCCGATGAGGTCGATGCGGTGTTGGCCCACGAACTCGGGCACTTCAAGCACAAACACATCATCAAGCGCATTGTTTCGATGTTTGCCATGAGCCTGGCCGGCTTTGCCTTGCTGGGCTGGCTGTCGACACAGGTCTGGTTCTACACCGGCCTCGGGGTGCGCCCCAACATGACGGGCAGCAACGACGCGCTGGCCCTGCTGCTGTTCCTGCTGGTGGTGCCGGTGTTCAGCTTCTTCATCTCGCCGATCTTTGCGCTGTTTTCGCGCAAGCACGAGTTCGAGGCCGACGCCTATGCGATCGCGCAGACCGATGGCAGGAACTTGCAGAGCGCGCTGCTCAAGCTTTATCAGGACAACGCCAGCACGCTGACGCCGGACCCGCTGTTCGTCAAGTTTTACTATTCACACCCGCCGGCGTCGGAGCGGCTGGCCCGCCTGGGCGGCAACACCGGAGCCTCCGCATGAACCCGATCCACCAGAACCGCCGCGCGCTGAGCGCCACGGAAATCGTGACCCAGCTCAGCCAGCTCAACGGCGAGCAGGCGCTGGGCTGGCGGCTGATCGAGGGGTCGCTCGAAAAGACCTTCAGCTTCGCGAATTATTACGAGACCGTCGCCTTCGTGAATGCCGTGGCCTTCATTGCCAACGCCGAAGACCACCATCCCGACATGGCACTGAGCTACAGCAAATGCACGGTGCGTTTCAACACGCATGACGTGAACGGCATTTCGGCCAGCGACTTTTTCTGTGCGTCGAAAGTTGACGCCCTGCTGGCTTGACCACTGTTTCTTCCGCCGGGACCCTGCCCGGCCTGGTGGTCGCGGGATTCGGCCGGCACTGCCTGGTGGAGACCCCGGATGGCCAGCGCCTGATCTGCCACCCGCGCGGGAAAAAAAGCCAGGCGGTGGTCGGCGACCGCGTTCAGTGGCTGCCCTCGCAGGACGAAGGCACGGTCGAAAAAGTCGAGCAGCGCAGCAACCTGTTTTACAGGCAGGACGAGATGCGCACCAAATCGTTTGCGGCCAACCTCGACCAGGTGCTGATCCTGATCGCGGCCGAACCCGAGTTTTCCGAAAGCCAGCTCACGCGTGCGCTGATCGCCGCCGAAGCCGAACGCATCACGCCCATCATCGCCCTGAACAAAAGCGACCTGGCCGAACCCTTTGGACGCGCCTGGACCAAGCTCGAGCCCTATCGTGCGATGGGCTACCAGGTGCTGCCACTGGCGATCAAACCCAAAACCGACACCCCGGTGGCCAACGACACGCAGTACCAGCAGTTGCTGGCGCTGCTGCGCGGCAAGAAGACCCTGGTGCTGGGCCCCTCCGGCGCCGGAAAAAGCAGCCTGACCAACCTGCTGGTGCCGAATGCGCAGGTGCTGACTGCGGAAATATCGCAGGCCCTGAACTCAGGCAAACACACGACCACCAGCACCACGCTGTACTGGATCGATGCGGAGCGCAGCAGCGCACTGATCGACTCGCCGGGCTTTCAGGAATTCGGCCTGCACCACATAGACCCCATGCACCTGGCCAACTACATGCCGGACCTCAAGCGCCATGCGCAGGACTGCAGGTTCTACAACTGCACCCACCTGCATGAACCGGGTTGTGGCGTGATTTCGCAAGTAAAAGCAGGCGCCAGCCCCGACGGAATAAGCGCAAGTCGCTATCGTTTGTATAGCGAACTGTTCGCCGAGCTGTCGCAGCCGGCGCGTTACTGAGCCGCTATTCCTTTTCCACATCATTTGTGAACGCGAAGGCGAAGCGACGACAGTACAGGACGTACGGCTAGCGAGGCCGCCAAAGTGCACGGATGATTTGGGAAGGGGATCAGCCGAGCAGGCGCGCCAGCGTGAGCAGCGCCAGCAGCACCATCCAGAGCACCACCGAGCGCCAGACCAGGCCGACAATGCTGCGCAGGTGGGCCACCTCGGGTTCGCGCCCCGGTGTGCTTTCGGTGAGCTCCGGCGCAGGCTGCTCGGGGCCGTTGGCCTGGAAGCCCTGCGAGGCTTCGGGCGCGAACACGGCTTTCAGCGCCTCCCCGCCCAGGCGCACATTGATGGCGCCCGACGTCGCCGCGAGGATGACGCCATCGTTGGGGTTTTCCGGGCCGGCCGGCTGCCGCTGCGCATAGTTGCGCCAGCCGTCAATCGCATCCTCAAAGCTGCCAACCACAGCAAAACCCAGCGAGGTCAGGCGCGCCGGCACATAGTCGATCACATGCCAGGCACGCGCCGCCGACAGTTGCAGCGCCGGACTTGCAACATCGCCCATGGACCGGCTTTTATAGGCCCAGTAACGTGACACGAACTCGCTCAGGCGGTACAGCACAGCGCCGGCAGGGCCCAGGCCCAGCGCGGCCAGCACGGAAAACCAGGCCAGCACGCCAAACACATGGCGGTGCGCCGCCAGCACCGAATACTCGATCACATGGCGGACGATTTCGCTGCGCGGCAGTTCACTGGCGTCGACCTGGCGCCATTGCGCGAGCAATTCACGCGCAGTGACCTCGTCGCCGTCGTCGAGCGCGTCGCGAATATCGGTGAAATAGTGGCTGAACTGGCGAAAGCCCAGCGTCACGTAGAGTACGGCCACGCTCCACAAAAAAGCCAGTGCCACATTGACACTCCAGAGCAGCCAGTGGATCGCCAGCGTGAGCAAGGCTGGTGCCAGCACCGCCATGCCCCAGGCCACCCAGCCATGGACAGGCTGGCCGGCGTCCAGGCTGCGGCTGGCCCAGCGCGCCCAGCGGCGCAAATTTGCATGGATGACATTGCCGCGGGCCAGCGGGCGGGCCTGTTCAAGGATGAGTGCAAACAAAACGGCAAAAAAACTCATGGCACTTCAATAAATCCATTTTTCGGGCGAATTGCGTCGTTGCGCGGTGCTCGCAATCCTCATGTACAGGAAGTACATTCCGGTTGCTGTGCTCCGTGCGCCTAGCACTTCATCCCGAAATTCTGAATTTCTGGAAGTGCCCTGCTGCCAAATCATAACGGGTGATATGCACCCGCCGTTCAGGGTGGACTCAGGCGCTCAGGAATCGGTAGAGATTGCGCAGCATGCCAGCGGTCGCGCCCCAGATGTAGCGCTCCTTGCTGCCTTCGCCGTCCACCGGCCCGGTGTAGGGCATGGACAGCCACTGGCGGACATCGCCGTCGAACGCGAACTCATGGCGCCGGTGGTTGGCCGGGTTCATCAGGTGCTGCAACGGCACTTCGAAAATGTCGGCCACTTCGGCCGGGTTGGGTTGCAGGGAAAAACCCGGCTGCACCAGCGCCACCACCGGCGTGATGATGAAAGCGGTGCCGGTGACATAGGTCGGGAGGATTCCCAGCACCTCGACATGGTCGCGGGTCAGCCCGATCTCCTCATGCGCCTCGCGCAATGCGGTGTCCACCGCATCATGGTCGGTGTTGTCGGTTCTGCCGCCGGGAAAAGCGACCTGGCCGGAGTGGGTGGACATGTTGCCCGCGCGTTCGGTCAGCAACAGCGTGAGCTCATCGCGCATGACCAGCGGGATCAGCACCGCCGCCAGCGCCGGCTCGCGGTTGGAAAATTTCTTCTCGACACTGTGCTCGGGCGTCCAGACCGGCGGATGCCGGAAGCGCTGGCGCAGCGCCGGTGGCGTGAGATCGCGGGCCGGCACGCCGGACAGATGGGTGTCCACCCCGATAACAGGAATGGTCCGGGGATCGAATGTCGGCAGGGGTTTGGTAAAGCTCATGCGAGGCACAGCGTAACAGGCAAAAAAAAAGCCGCTCCCGGGAGCGGCTTTTTCAGGGACCCGGCCGCTTTTATGCAGCTTTGGCGCCCAGTTTTTCCTTGATACGTGCCGACTTGCCGCTGCGATCACGCAGGTAGTACAGCTTGGCGCGGCGCACATCACCGCGGCGCTTGACTTCGATCTTGGCGATCAGCGGGCTGTAGACCTGGAAGGTCCGCTCGACGCCTTCACCGTTGGAGATCTTGCGCACGATGAAGCTGGAGTTCAGGCCGCGGTTGCGCTTGGCAATCACCACACCTTCAAACGCCTGCACACGCTTGCGTGTACCTTCAACCACATTGACGCTGACGATCACGGTATCGCCGGGGGCGTACACGGGAATGGTCTTGTTCAAGCGGGCAATTTCTTCCTGCTCAAGGGTTTCGATCAGATTCATGATTTGTTCCATCCATCTTTTTCGTTCATACACGCGCTGCACTAAAGACCGCAAATCCAGGGAAACTCTCGAGGAGTCTCAACATGGTTGCAGTGGCCGCCAGAGGACCGAAAAGCCCACGATTATATGACATTTCCATAAATCCATCTTTCGGGCGTATTGCGTCGTTACGCGGGGCCCGCAATCCTCATTACAGGAAGTACATGCCGGTTGCTGTGCTACGGACGCCTCGCACTTCATCCCGGACACCTGAATTCCTGGAAATGTCAGGACTCCGGAAGCGGCGGTTTGGTCATGCCTGCGAGGAAGGCTTCGTCCGCGGGCGTCAAACTGCCTGCCTGACGTGCCACCTCCAGCAGTTCCGGCCGCTGCTGCCGCGTCAGTGCCAGGCGCTGCTCGCGGCGCCAGCGCTCGATGTGGGCGTGGTTCCCCGACAACAGCGTGTCCGGCACCCCCTGCTCGCGCCAGGTCTCCGGCCGGGTGTAATGCGGGCAGTCCAGCAAGCCGTCGAGGGCCGGGTTGAAACTGTCGAACTGGTGGCTGCCTTCATCATTGAGCACGCCGGGTTGCAGGCGCGCCACGGCGTCCAGCAGGGCCATGGCAGGGATTTCCCCGCCCGACAACACAAAGTCGCCCAGGCTGATCTGCTGGTCCACATACCTGTCGATAAACCGCTGGTCCAGGCCTTCGTAGCGGCCGCAGACAAGCACCGCGCCGCTGCTGGCCGACCAGGCGGCCACGCCGCTGTGATCGAGCACGCGGCCTGTGGGCGAGAACAGGACCACGGGTGCCCGCGCGCCCTGCGTTTCGGCGCGGTCGGCGCGTATGGCCTCCAGGCAGCGCGCCAGCGGCTCGGCCATCATCACCATGCCGGGTCCGCCGCCAAAGGAGCGGTCATCCACGCGGCGGTAGTTGCCCTCGGCAAACTCGCGCGGATTCCAGAGCTTGACCTCGACCAGGCCGGATTCATAGGCGCGGCGCGTCACGCCGCTGGTCAACAAGGGCGCGAAAAGCTCGGGAAACAGGGTGATGAGGTCAAAACGCATGGCTGTGTATTCTGCGCCGGCCCCACGGCAGGAAGCCGGAAGGCCTAATAGTCGGGCTGCCAGTCCACCGTGATGGTTTTGGCCGGGATGTCCACGCCATCGACATAGGCGGCGACAAAAGGAATCATGCGTTCCAGGGTCTGCGCGCCGTCGGTGTATTCGACACACAGCACCGAATTCGGTCCGGTTGCCATCAGGTCGCGCACGCAGCCCAGGCCCACACCTTCCCGGTTGACAACATTCAGGCCCAGCAGGTCCACCCAGTAGTACTCGTCCTTGCCGGCTTTCGGAAAGCTGCTGCGCGGCACAAAAATACGGGCGCCGCGCAGGGCTTCGGCCGGGGTGCGGTCGTCGACGCCTTCGAACTTGGCCACCACGGAGCCGGAATGCACCTTGGATTCGGTGACGGACAGGAGCGCCGTCCCGGAAAACGCGTCGAAGCCCGGGCGGTGTTTGGCCTCGGGCGGCTGGAGAAACCAGCGGCCGGAAGAAAAAAGCGCCTCGGAAGAGGCGCTGTGCGGCAGGACTTTGACCCAGCCCTTGACGCCCCAGGCGTCAAGAATGCGCCCGACTTCGATGGCGTCGTCGGGCAGACCCGACGACTCTAGGCCCGGAAGCATCTGGCGACCGGGAAAATCAGGCGGCTTTGGGGGCTGCGGCAGCGCCCTGCTTGACCAGGCGTTCCACGGTAGGGGACGCTTGTGCGCCCACGCCGAGCCAGTGGGTCAGGCGGTCCTGCTGGATGCGCAGGCCTTCTTCGCCACCCTTGGCGATCGGGTTGTAAAACCCGATGCGTTCGATGAAACGGCCATCGCGGCGGACGCGTTTGTCAGCCACAACGATGTTGAAAAAAGGACGGTGTTTAGAACCGCCGCGCGAGAGTCGAATGACGACCATGATTTATCCTTCGGGTGGCGGGATGAAAAATATCACCCCAAAATGTTCCTGCAGCGATTGAGACACACGACATGGCACCCGGCCAGCGAAATGCTGCAAAGCCGCAGATTATAACCCGCGCCCCGCCATTTCCCGTCAACCCGGCCACCGGCCTTCTTTTCGAGCCCCGCCATGCCCCTGATACGCCCCAGCCGTGAGGAAGACCTTCCGGCCATCACCGCCATTTACGCCCACCATGTGCTGCACGGCACGGGCACCTTCGAGACCGAGCCGCCCAGCAGCGCCGACATGGGCACCCGCCGCGCCGATGTCCTGTCCAAAGGCCTGCCCTATCTGGTCGCCGAAGAGGCCGGCCAAGTGCTCGGTTTTGCCTATGGCAACTGGTTCAAACCCCGGCCGGCCTACCGCTACTCTGTCGAGGACTCGATCTACCTGGCGCCCGAGGCGGGCGGCCAGGGCCTGGGCCGCGCCCTGCTGACGGAACTGCTGGCGCGCTGCGAAAGCGCAGGCATACGCAAGATCATGGCCATCATCGGCGACTCAGCGAATGCCGCATCGGTCGGGCTGCATCGCGCCCTCGGCTTCACACAAGTCGGCATCGTCGCGTCCTGCGGATGGAAGTTCGGCGCCTGGCGTGATATCGTGATCATGCAAAAAACACTGGG
>CALRTF020000159.1:0-9490 GCA_943370985.1 Paenacidovorax caeni
GCAGGTTGCCCGTAGCGAAGCGGAGGGACCCGGACCATCGGCTCGCCTTCTCTTTGCTTGCTTTCTCTTGGCGAAGCAAGAGAAAGTGAGTCGCCCGCCGGGGCGAGACCCGGCTTGTGGGCAAGTCAAGCCGTCTGAGTCATCCAACCTGAGTACGGGATACCGTCCGCGATGACAGGCGAGGGCGCAGTTCCGGCTTGCGGCCTCGTCCGACAGGCCGCAGCGCCCGGTAATGCTAAGTTCAGGACATGATGCAAAGGATCTGCCATGCCTGACCAGCACCTCCCCCGTTCCATCCCGGCCAGCAGCGGCGAGGCCGGCACCGAGCCACCGGTGATCCGCAGCGATACCGACAACACCGACAACAGCGCCAGCACGCTGATCGAGGCGCCGGTCAAACCGGGCCGCAAGAATCCGCTGGACCAGCATGAGTTCGCCGACGGCGGCGGCGGTGGCGGCGCCGAGGCCTTTCGCCGCAAGAAAAAACCGTGAAGCTCGCGACCTTCAACGTCAACGGCATCAAAACCCGCCTGCCGCAGCTGCTGGACTGGCTGGACAAGGAAGCGCCCGATGTGGTGTGCCTGCAGGAACTCAAGGCGCTGGACGGCGTCTTCCCGCAGGCCGCGCTGGAAGAAGCTGGCTACAGCGCGCTGTGGAAGGGCCAGCGTTCCTGGAACGGCGTGGCCATCCTGGCCCGCGGCGACCAACCACCGGTGGAAATCCGACGCGAGCTGCCGGGCGACCCCAAGGACGAGCAAAGCCGTTACCTCGAGGCGGCGGTCGACGGCATCGTGGTCGCCTGCCTCTACCTGCCCAATGGCAACCCGCAGCCCGGCCCCAAGTTCGATTACAAGCTGGCCTGGTTCCAGCGCCTGCATGAACATGCACAGGGTTTGTATGCCTCGGGGCATCCGGTGGTGCTGGCCGGCGACTTCAACGTGATCCCGACCGATCTCGACGTCTACAAGCCGGCGTCATGGAAACGCGACGCGCTGATGCAGCCGCAAACCCGCCAGGCCTATGCCGATCTGCTGGCCCAGGGCTGGATCGACAGCCTGCGCCATCTGCACCCGGACGAGCGTATCTACACCTTCTGGGACTATTTCCGACAGCACTGGCAGCGCAACGCCGGCCTGCGCATCGACCACATCCTGCTGAACGCCGAACTGGCGCCGCGCCTCAAAAAAGCCGGCGTGGACAGCTGGGTGCGCGGCCAGGAACACGCGAGCGACCATGCGCCGGTGTGGGTGGAACTGGGCAAGGCTAAGGCTGCGGCAAAACCGCGTGCAAAGGCTGCCGCAAAGAAGCTAAAGTCCTGACGCTATCGTTTCGATAGCTGCTCGCTCCCGACGGCCGGGGGCTAGCGACTCTTTTTGATCGCCAGCGCGGCCTGGGTCACGAGCGCCGGCCCTTGGTAGATCAGCCCGGTGTAAATCTGCACCACGTCAGCGCCGGCCGCGATCTTGGACACCGCGTCGGCGCCGCTCATGATGCCGCCGACCCCGACGATGGGAAAACTTTTGCCGAGCCCGGCGCGCAACTGGCGGATGACCCGGTTGCTGGCCGCCAGCACCGGCGCGCCGCTCAGGCCGCCAGCTTCTTCGGCATGCGGCAGCCCCTTGACCGCATCGCGGCTCAGCGTGGTGTTGGTGGCGACCACACCGTCCATGGCGTGGCGCTTGAGCGTGGCGGCGATCACCTCGACCTGCGCTTCGTCGAGGTCTGGCGCGATCTTCACAAAAATCGGCACCCGTTTGCCGTGTTGCTTCGCCAATGTTTCGCGGCGTTCAGCGATGCGGCCCAGCAGCGCGTCCAGCGCCTCGTCGCTTTGCAGCGCGCGCAGGTTTTTGGTGTTGGGGCTGGAGATGTTGACCGTCACATAGTCGGCATGCGGGTAGACGCCGTCCAGGCAGATCAGGTAGTCGTCCACCGCATGGTCCATCGGTGTGGCGGCGTTTTTGCCGATATTCAGACCCAGCAACAGCGGACTGGCGCCCTTGCGCTGGCGAAATGTCGATTGCTGCACATTCGCGATGAAGGCGTCGAGACCGTCGTTGTTGAAACCGAGGCGGTTGATCAGCGCGTTGGCCTGCGGCAGGCGGAACATGCGCGGCTTGGGGTTGCCGGGCTGGGCTTTGGGCGTCACCGTGCCGACCTCGACAAAACCGAAGCCGAGTCCGGCCAGGCCGTCGATACAACGCGCATTTTTGTCCAGTCCGGCGGCCAGGCCGACGCGGTTCGGAAACTTCAGGCCCGCCAGCTCGACCGGATCACTGACGCGGTTGGCGCAGTAGGCCAGCGCCAGCGGTGTGTGCTGGGTGCGCGCCAGCGAGGCCATGGTCAGCTCGTGGGCGGTTTCCGGATCGAGGCCAAATAAAAACGGGCGGGCGAGGGCGTAGGGGAGCAGGGACATTGGATAATTTAGGGTCTGGTTGTTCTTTGCGACGGCCCATTGTCGCAAACCCTCAACCCCACCCTCAACGCCGATTGCGAACCGACATGACCCAGGACGAACTCAAAACACAGGTGGGCCAGGCGGCCCTGCATTACGTCGAGCCCGGCACCATCGTTGGTGTCGGCACCGGCTCCACCGTCAACAAGTTCATCGACGCGCTGGGCAGCATCAAACACACGATCAAGGGCGCGGTGTCGAGCTCGGTGGCATCCACCGAACGCCTGAAGGCGCTGGGCATCCCGGTGTTCGAGGCCTCGGAAGTCGATGAACTCGCGGTGTACATCGACGGCGCCGACGAGATCGACCACGCCGGCCACATGATCAAGGGCGGCGGCGCGGCGCTGACACGCGAAAAAATCGTCGCGGCCCAGTCGCGCAAGTTTGTCTGTATTGCCGACGAATCCAAGCTGGTGCAGGTGCTGGGCCAGTTCCCGCTGCCGGTCGAAGTCATCCCGATGGCGGCCCAGCGCATCATGCGCGAGTTTGCCGCCCTGGGCGGCCAGGCCAGCCTGCGGCTGAAGGACGGCCGGCCGCTGGTCACCGACAACGGCCAGCACATCCTGGACGTGACCGGCCTGAAGATCAGCGATCCGCTGGCTTTCGAGACCCGCGTCAGCCAGTGGCCTGGCGTGGTCACGGTGGGTGTGTTTGCCCACCAGAAAGCCAGTGTCTGCCTGCTCGGCACCGAAGCCGGCGTCAAGACCCTGGTGTTTTAACGTCCGTGGTGGCGCGGATGTTGTAGAGTCATATGACAACTTCCAGCCTCCCCATGACGCAGCGCTTCCAGACCATCACCCCCGGCGTCCACCTGTCCGAACAGGTGGCCGAGGCCTTGTCCGCCGAAATCCGCGCGGGCCGGCCGGCCGCCGGTGAAAAGCTGCCGACCGAGGCGGCGCTGGTGGAGCAGTTTGCGGTCAGCCGGACCGTGGTGCGCGAGGCGGTGTCGCGGCTCAAGTCGCTGGGCGTGGTCGAGTCGCGCCAGGGCAGCGGGGTGTTTGTGCGGCAGGCGGCGTTTGCGCCGCTGAATTTCGACACGCGCTCTTCGGCCTCGATGCAGGCGGTGATCCAGATGGTCGAGGTCCGGCGCGCGCTCGAGGCGGAAGTTGCGGCGCTCGCCGCCCAGCGCCGCAGCGCGGACCAGCTGAGGCAGATCCGGCTGGCCATGGCCGCACTCGATGAAGCCGTGCAGGCCGGCGGCGATGGCGCCGAGGAAGACGTCAATTACCACCGCGCGATTGCCGGCGCCGCGCAAAACCCCTTTTTGATCAGCACGCTGGACTATTTGCGCCAGTTCCTGCGCGGCGTCACGCGTGTCACGCGCGCCAACGAGGCGCGTCGCGCCGACTTTGTGTGCCAGGTGCGCGACGAACATGAGGCCATCACGCGGGCCATCGAAGCCGGTGATGCGCTGCAGGCGAGACAGGCCGCGACCCGGCACATGGACAACGCGATTGCCCGCATCCGTCAGGCCGACCCCGGTTTCTGGGCGCAGGAAGGGGTGCAACTGGCCAGTGCGCTGGTGTCCGGCGCCAGCCCCCCCTGAGGCCAGGCAGCGGGGATGGGTTTGAGGCCAGCAAGTCTGCCTATAATTTGTATGATGACCATATAAATAGCGGAGACAACATGGCTCTTGTGACAGGTGTGATCGGGCTGGGCGCCATGGGCAGCGGCATGGCGGGTTCGCTCAGGCGCGCCGGCTACCCCGTCCATGTCTTTGATGTGCGGACCGAGGTGGCGTCGGCGTTTGCGCAGCAGGGCGGCACGGCCTGTGCGTCGCTCGCCGAAGTGGGCGCCGCCTGTGAGGTGGTGGTCTCGGTGGTGGTCAACGCAGCCCAGACCGAGGCTGTGTTGTTCGGCCCCGGCGGCTGCGCGCCGGCGATGAAGCCCGGCAGCGTGTTGGTGATGTGTTCCACCGTCGATCCCAACTGGTCGATGGCCCTCGAAAAACGCCTGAATGCGCTGGGCCTGCTGTACATCGATGCGCCGATTTCCGGCGGTGCCACCAAGGCCGCGAGCGGCGAGATGACCATGATGACATCGGGCGCGCCGGCAGCCTACGCAAAGGCCGGGGCCGTGCTGGATGCCATGGCCGCCAGGGTTTACAAACTCGGTGATGCCGCCGGCACCGGCAGCAAGGTCAAGATCATCAACCAGCTGCTGGCCGGTGTGCACATCGCCGCGGCGGCCGAAGCGATGGCGCTGGGCCTGCGCGAAGGCGTGGACGCTGCGGCCCTGTACGAGGTCATCACCCACAGCGCCGGCAACAGCTGGATGTTCGAAAACCGCATGGCCCATGTGCTCGCGGCCGACTACACGCCGCTGTCGGCGGTGGACATTTTTGTGAAAGACCTCGGCATCGTGCTCGACGTGGCGCGTGCCAGCAAGTTCCCCTTGCCGCTGTCCTCGACCGCGCACCAGATGTTCATGCAGGCCTCGACGGCCGGCTTTGCCAAGGAAGACGACAGCGCCGTGATCAAGATTTTCCCGGGCATTGAGTTGCCTGCAAAACCATGAGCCGGATCGAGCGCCGCGCCGGGCCGCCCCAAGCAAGCTCAGCCCCCTCGGGGGGCAGCGAAGCACACGCAGTGGCGAGCGTGGGGGCTCTGTTCGAGCGCCGCGCCGGGCCGCCCCAAGCAAGTTCAGCCCCCTCGGGGGGCAGCGAAGCACACGCAGTGGCGAGCGTGGGGGCGCTGTGTCTGGGGTGTATCGCGGACGATTTCACCGGCGCAACAGACCTGGCCAACAACCTGGTACGCGCCGGCATGCGGGTGGTGCAGACCATCGGTGTGCCTGCAGGCCCACTGGCTGCCGAGGTGGACGCTGTGGTGGTGGCGCTCAAGTCGCGCACCGTGCCGCCCGGACAGGCGGTGGCCGGGTCACTGGCTGCGCTGGCCTGGCTGCAAGGGCAGGGCGCGCAGCAAATCTATTTCAAGTACTGCTCGACCTTCGACAGCACCGCGCAGGGCAACATCGGCCCGGTGACCGAGGCGCTGATGGACGCGCTGGGCACCGGCTTTACCATCGCGACGCCGGCCTTTCCCGACAACCAGCGCACGGTGTTCAAGGGTTACCTGTTTGTCGGCGATGTGCTGCTGTCCGAAAGCGGCATGCAGAACCACCCGCTGACACCGATGGTCGACGCCAACCTGGTGCGCGTGTTGCAGTCGCAGACAAAACGGCGGGTCGGCCTGATCGCCCACCACGTCGTGGCGCGCGGTGAAGCGGCGGTGCGCGAGCGCATGGCGCAACTGCAGGCCGAGGGCACAGGCGTGGCGATTGTGGACGCCGTCTCCAATGAGGATTTGCTGCGCCTCGGCCCGGCGCTCCGGGGTTTGCCGCTGGTGACGGCCGGCTCGGGCGTGGCGATTGGCCTGCCGGCCAACTTCGGCATCACGCCCTCGGACCAGGCCAGCCGGTTGCCGCCAGCCGGCGGCCTGCAGGCCGTGCTGTCCGGCAGCTGTTCGCTGGCCACGAACCGCCAGGTGCAGGACTTCATCCGCCAGGGCGGCGCGGCGCAGGCCATCGATCCCTTGCGCATGGCATCGGGTGCCGATGTGGCCGCCGAAGTGCTGGCCTGGGCCGAACCGCTGCTCGCAAAGGGTCCGGTGCTGGTGTATTCGACGGCCGACAGCGGCAGCGTGAAGTCGGTGCAAGGCCGTCTCGGTGTGGAGCAAGCCGGCGCGCTGGTGGAGCGCACGCTGGCGGCCGTCGCGCGCGGGCTGGTGCAGCTCGGTGTGCGTCAACTGGTCGTGGCCGGTGGTGAAACCTCGGGCGCCTGTGTGCAGGCGCTGGGCATCACGCAGATGCAGATCGGCCCGCAAATCGATCCGGGCGTTCCCTGGTGTCATGCAGCGCCCCCAAGCCCGGCGGCCGGGTCTGACGAGCGGGGCCTGCACCTGGCGCTCAAGTCCGGCAACTTCGGCAGCGACGACTTCTTCACCAAAGCCTTTACGATGCTGGCATGACAGAAACCCAGGCCCGCGAAGAAATCTGCCGCATCGGCCAAAGCCTGTTCGAGCGCGCTTATGTGCATGCGACGGCCGGCAACATCAGCGTGCGTCTGGAGGCGTCTGAAGGCGGCGGCTACCTCATCACGCCGACCGACGCCTGCCTGGGTTTCCTCGACCCGGCACGGCTGGCCCGACTGAACCCCGACGGCAAGCAGCTCAGCGGCGACACCGCGAGCAAGACCATCGCGCTGCACCGGGGCATTTATGCGGCTGCCACGCCGTTTGATCCGGTCACGCGCTGCGTGATCCACACCCACAGCACCCACTGCGTCGCCTTGAGCCTGCGCGCCGGCGGCGAAGAACTGCTGCCGCCGCTCACGCCTTATTTCGTGATGAAGGTCGGCCACGTGCCGCTGCTGGCCTACCACCGCCCGGGTGACCCGGCCGCAGCCGCCCTGGTCGGCGAGACCATCACGCGTTACGGCCGGCAGGGCACGCCGATACGCGCGGTGATGCTGGCGCGGCTGGGCCCGACGGTCTGGCACGACAGCCCGGCTGCGGCCATGGCCGTGCTCGAGGAGCTTGAGGAAACCGCGCGGCTGCTGTGCCTGCCCGGCGCGGCGCCTGACAGCCTGGGCGCCGGGCAGATCGAGGAACTGCGCCGGACCTTCGGTGCCCGCTGGTAGCCGGGATCAAGCGTCAAATCGGCCTCCCGCCCCCGTTCAGCTTGATCCGACAGCTATCAATTCAGTAGCATTTCACGAAAGTACAGAGAGCACCCGTCATGCCCCAATTTGCCGCCAACCTGTCCATGATGTATCCCGAACTGCCCTTTCTGGACCGCTTTGAAGCGGCCGCGAAAGACGGTTTCCGGGCTGTCGAGTTTCTGTTTCCCTACGGCTTCGACCGGCAGGAGCTGGCCGCGCGCCTGAAGGGCAACGGGCTGAAACAGGTGCTGTTCAACGCGCCGCCGGGCGGCACCGATGCGGCCTCGATCAGCGCGGCCTGGGAAAAAGCCGGCGACCGCGGCACCGCCGCCGTTCCGGGGCGCGAGGCGGAGTTTCGCGCCGGCGTGCTGCTGGCGCTCGACTATGCCGAGGTCCTGGACTGCCCGCGCATCCACCTGATGGCCGGCCTGCTGGCGGCCGGGCGGGAGCGCGAGGACCTGCGCCCGACCTATGTGGCCAACCTGCGCTGGGCCGCCGGCGAAGCAGCCCGGCGCGGGCGTGATGTGCTGATCGAACCGATCAACACGCGCGATGTGCCGCGTTTCTTTTTGAACCGGCAGGACCATGCGCACGAGATCCTGGGCGAGGTCGGCGCAGCCAACCTCAAGGTGCAGATGGACCTCTACCACTGCCAGATCGTCGAAGGTGACGTGGCCATGAAGATCCGCAAATACCTGCCCACGGGTGCGGTCGGGCACTTCCAGATTGCCGGCGTGCCCGAACGCCACGAGCCGGATATCGGGGAGCTGAACTACCCCTATCTGTTTGCGGTCATCGACGAGGTGTCGCAGGCCTGCGGCTGGGACGGCTGGCTTGGCTGTGAATACCGGCCGCGCCAGGGCGGCCAGCCCGGCGGAACCTCGGCCGGGCTCGGCTGGCTGCCGCGCTGACCTTCAGGAAACGCTCTAGAAGCGGATGCCGGCCGGGTTGTCCGGCGTCGCGGCGGGTGTGACCGGTGTCGGCGCAGGCGCTGCCGCAGCGCGCGCCGCGCCGGGCTGGGCCGCAGCTGCGGGCGCCGGCGTGTTCACGGCGACCAGCGGTGTGGGTGCCGGCAGGCGGTAGTTGGCCGGCAGCACCGAAGACTTGGGATAACCGGCGGCATCGAGGAACTGGGTCCATTCCGCATCGGAAAAGCCCTTGAGCTGCTGGCTGCCGATCGTCGCGAAAGGCAGCATGCTTTCCCCGCTGAGCCGCCTGAGTGCCTGCGTGTCCTCGTTGGTGGTCACGGTTCTTTCCGTGAAGGGAATGCCGCGCGCGGTGAGCATGGAACGGGCCGAGCCGCAGGGACCGCAGTTGTCGCCGGTGTACAGCGTCACCGGATACTGGCCCGCGACCCGGCGCAGCTCGAAGGGCAGGGAGGCATTGGCGGTCGCCCGGTTGCCGTCAGCGGACGCTGCGGTGACGCGGGCATTTGCGGCAACCGGCGGCGGCTTGTCGGAAAACGTGACCTTGCCGTCCGGGCCGACGATGCGGAACACCTGCTGCGCCGTCACAGCGGAAGAAAAAACGCCTGTAGCCAGCAACAGCAGGGTATGGGCTGCTGCAAATTTCATAGCGGTCGTTGTCATGTGATGCTCCCAAACAGGTGTCAGGCCATGCCCTGGTGACGCAACAGCGCGTCAATCGACGGTTCCCGGCCCCGGAAGGCCTTGAACGATTCCATGGCCGGCCGGCTGCCGCCGGCTTCCAGGATGGCTCGCCGGTATTTTCTGCCAGTTTCTACCGTAACGGTGCCGGACACCGCATCGGCATCGGTGTTTATACCTGCAGCTGTGGCGCTTTGTGCACTTTCCTCGAAGGCCGCGTAGGCATCGGCCGAGAGGACCTCGGCCCATTTGTAGCTGTAATACCCGGCCGCGTAACCGCCGGAAAAAATGTGACTGAATGTATGTGCAGTCCGGCTGTAGGGCGGGGGCGTGATCACCGCAAACTCGTCGCGCACACCGGCCAGCAGCGCCATGACATCGTCGCCCGGTTGCCAGCGGGTGTGCAGCAGCATGTCGAACAGCGAAAACTCGATCTGGCGCAGGGTCTGCATGCCGCTCTGGAAGTTTTTCGCCGCCAGCATTTTGTCGAAGAGATCGCGCGGCAGTGGCGCGCCGGTGTCCACATGGGCCGTCATGTGTTTGAGCACATCCCACTCCCAGCAGAAGTTTTCCATGAACTGGCTCGGCAGCTCGACCGCATCCCATTCGACGCCGCTGATGCCTGAGACGTCGCGCTCGTTGACCTGGGTCAGCATGTGGTGCAGGCCGTGGCCGAACTCGTGGAACAGCGTGGTCACATCGTCATGGGTCAGCAGCGCCGGTTTGCCGCCCACACCTTCGGCGAAATTGCACACCAGGTGCGCCACCGGC
>CALRTF020000160.1:0-9480 GCA_943370985.1 Paenacidovorax caeni
GATTCAGCACCCTGGCAATCTCCCGGATGCTGCAGCGTTTGAGCTTCATGCCCATCACCACACCTCGCTCCTCAGCACTCAAATGTCGATACGCTCTTGTCATGCAACTCCTCTCGGTTGGAGTGTTGCACTTGGTCCTTGAATCCGCCTTAGGTTTCTTTGGCGAGACAAAGAAAAGTAACTCGCCCGCCGGGGCGAGACCCGGCTTGTTGGCAAACTTCAAGGCAGGGGAAAGCGGAGATGGATCCCGGATCCAGTCCGGGACGACAGTATCTGCTACAAATTTCATAGCTACCCGCCCCCCGTCAGACGGGGGCTGGAGCCCGAAACGTTTTGAGAAAAACGTGTTTCGCCGCACCCGGCGCAAACCGCCTACGACACATGGCATTCCCGCCGCAACAAGGCCAGCGCGTCGTTGAGTGAATGCACGGCATCACTTTCCAGCGTCGCCTGCGCCTCTTCGACAAAGGCCTGCCACAGGCTGGCATAGGCGTCCTGGTGCTGCGCCGGCGCGTGTTCCGCGATGTAATGCTGGGCCAGCGCCGGATGAAAGCCGGACTTGCGGATCTTGCGCAGCAGCGCCGTGGCGCTTTTTTCGCTGAGCAAGGTTTTGGGCGCGGCCCCCGCGGCCAGGCACAGGAACAGGGTCAGCAGCGACCCGTCGTCGCTGTTGCCGCCGGTGAGCTTGTTCCAGGCCGCGGACGCGGAGCGCTCATGCTGGTCGACCTCGGCCAAAGGGTCCTCGATCCAGAAATAACGGCCCAAAAAGGCCGGGCTGCGCTCGAACAAGGCACGCACCGGCAGGGCTGCGTCGAGGATTCTTGGTGCGTCGGCCAGCACCGACAGCCGCGCCGCTTCCACCACCGGCCGCAAATGCACGGAAAGTTGGGCGGGCACGGTGACCTGCAGCGCCGCCGGCGCCGCCGCATGTTTCTTGCGCAGCGCGGCGATCATTTTTTCGAACGCCACCCAGTCCGGCATCTCGGTGCGGCCTGCGGCCCGCACCAGCAAGGCGCTGCGGATCACGGCCTCGGCATCCTTGCCCGCGTCTTCGAGTTCGTCCGCGTCCAGGCCGAGCTCACCGGCCAGCCACAAGGCCGCGTCCACCACCTGCGCCACCTGGTTGCGCCTGGCGAACTCGGCCTGGTAGTCGGCCAGGCTGCGCAGCGACCATTTGGCCAGCAGCGGGATGTGTTCGTCGCGGAAGCCGCCGCGTTCGTTCATGCCGAAGTGGCTGTTCTGCGGCATGGCGATCAGCGCCTTGAGCATGTCCGAGCCGGCCTTGGAGCGCGACAGCAGCGAAAAGTCGCGCAGCGACTCGGCCGCCCGCTGCACATCGCCGCCGCAGCTGCTTTCGAGGTAGAGGCTGACCAGGTTGACCATGCGGTCGCGGGCTTTTTCCAGCTCGGGGCGCAGAAACTCGTTGCCGAAATACCGCGCAATCTGCACCAGACCTTTGGACCCCTCCATGCGCATGGCCTCGATTTTTTCGGGGCCGATGATGCCGCGCAACACGCCGTGCTGCAGCGCCTTTTCGAAAAAGGGGCGCGCATCGTAGACAGAGACGGCGGAAGGCAAAGCCATGTTCAGATCGCCGATTCCTCGTCGGACTCGCGCGCCGTCGGTGTGGCCTTGCCGCGGTCGGTGTCGCCGGTCTCGACCTTGCCGTCGTCCAGCGTGTCTTCCTCGTCCTCGTCGTCGGGCGCGGCCTGGTGCGCACTGCCCTTGGCACGCAGCACCATCAGCATCTCGATGAACAGGTCGGGCAGTTCGTAACGCAGGATCCAGGCCAGCTGCATCCAGTCGCGATCGGCGATTTCATCCTGCAACACACGCGGCCGCTCGTAAGCCGAGGCCAGCAGCGCGGACTGCGACAACATCCTGCCGTATTCGTCGGCCGGCTCGAAACTGCCGCTGCGCGCAAAACCTTCGACCCGGCTCCACTGGTCGGAGAAATAGTCGGCCAGCGCCTCGGCGCCGCCGTCGAGGTCACCGATGGCCGTGAGAAATTCCACCGGGTCCGCATCCTCGCGGAAGATGACCGCGTTGACCATGCCGCGCAAATGCGTGCGGGTCAGGTCCTTGTACAGCTTTTCGATCACCACGGCGCGCGCGAACTGCGCCGGCGACACCAGCAGGCCGACCACCGACTCGCGCGAGTTGTCGTACTCGCGGATCACGGCCAGCACGTCCTTGGGCGGCAACTGCTCCAGCACCACCATCAGCGCAGCATCACCTTCGGCATCGGCCAGCGCCACCAGGGCCGACTCGGCGCCGACAATGTCGCCGGCGGCGATCAGGCTTTGGGTTTTTTCAATCAGGGCGAGGTGTTGGCTCATCGGGTCTCACTTTCGGGCGCATGTGGCCTGTGTCAGTCTTTCTGGTCGAAGCCCTGCTGGACCAGCCAGTCGGCGCCCGCCTCCTGGCGCGTGCGGGCATCGCTGCCCTGTCCGCCCTCGCCATCGTCCTCAAACATCACCAGCTCGTCGTCGCCGTCCCGCGCGCCGTCTTCGTCCTCATCCTCGTCTTCATCACTGACGATGATGCCGGCGGCGACCGGCAGGCTGGCCATGTATTCGAGGGCGGCTGTCACGGCCAGGAATTTCTCGCCGCCCGGCGCCTGCAGCGCGGTAGCGGCCAGTTCACGGGCCCAGGGCGTCAGCTCGAAACCAGCGGCCAGGCTGCTCCAGGGCGGAAGGCCGTCTTCGTCGTGCGTGAGCAAATGCTCCATCACGGCTTTTCCGGTGAAATCAAAGCCCTGGTGAAAAACCACCGCCACCATCTCCGGGCTGATGTCCATCATCTGGACCAGAAAGGCCATCTGCTGGCGTTTGCCGGCCAGACGCTGCTGCAACACGTCGCGCCCCTCGGAGTCGAAACGCAGGTCGTCCATTTCGGACTGGTAGGCCGAGCGCAGGTCGAGGAAGTAGGCAGAGGTGCTCAAGGTGTCTTTCGGTCAGCAGCGCTTAACAAGGGGTTCAGATAATCGGCCCAGATGGCGCGCGCCGTGTCGGTCGGGCTGTCGAGCAGGTTGCGGCGGCGGTTGTCGTCATAGGCTTCGCGCTTGTCGGCGTCCGAAAGCACTTCATAAGCCTGCTGCACCGCCCGGAAGCGCTCGGCCGCCTGGGGATGGTCATTTCTGTCCGGGTGCCAGAACGAAGCTTGCTGGCGAAAGGCTTTTTTGACTTCGGCCAGTGTGGCTGCACTGTTCAGGCCGAGGGCGGTGTAATGGTCGGTCATGCGAGATAGGCCTGTCCTGGACCGCAGGCAGGAAGCTGCACGGCATGGTGAAAAACGGGGGCGCCCGGGGACGCCAGGGCGTACCGGGGGGCTGGAGGATTATGCACGTCCGGGCGTTTTGGCGGGCGGGCGCCGCAAATTGACCTTTCGGCAGGCCGTCCTAGGCCCAGGCCGACAGGCGCCCCGACACCAGCCGAAAACGCCGGCCGCAACGCGCCGCCAGGGTTTCGTCGTGGGTGACCATCACAAAGGCGGTGCCGTGTTCGCGTGCGAGTTGCAGCATCAGTTCGAACACGCCGTCGGCGGTGGAACGGTCCAGGTTGCCGGTCGGCTCGTCGGCCAGCACGCAGGCCGGCCGCGTGACCAGCGCGCGCGCGATCGCCACGCGCTGGCGTTCACCGCCCGACAGTTCGGCCGGCCTGTGATGGCTGCGGTCCTTCAGACCGACGCTGGCCAGCATGGCCTGGGCGGTTGCCGCAGCCTTCTCGCGGTCCTGGCGGCGTATCCACAAGGGCATGGCGACGTTGTCGAGCGCGCTGAACTCGGGCAGCAGGTGGTGGAACTGGTAGACAAAACCCAGGTGCTGGTTGCGCAGCTCACCCTGTTCGGCCGGCGACAGCGCCGACATCTGCTGGCCCTTGAGTTCGACATTCCCGCTGGTGGGCGCGTCCAGCCCCCCCATCAGGTGCAGCAAGGTGGACTTGCCGGAGCCCGAGGCGCCAACGATGGCCAGGGTTTCGCCGGCCATCACCTGCAGGTCGACACCGTGCAGCACGGTCAGGTCGATCGGGCCTTCGTGGAAACGTTTGGTCAGGCCCTGGGCCTTCAAAACGACTTCCGTTCGGGCTGAGCCTGTCGAAGCCACAGCGGGGAACCCTTCGACAAGCTCAGGGCGAACGGTTTTTATTTCACTCATACCTTAAAGCCTCCGCTGGGTTGACGCGGCTGGCGCGCCAGCTCGGATAAATGGTGGCCAGGAATGACAACACCAGCGCAATCACGGCGATCGGCATGATGTCGGCGTACTGCGGGTCGCTGGGCATGCGGCTGATCAGGTAAATGTCCTTGGGCAGGAAGCTGGCATTGAGCGCACGCTCCAGCGCCGGCACGATCACATCGATGTTCAGCGCAATACCCAGGCCCAGCAACAGGCCCGACAGCGTGCCGATGACACCGACCATGGCGCCCTGCACCATGAACACTCCCATGATGCTTTTCGGGCTGGCGCCCAGGGTGCGCAGGATGGCGATGTCGGCGCGTTTGTCGGTCACCGTCATCACCAGCGTGCTGACCAGGTTGAAGGCGGCGACCGCGACGATCAGCGTCAGGATGATGAACATCATGCGTTTTTCGAGCTGCACCGCCGCAAACCAGGTGCGGTTCT
Organism: Paenacidovorax caeni; assembly: GCA_943370985.1. Lineage (GTDB taxonomy): Bacteria > Pseudomonadota > Gammaproteobacteria > Burkholderiales > Burkholderiaceae_C > Polaromonas > Polaromonas caeni_A. The sequence continues at coordinate 4,625 of CALRTF020000160.1, forward strand.
GGCGCGTCCAGTCGCGGATCAGCAAGTCACCGCTGAGGCTGCGCGACAGCTCGGCGGCGACTTCGCGCGCCTGGTGCAGGTCCTTGAGCTTGATGCGTATGCCGGTCGGGCCCTCGAGCCGGAAAATTTTCGCAGCGTCGTCCTGGTGCAGCATCACCAGCGCCGAGTCGTACTCGAAGTGGCCGGAGTCGAAAGTGCCGACCACGGTCATCTGTTTCAGGCGCGGCACCACGCCGGCCGGGGTGACCTGGCCGCTGGGCGCGATCAGCGTCACGCTGTCGCCTTCGCGCACGCCCAGCGCGCGCGCCAGCTCGCCGCCCAGCACCACGCCGAACTGCCCGGGCACCAGCCGCGCGAGCGTGCTGACCGAGGCGGCCGCCAGATCGGTGACCTCGCCTTCCAGCGCCGGATCGATGCCGCGCACCAGCGTGCCTTTCATGTCTTCGCCGCGCGCCAGCAGGGCCTGCGCGGAAATAAAGGTTGCCGCGCCCACCACCTGCGGATTGCCCCTGATTTCGGACAGGGTTTTCTGCGGATCCGGCAAGGCCGCGCCATTCGGCGCAAACACCTCGATGTGCGAAATCACGCCCAGCATGCGGTCTCGCACTTCCTTCTGGAAGCCGTTCATCACGCTGAGCACAATGATCAGCGCCGCCACGCCGAGCGCGATGCCCAGCATGGAGACACCCGAGATGAAGGAAATAAAACCGTTGCGCCGTGTGGCGCGGCCGGCGCGGGTGTAGCGCCAGCCCAGAATCAGTTCGTAGGGGATTTGCATGGGGCAATTGTGGCATCAGGTCCCGGCTATCCCGGACAATAGGCCCATGCCGGACAAACTTCACCTGATCATTCCCGGGGCCGTGCTGGCCCGGGACGCCGGCGAGCCAGCCGCGCCGATGCCGCCGCTGACCCCGAATCTGCGTGCGCTGCTGGCGGCCATGGCACCGCACGACCGCCTTGAATGCAGCGAGGACGATCCGTCCACGCCTTTTGAACTGGCGCTCGCGCAGGCGCACAGGCTGCCGGGAGGGCCCGGCCTGATTCCCTGGGCCGCCTTCGACACCGGCACGACCGGCCTGCCCTGCGCCTTCATCACGCTGTGCCACTGGCAGGTCGGGGCCGACCATGTGCGGCTGTCGCCGCCCGCAGACCTGGCGCTGGACGAGGAAAACGCCGGCAGGCTGCTGGCCGCGATGGCGCCCTATTTCCTCGAGGACGGCATCACGCTGGCGCCTTGCGGCCGGCCCGGCATCTGGCTGGCCACCGGGGAGGTCTTTCGCGGCCTGCGCAGCATTTCCATGGACACCTTGATGGGCCGGCACCTGACACGTGCGCTGCTGGACGGCGCCGGCACGCCGGCCGCCACCCTGCGCCGCCTGCAGAACGAGATGCAGATGCTGCTTTACACCCATCCCGTCAACGAGCAGCGGCTGCAGCAGGGCCAGGCGCCGGTCAATTCCTTCTGGGTCAGCGGCGCCGGTGTGCTGGCGCAGGCCGTGCCCGCAGCGCCGGATCTGCGCGTGGACACACGCCTGCTGGCACCGGCGCAGCGCGGCGATGTCGCCGCCCATGCGCGGGCCTGGCAGGCCGTGGACGCTGACAGCTGTGCCGCCCTGCTGGCCGTTCTGCGCGCCGCCGGCGAGGCGCGCCTGACCCTGTGCGGCGCACGGGCGGCGCAAAGTTTTGTTCCCGCAAGCCCCGGCCTGTGGACCCGGATCAAGCGCGTTTCAGGCCTGCAGCCCCTGTGGGACGGGCGTGAGCAGCTATGAAAATAATAGTACGTGAAGCTCCGCCGCGCAGCGTCTGGGCGCTGGAGCAGGCCGGCGTGCATCCGCTGCTGGCGCAGCTGTATGCCGCGCGCGGCGTGCGCAACGCCGACGAACTCGACGACGGTCTGGCGCGGCTGCTGCCGCCGGCGTCCATGAAGGGCACGCAGGAGGCCGCCACGCTGCTGGCCGATGCCATCGCCGCGAACAAAAAAATCTGCGTGGTCGCCGACTACGACTGCGATGGCGCGACCGCCTGCGCCGTCGCGCTGCGCGGCCTGCGCCTGCTGGGCGCGACGCAGGTCAGCTACATCGTGCCGGACCGCGTGGTGGACGGCTACGGCCTGACCGCCAGCATTGCCGAACGCGTCAAGGCCACCGGCGCCGAGGTTCTGGTCACGGTGGACAACGGCATTGCCAGCCTGGACGGCGTGGCGCGTGCCCGCGGACTCGGTATGCAGGTGCTGGTGACCGACCACCACCTGCCGGCGCTGAAGGATGGCGCCATCGTGCTGCCGGACGCCGACGTGATCGTCAATCCCAACCAGCCCGGCTGCGGCTTCGAGAGCAAGTCGATTGCCGGTGTCGGTGTGATGTTTTATGTGCTGCTGGCCCTGCGTGCCGAGTTGCGCCAGCGCGGCAGGTTTGATTCAAACAATCAACCCAAACTGGACGTGTTGCTGCCGCTGGTCGCGCTCGGCACCGTCGCCGACGTCGTCAAGCTCGACGCCAACAACCGCCGCCTGGTGGCGCAAGGCCTCAAGCGCATACGCAGCGGGGCCCTGCCGGCCGGTGTGGCGGCGCTGTTCAGCGCGGCCGGCCGGGTGGCGGCCAACGCCACCAGTTTCGACTTCGGCTTTGCGCTGGGCCCCCGCATCAATGCCGCAGGCCGGCTCAGCGACATGACCCTGGGCATCGAGTGCCTGCTGACCGACGACGCGGGCCGCGCCGACGAGCTGGCCAAAACGCTGGACGGCATCAACCGCGAGCGCAAGGGCATCGAGTCCGGCATGCGCGAGCAGGCGCAATACGCGGCCGACGCGATGATCGACGAGGACGAGGTGCCGCCGCCAGCGATTGCCATCTTCGACCCCGACTTTCACGAAGGGGTGGTCGGCATCGTCGCCTCGCGCATCAAGGACAAGCTGCACCGGCCGACCTTTGTGTTTGCCGCCAGCCAGGCGCCGGGGCGCGAACACGAACTCAAGGGCTCGGGCCGCTCGATTGCGGGTTTTCACCTGCGCGATGCGCTGGACCTGGTGGCCAAGCGCCACCCCGGCGTGTTGCTGCGTTTCGGCGGCCATGCGATGGCGGCCGGCTGCACCCTTCTTGAAGAGCAGTTCGAGGTCTTCGAGCAGGCGCTGCAGCAGGTCGCGCACGAATGGCTGGACGCCGCGACGCTGACGCGGCGGCTGGACACCGACGGCCCGCTGGCGCCGCAGTACCGCCGCGCCGACCTGGTCGACACGCTGCACCGCGAGGTCTGGGGCCAGGGTTTTGCGGCGCCGACCTTCAGCGAGGAGGTCGAGGTGGTCTCGCAGCGCCTGGTCGGTGAAAAACACCTGGCGCTCAAGCTCAGGCACCAGGGCCAGCCGGTGGACGGCATCTGGTTCGGCCACACCGAGTCGCTGCCGGCCCGCGTCAAGCTGGCGTTCCGGCTCGATGCCGACGAGTGGCAGGGTGTCAAGCGGGTGCGTTTCCTGGTGGAAGCCGCGGAGCTTTAGCCGCTTGCGATGTGGCCCTTGTCCGACGGCCGCTGGCAGGCAGGGCCTACAGCCGCGGGCCCGGTGTCCCGCCATGATCTGGTCTCAGAAGGCAAGCCAGCCCGGCACGCCAACAAAAAATCCAGAGGACACCATGAACACCATCATTTACATCGTCGGCCTTGTCGTCATCATCGGCTTCATCCTGTCTTACTTCGGCTTCCGCTGAAATTCAAGGCATTTAGCCCTCCAGCCGCCGGCTGGCGGGGGCCTGCAGCTACTGATTTTGTAGCACACGACGCCCGCGCAGACTCAGCTGAGGATTGAATATTCACCACCGCGCGTGATGGCGCGCTGGTAGGCAGGCCGCGCATGGATGCGCTGGAGAAAATCCATCAGCCGCGGCCGGCCCGCGTCCAGCCCGCCACGTGCTGCAGCCGCCTCCAGCGGGAAACTCAGCTGGATGTCGGCACCACTGAACTCACTTCCGGCAAACCACGGGCTTTTCCCCAGCTCCGCCTCGAGGTAATCGAGGTGCTGCCGTATCTGCGGCTCGATGAAACTGCTTTTGGCCTTGGCGCTGATGGCTTTGGCAACCGGCTTCACAAAAAACGGCATGGGCGCCGTTTCAATCTTGTCGAACACCAGCTTGAGCAGCAGCGGCGACATGGCCGAACCTTCGGCGTAATGCAGCCAGTAGGTGTAGCGCAGGCGCTCAGCCGTGCCCGCCGCCGGCGCCAGCCGTCCCGCGCCATAACGCTCGATCAGGTAGTCCACGATGGCGCCTGACTCGGCAATCGTCAGGTCACCGTCGGTGATCACCGGCGACTTGCCCAGCGGATGCACCGCGCGCAGCGAGGCCGGCGCCAGCATGGTTTTGGGATCGCGCTCGTAACGCCGGATCTCGTAGTCCAGCCCCAGTTCCTCCAGCAGCCAGAGAATGCGTTGTGAGCGGGAATGGTTCAGGTGGTGCACAGTGATCATGAAATGTCCAGTCAGGGTTGGCGGCAGAACGGGTTCACATGGTAGGCCATGGCACGACGGGCGGTCCAGTCCGGCATCCCGGCCAACTGCCATCAAAAACCTCAGCACCCCGGGATGCCACCGGCAGCAGGACTTGACTCCCCACTCCCACCCCTAACCCCTCCCTCGCCCCGCTGGGCGATGGAGGGGGACTTCATTTGGCCGCGTGCGCTGCGCTCGCGTGCAAACATGACGGTCTGTTGGGAGTCCCGTCCCTGAAGCGCTGCGCGCTTCAGGGACTCCGGATTTTGTTCCCGCACCGATTTTTTACCCACCCTTCTGTATGCGCCGAGGAGCGCAGGGCCAGACGGATCAGGACGGGCGATTGTCTGAGCGAAGCGAGTTCGAGCCCGGCCCCGGCTGG
>CALRTF020000161.1:0-9401 GCA_943370985.1 Paenacidovorax caeni
GCCGTGGCCGAGCTCGATGAAGGCCAACTGCCGGCCGGCGACGTGCTGGCGCAGGTTGAGTACTCGACGCTGAACTACAAGGACGGCCTGGCGATCACCAACACCGGACCGGTGGTGCGGAGCTGGCCCATGGTCGCGGGCATCGACGGCGCCGGCACGGTGCTGGAATCCAGCCATGCGGCCTGGAAAGCCGGAGACCGCTTCATCCACAACGGCTGGGGCCTGGGCGAAACGCGCTGGGGTTTGCTGGCCGAACGCGCGCGGCTGCAGGGCGACTGGCTGGTCAAGCTGCCGACAGCCTTCAGCACACGCCAGGCCATGGCGATCGGCACGGCAGGTTACACCGCCATGCTCTGTGTGCTGGCGCTGGAGAAACACGGCCTCCAACCCGGCGATGGCGAGGTGCTGGTCACTGGCGCCACCGGCGGCGTCGGCAGCGTTGCCGTTGCTTTGCTCGGCAAGCTCGGCTACAGCGTTGTGGCGGCGACGGGCAAGGCCGGCGAAGAGGCTTACCTCAAGCAGCTCGGCGCGACCTCCATCATCGACCGCAGTGAACTGTCTGCGCCCGGCAAACCGCTACAGAAGGAACGCTGGGCCGGCGTGGTCGATGCGGTCGGTTCGCACACGCTGGCCAATGCCTGTGCACAGACGCGTTACGGCGGCGTGGTCGCCGCCTGCGGGCTGGCGCAGGGCGCGGACTTTCCGGCCACCGTGATGCCTTTTATCCTGCGCGGCGTGACGCTGGCCGGCATCGACAGCGTGATGGCGCCGCTGGCGCGCCGGCAGCAAGCCTGGGACCGCCTGGCGACCGACCTGGACCTGGCCAAACTCGAGGCCATGGTCGAAGAAGTGCCGCTGGCCCGGGCCGCAGAAAAAGCAGCCGACTTGATGGCGGGCAAGGTGCGCGGCCGCATCGTCGTCAAAATCTGAACTGCCGCACAGAAAAAAACACTCCGGAGACCGCCTCATGACAAGTTATGCCGATTTCTACCGCCGCTCCATTGACCACCCCGATGCCTTCTGGACCGAGCAGGCCAGGCTGATCGACTGGCAGCAGCCTTTCACGCGCGTCTGCAACTTCGACAAGCCGCCTTTTGTGCACTGGTTCGAGGGCGGCAAGACCAACCTCTGCCACAACGCGGTGGACCGGCATTTGAAAGACCGGCCGGACCAGGCGGCGCTGATCTACGTCTCGACCGAAACCGGCACCGAGAAAACCTATAGCTTCACCGAACTGCACCGCGAGGTGCAGCGCATGGCGGCCAGCCTGCAGGCGCTGGGTGTGCAGAAGGGCGACCGCGTGCTGATTTACATGCCCATGGTGGCCGAAGCCGCGTTTGCGATGCTGGCCTGCGCGCGGCTGGGCGCCATCCACTGCGTGGTGTTCGGCGGCTTCGCCAGCGGCTCGCTGGCCTCGCGCATCGAGGACGCCACGCCCAGGGTGATTGTCAGCGCCGACGCCGGTTCGCGCGGCGGCAAGATCGTGCCCTACAAGCCCTTGCTTGACGAAGCCATCCGCCTGTCTAGCCACAAGCCCGAGGCCGTGCTGCTGACCGACCGCCAGCTGGCGCCCATGGCCATGGTGGCGGGCCGCGACCACCTGTGGAGCGAGTTGCGCGCCGCAAACATCGATGCGCAAGTGCCCTGCGAGTGGCTGGACTCGACCGACATCAGCTACACCATCTACACCAGCGGCACCACCGGCAAACCCAAGGGTGTGCAGCGCGACACCGGCGGTTACGCGGTGGCGCTGGCGGCCAGCATGAAACACATCTTCGACGGCCGGGCCGGCGAGACCTACTTCTCGACCAGCGACATCGGCTGGGTGGTGGGCCACAGCTACATCATCTACGGGCCGCTGATTGCCGGCATGGCCACGCTGATGTACGAGGGCCTGCCGACCCAGGGCCTGGACAAGCAGCCCGACGGCGGCATCTGGTGGCGCCTGGTGGAGAAATACAAGGTGACGGCGATGTTCAGCGCGCCGACCGCGGTGCGGGTGCTGAAAAAACAGGACCCGGCGCTGCTCACGAAATACGACCTGTCCAGCCTGCGCGCGCTCTATCTGGCGGGCGAGCCGCTGGACGAGCCGACCGCGCGCTGGATCAGCGAGGGCCTGAAGGTGCCCATCATCGACAACTACTGGCAGACCGAAACCGGCTGGCCGCTGCTGACCGTGGCCAACGGCGTGGAGAAAACGCCCAGCAAGTTCGGCAGCCCGGGCATCCCGATGTACGGCTACCGGGTCAAGCTGCTGCACGAGTCGACCGGCGAGGAGCTGACCCAAGCCAACGAAAAAGGCGTGGTGGTGCTGGAAGGCCCGACGCCGCCCGGCTTCATGCAGACGGTGTGGAAGGACGACGCGCGTTTCGTCAACACCTACTGGAAGTCTGTGCCCGGCAAGATGGTTTACAGCACCTTCGACTGGGGCATACGCGACGAAGACGGTTATTACTTCATCCTTGGCCGTACCGACGACGTGATCAACGTGGCCGGCCACCGTCTCGGCACCCGCGAGATCGAGGAGAGCATTTCCGGCCATGCCGGCGTGGCAGAGGTGGCAGTGGTCGGTGTGGCCGACAGCCTCAAGGGCCAGGTCGCCATGGCTTTTGTGGTGCCGAAAGACGGCGCGGTGCTGACCGACAGCGCGGCCGCGCTCAAGCTCGAAGGCGAGATCATGAAACGGGTGGACGGCGACCTCGGTGCGCTGGCCCGGCCATCGCGCGTGCGTTTTGTCTCGCTGCTGCCCAAGACGCGCAGCGGCAAGCTGCTGCGCCGCGCCATCCAGGCCGTGTGTGAAGGCCGCGATGCCGGCGACCTGACCACCCTGGACGACCCGGCGGCGCTGCAGCAGATCCGCGACCGGCTGCAGGCCGGCTGATCTCCCAATTCGTAAGGGAAAAAGGCCTGCAGCCCCCGGCGGACGGGAGCATGCAGCTATCAAAACAGGAGCGTTGTACGGCGCCGCGTGGACCGGTCAGGGGATTTGCGCGATCACCGACAACATGTCCCGCTGCCAGCGTTGCGGCGAAAACTGCTGGCGCAGCAGCGCTTGCGCAGCATCGCTCATCCGCGCCCGTGTTGTGGCATCGGCCAGCAGCTCGGCGCAGCGCTGCGGCAGGTCGGCCAGATCGGCCATGGCCAGATGGACCCCGGGCGCGATGCCCCAGGGGGCCAGCCCGTCGGTGGTTTCTGTGGCGACCACGGTGCCGGCCGCCCAGGCTTCCAGCGTGCGGAACTGGTCGAAATAGGTGTGCGCCGGGTCAGCATGGATGTTCAGGCTGATGCGGCTGCGCCTGCGTTTTTCATCACGCGCTGCACCCCAGAGTCCGGCCCAGGAAAATTCTGCAGGCGTCGCGCTGGCCTGGAAGCAGGCTTCGGCCGCTTCCCTGCGGGCGGTTTTCCCCCCCATAAACAGCACCTGTCCGGTGCGCTCCGACTCGGCCATTGGCGCATGGATGTTCCGGTTTGCAATCAGGTAGGGGATTTGCAGCGTCGCCAGGCGGGGATGATGTCGCTGGACGTACTGTTGAATCGATGCGTCCATCGCAATCACGGCATGCAGCCCGCCGGCAAGGGCATCGAAAGCCGTCGCCTTGTGGCTGTGCATGTGCGCATCTTCCTGCCGTGTCAGGGGATCAAACATCCACAGGATGTTTTTCCCGTGCCTGGGCAGGCCCCAGGTCTGGAAGCGCGCGAAGGCATAAATTCCCGTGACCAGCAGGTTCACGTCGCTGTGGCCGACCTCGGGCAGAGGCGTGTCCTTGCCCATGCCGATGTCCACCAGTTCAACCTCGTGCCCCGCGTCCAGCAGCACATCCATCCAGACCCGGCAGGCCCGGCCGAACAGGTTGGCGATATCCGTGTAGATGTGGATCTTCAAAACAGCTGGCGCTTATGGCGTCTGTACGGAGAGGCTGGACGCCACATCAAAGGCCGCGGGCGCCAGGCCGCCGCGCGATCGCTGGACCATGATCTCCCACGCGGCTTCCCACTCCCCGATGCGGGCAGCGGTGTCGAACAGGGGCGAGGCCTGGGCGGTCTCCCGCAGACGCGCGCGCAGTGGCGGCAGGGCCCGGGCGTCGCGCCCCAGGCGCACGGCCCCCGCCACATAGGCATCCCTGCCGGCGAACACGCCTTCCGGCTGCCCGGCCGCGTACAACATGCTCGCGCCCAGACGCGAGGCCATGCCTGCGCCTGCCCAGCTGAGGGCGGGCACCCCGAGTCGCAGGGCGGCTTCCAGGCCGGGTGCTTCGCAGCAGTGCAGGGGGTCGAGAAAGAGATCGGCATGATCCAGGCGCACATCCGGTTCGCCCGCTCGCGTTTTGGCCTGGAAAAAAATTCGGCCGGCGCCCACACCAGCGGCTTGCGCCTCCCGCAGCAGGTGGACTGCCGCCGCGCCGCAGTCCGGCAGCCACAGGATGGCATCCGGCAGCGAGCGCAGGATTTTCATCCAGGCCGAAAAACTGTCGGGATCGAGCATGGCGGGAGCGACGGATGAGCCGAGCACCAGGGTGTCTGCCGGCAAGCCGGCTTCTTCCCGTGTTTCACCCGGGGGATCTGCAGGCGTCTGGCAGGCGGTGGCCAGCCAGCAACTGAAAGGCAGGCGGGCGATGGCGCCGAAAGCGGCAGGGTGTTCGCTGTCCGGGTGCATGAAGCGGTCGGACAGTGTGTAGTCCCAATGACCGGCGACGTGATGCTGATGCCAGCCGCGCTGGCGCAACTGCACCGGTGCGACCCGCCATGCGGCAATCGCCGGACGGGACCACCCAAAGTCGCCTTCGGTTTCCACATACACATCCAGCCGGTCCAGCCGAATGCGCGCTGCGGCTTCGGCATCGAGCATGTGGGCCAGTTCAAGCACACCCTGCGCATGGGGCCGCAACGTGTCCGCCAGCGCCGGATCGGGCTGCCGGGTAAATGCGTAGACAAAAAAGGCAAAGCGCGACGCGTCATGGCCCGCGAGCTGACGCGTCAGAGCCTGGACCTGGCGCCGGTTGCGCAGGCTTTGCACGGCCAGCCCAACCCGGATACGCGGGTCCGGCGCAAGCGGGTTGCCGCTGGCGCGCGGGCGCGCTGTCAAGGGCGGCAGGGAAGAGGTCAAACCGGCCTGCATGGCAGCACTGGTTTCGCTGCGCATCTGGCGCAATTCGTCCTTCTGCAGGCCCAGCGTCAAGCCCTGGAATACCGCCGCTTGCCAGTCACGTCCCCCCCGCAGCTGAGCCGCCGTGCTCGCCAGGGCCTGGCGCATACGCGCAGCGAGCACGGCGTTGCCGCGCCAGTCGCACAGCGACATTTTTGCCAGGGTTTGCCTGGCATGCATGTCGAACGCGTCCAGCGCCGCCGCCGGCGGCCTGTCCGGGCTGGCGCCGGCGTGCGCAAGCAGGCCAGCGGGCGAGCCCGATTTCGAGAGAAATTTTTCGAGAAGGCGGAGCCCATCATCATCGATGCCGGCCAGCATCGCGTTGCACGGTTCAAGGTCCCCGTTCAGGGCCAGCAGGGCGGTGTGCCGGATGGTCAGCGCCGTGTCGTCCGGAAATTGCAGTCTGGCCGCGGCGACGAGTTCCAGCGCTTCGGCGTACTGTCCATCGCCTGCAAGAAATTCTGCAAGATTGGCATGATGGGCTGCGTGCCCGGGTTGCAGCGCCAGGCACTTGCGGGCCAGCCCGATGGCGAGCTGCCACTGGGATGCCTGGGCGGCAAGAATGCCCACATTGTTGAGCGAGCGCACGTGCGACGGATCGATGTGCAAGGCCTGCGTGTAGCACGCTTGCGCTTTTTCCAGCGCACCGCAGGCCTCCGCGGCGATCGCAAGGTTGGCCGCGCCGTCGGCGCTTTCCATCAGTTGTGTCTCCACGGAAAGCAGCGTTCTGCAGGCAGCCTGCGGCCGGTCAAGAAGTGCGAGCAGCGTCGCGCATGCGCAGGCCGTGTTCACGTCCTGCGGCGCCAGCGCCAGCGCATGTTCAAAGGCCAGCAGCGCCTGTTCCAGTTGCCCGGCCGCATGGAAATCCGTGCCGCGCGACATCCAGGTGCCGTGGTCGGCAGCCCCGGCGGCCTGAAGGGCCTGCGGTTCCGGCGTGGGGGCGTGGCCATCTTGCATCCCCGGATTATGTGGCAGCAGCACGGGCCGGGGCGGGGTTCGCCCGGGGATAATCAGCGGGAATGAGCCAACCCTCTGCCACCTCGCCCCTGCATTTGCTGGGCCGTTTCAGCGAGCTGTACACCGGCGCCGAAAGGGAGTTGCTTGATCTGCGCAGGCTGCTCGCCAGCCGGCGGCCGGTCAAGCTCTGGTCGGTGACGCCGGTGCACCCGGCCTACGCTGGCGAAGGCATCACGGCCATCCAGCCCTTTGCCCATCAATTCCCCAAAGGCGGGACGCTGCTGATCGGGGGTGTTCATCTGCAACCCGAGGTCTGGCTCAAATACGGGCGATTTGAACGGGTCATCCTGTTGCATAACCTTTCCAACCAGGGGCAGCTGTTCGCCATTGTTGAAGCGGTGCGCGCGTTTGCCGGGCTCGAGCCGGACATCGTTTTTGTGTCCGCCCTGCTGCAGCGCAGTGCCGCCTTGCCCGGGCAGGTGATCCCCAGCCTGCTGGACCTGGCGCCTTTCCTCCAGGTGGCGGAGACCCGTTTTGCGGAAATCCTTCGCGACGGGGCGCAGTCCTCACCCTTCACCGTGGGGCGCGTCAGCCGGGACTTCCTGGACAAGCACCACCCCCACGATCTGTCCCTGTACCGCATGCTGGCAAGCCGTGGGGTCCGTGTTCGCATCATGGGCGGCACATGTCTGGCGCCCGGTCTGGGCGGGGTAGCGGGCATTGAATTGCTGCCGGCGGGCGCCGAGCCGGTGCCTGAGTTTTACCGGTCGCTGGACGCGGTGTTTTATCGCACCGGCATGTTCGTCGAGGCGTATGGTCGGGTAGTGCTGGAGGCCATGGGTGCCGGTCTTCCGGTCGTGGCGCACGCCTCTGCGGGTTATGCAGAAGTGATGGAGCACGGTGTTTCGGGGTTTCTCATCGAATCGCAGGAACAGGCCTACGATGCCTTGATGGCGCTACATGACTCGCCCGCACTTCGCCGCCGGATGGGCCTGGCGGCCAGGCAGAAAGCCGTGGACATTCATGGCGCCGAGGCCACCGAGCGCGACCTGGCGTTTTACCTGCGCTGAAGCGGGCGGCTCAGGGCGCCTGGAACACGGCGGCGCCCGAGTAACGCGTGTTGCCATTGGTGCCGACATAAACCAGCCCCGCGCGGCTTGCGTTGACGCCGGTGAAAAAGCCGTCGATCATGAAAAGCGGGCCGCCGTTGATGTAGGTGAAGGTGCTGCCGCTGATCGCGATGCCCGAGCTCACGGTAAAACCGCCAAGACTTGTGTTGATGGCCACGTTGGTGATCTGGCTGGTGCCGAAATTGACGGTCAGCGAGGCCGAAGTGAGCGTCCCGGAGGCAATGGCTGCCTGGGCCGAGGTGTCATAAGCGCTCACCGGGGTCTTGCCAATGAGTGCGTAGGCGACACCGGCGCCGGTGGTGGGCAGGACGGCGCTGGGACGGCCCACCACATAGGACAGGTCACCGACCGCGCTGCCGTTCTTGGTGCCGCTGGCCCAGGTGCCCCATCCGACAAAATCGCCCGCCGTCACCGAGCCGACGGAGCCCGCATTGCTGATGGTGGAGGACACGAAATTACTGCCTCCCGCGGTGAAGGACGTCAGCTTGCCGTCATCGAGTGTTGCCGGGCTGGCCACACCGGGCCCTGACTTGGAGCCAGGTCCGGACGTCAGCGGCAGGTAGTAGGTTGACACGCCGTACAGGTCGGTGAAAGTTCCGGTATTGACCGGCTTGGCCTCGGTCGTCGTGACCACCGCCGCCTTGCCTTCGCTGTTGACCTTGTCGCCCACGACGTTGGCGTCCTTTTTGGTGTCGGGCGTCTCGACCTTGGCCTGCTGGCTGGTGCGCACCGGCGGGGAAACGTTGTCGATCACGCGGACCGACTCGCCGGCCACCAGCCCGATGCAGCCGCTCTGGTTGCACACCTCGATCTTGTCGAGCTCACTGGTGATGCCCAGCGAGCCGTCCGGGTTGTAGCCTACCTTGAAACCGGAGCCCCGAATGCCGATGGTGGCCGTGGTGGTGGTGAGTTTGTAGTTGTCGCGGTTGCGCTTGCCGATCAGCCCGGTGATGGCGCGCATGCTGCCGCGCAGCAGGTCCACCAGGAAGCGGTCCTCCTTGGGATCGTTTTGGTCAACATAGTTGGCAATCTTGAACTCGGTGTTGGGCTGCAGGGAAACCAGGCCGCCATCGGTGAACTTGACCTGGGCGCGGCCGTTGGTGCCGGTGACGATGGCCTGGCCGCTGTCGATGTTGCCGCCCTTGGCCAAAGTGGTGGTGCGGCCGTCGGTCTGCCGCACATTGACATCACCTGCCGTGAACTGCGCGATGCCGGCCAGCGCGTGGGCCTGCAGGGGATACACCGCAGCCAGCGCCATCAGCAGGGCGGTATTTTTGAATCCAAAATCATGGTTCATGATGAATGTCGTCCGGATCGTCGTTGGCAGGAAAGTTCGAATGGCAAGCTATTTGGTAAACACAATGGCGCCGGTCACGTGGTCGCCGGCCGTGAGTGCTTTCAGGAAGGTCAGTCCGGCGCGGGTGGCCCCCGCGCCAGTGAAAAATCCCCTGATATAGGTACCGCTGAAGGTGGAGCCAGAGATGGACGCGGTGTCGCTGAAGGCAGCGACGGAGCTGTCAATGTTGGCGGAGATGGACGATGTGCCGAAATTGACGCTCAGGCTGGTGTTGGCCGCATTGAAGCTGCCGACGGTGGTGCCGCCACCGTTGATGCGGGTGACCGTTCCGCCTACAAAGTTGTACGTGGCCGAGCCGGTGGTCGGCATTTGCCCCGCCGGCGTGGGGCGGCCGGCAACGTAATGGAAATACTGCAGCGGTGTGACGGTGGTGCTGCCGCTGACTTCGACCTTGGTGGCTGCGCTCCAGCTGCCCCAGCCGATGAAATCTGCGGCATCCACGCTGCCCACGGAACCCGCAATGATGGTGGCGCCGCTGTCGGGCTTCCAGGTGGTCGAGACGCCGCCTGGCTTTTCCACCTTGATCAGGCGGTTGCCCTGAAGCTCGAAGGTGCTGGTCACCGCGGTGCCGGTCGCCAGTTCATTGAAGGCGTTGCTGGAGCTGTCCGTCGCGACGCCCAGCACCGTGATGTCGGTAAAGGTTTTTTCCTTGGGGGCAACCGCCACCGCAGCCAGAATTTCGGCCTTGCCTTCGCTGTTGACCTTGTCGCCCACGACGTTGGCGTCCTTTTTGGTGTCGGGCGTCTCGACCTTGGCCTGCTGGCTGGTGCGCACCGGCGGGGAAACGTTGTCGATCACGCGGACCGACTCGCCG